>JAHQWE010000005.1 GCA_019633985.1 Acidiferrobacterales bacterium | reverse complement strand
TTGCAGATTATCAAGACCGTCGATAGAGATCCGATTGCGAAACAGCGCCCAGTCGATAAAGCATACGCATCGGATAGCGCTATCAGTTGCAACCCCATTGGATGGATCAAAACGGTTGTTTAACTCTTTCAGACCATCATCTAGCCTCGATTGTTGCCGCGCCAGATAACCCACGTTCGCAGGGGTCAAGTCATGCTTTTCCAAAAAGAATAAATTGAGAGCACTATCAACCAGCGTATTGGTCATCGTAAAGAGTTCAAAGTCGTTGATGTCTTCAAGAAATCGTTTGTTCCCGGAGTGCTCCCTTGCGTATTTCACAATGGAACTGGAATCGCTCAACAATAAAACGCCGTCTTTTAAATACGGGACTTTTTTGGTTGGTGATTGTTCTGCGCTCGTATCATTATCCGCTTCAACAAATTCAAAGGCGATTTGCTCCTGCATTAGTGCAATGCGGCAATGTCGAACAAACGGAGACAATAGACTCCCGTACAGGTTCATGGTCATGGATCAGTAATGATTTTTGGTTGGTTAGAATGGCTTGAAGTGTAACAGCACCACGTTGTAATCACGGAATGCGAATTCATTTCCAGTCAGATCTGACAATTGTCAATCAGATAGTTCAGCCAATGGGGCTTTATTCATAGTACGTTCGGTAGCAGTATATCCCAGCTCGATCAACTCTTCCGCTCGATCAAATTCCATAATACTTGCCACATTGCGGGGAATGTCTATCAAAATATCAGGCGGATAAGCTGCAAGCTTCTGTCTCGCAATGGTGCTCTGCATTGCGTCGAACGCCGTGTACACAACATCGGTGATGGACTCTTCCTCCTCTTTATGGGCCGATCGATGGCTACTCATTCCTTCAAGGAAATGAACAATCCGCTCCTGCAATTTACCTGTCCTGGTCTCGCTATGTGTATCTTCATCCACTTGAATTTTGGCTGCACTACTTACTCCTTCCGTAAGTTCACCACTCACGTTTACGGCAATCACCAGGTCGGTATGATCGCCAACCGTGGGAGCAATGGGAATCGGATTCATCACCGCACCATCTATCAATTTCCTGTCACCAACATTAGCTGGAGTGAATAGCAAAGGAATAGAGGTCGATGCCCGAATCGCGTCAAACATCGGCCCCTCAGTCAACCACACCTCTCTAGACTTATTGATGTCGACAGCCACTGCAGTGAATTTAATCGGCAAATCCTCAATTTGATGCTCCCCCAGGAGTTCTCGAAGGGTTGTAAACAAGCGATCACCCTTGAGTAATCCGCCTTTTCGAAAAGTCACATCCATCAAAGACACAATATGTCGCTTACGAATAGCGCGCACCCACTCCTCATAGATACTCAGTTTTCCCGTTGCATGTATACCGCCAATGCATGCTCCCATGGAACAACCGACTAAAGAGACTATTTCATAGCCATGTTCCTCTAGCCAGTGAATGACACCAATATGTGCTAAACCCCTGGCACCACCGCTGCCTAACACCAGGGAAATTCGCTTTCCCGTTTTCTCTTCAGAAGTCATCGATTTACTAGTATCTCATTCTCTGCTTTGTTTAAAAGAAAAACCGCCGCTTCCTGCGTTTCTCAAGAGCAGGCAAGCAACTAGCCAGCTGCTGTTGGTATCGCTGTGACCGTTGCTCAACTCGTCGGGCGGTATTGATCAGCCACTGCTTTTTCCGGTAAGTGCCACGCCGGAACCCACCTTGTCCTTCATGGTAATTCAAATACTGATTGTAGGCGTCCTTTTTGGGTACCTTGTTCTGAATGGCAGTCTGATGCATGTACCACTGTATGAAATCAATGGCATCATCGAAATTGTCTCGCTGACTGAATATCGATCCCGCGTCTCGACGATAAGTTGCCCAGGTGCTGTCCAGAGCCTGAGGATAACCATAGGCATTACTAGCACGACCGTATGGGATGATCCCAAGAAAGAAGCGCATTGGCGGTTTGGCTTTCGCTCGAAAAGCGGATTCCTGAGCCATAATGGCCATCGGGACGTGTATCGGCCCCTTCCAATGCGAAGCGGCCTTTACCGACGCTGCATACCAACCGGGTTTTTGCATAAATATCTTGCAAAGGTTTTCGCGATGGTTCGGTGGAGTGCTGACACAACCTGTCAGCATGAGCATGCCTAAAATCATCGCGATGGCAGTTAAAGCTTGGATATTGCGATGCACCACTGGAGCGAGAAACCGCATTTGACACGATCTAAACAAAAAGTTTAATTGTTTCAGTGTAGCTCCCCTGCAAGTGTGTATTACACGCTGATTAAAGCCAATAGTGTATGAAATCTCCCTGAATTATGCCGAGAACTGATCGAAACATAAACGAACAAAAAAACGCCCGCATACGCGGGCGTTTTTATTGTTTGACTCTGCAGCCCTTGCGACTGCGAGGAAGCCTAGTGCTGATTCGCTGCCACGGTCAGTGTGTCAAATGCGGAGTGGCGAACAACACCGGAAAACTGCCGAACTTGGCGAGAAGCAAACCGTTCCGTTGCGGAAGGTCGTCCGGCACGAGCCAGCTTGACCAGCTTCTGGGTAATCATGTAGATGTCCATCTTGCGAGTCGGTTGACTCAAAATTGCCGCTCGGGCATCGAATAATAATTCATTATCCTTATAACGCTCTTCGAGAGTATCCAAAAGCGCTATGAACAGTGCTTTGGTTTCAGTGAAATCAGGCAGCTCGAGGTCCATCGCGTGAACCACATCAGTTGCTGCTAATGCCAGCTGAGTTAACTCTTTTTCATTTAATGTTGTATTTATAACTTTCATTTTTTTGTCCGCTCCCGATACCCTGGAGCTCAATTTAATTTTTTGTCCCTGTTTCGGGATCTATCTTTACGCTTTAGTATTAAGTTATGGGTGATTAAGTGGCTTTTGTAACGTTTCCCCAAAAAAAATTGGGAAGGCTCTTTACCAGTCAGTCTAAAGACCGATTCGAACCTTCCCTTTCAACGTACCACTTTCACCTCTATGAACTTGTCGGTTTTGGTCAATACCCCCAGCCTTGCGGCTTCTGGTTTGATTAAAGCAATGGCCGTGCCAACTTTTATATCTGTATTTAAATTTGACAATAAAAATACTTATCTAATTGAAAACAAACAATAATAAAATTTTAAATATGCTTATCGGAATTTGCGACCGCCTAAAATGGTCAGTGTATCAATGCGCAAATTAAGTGAAAAATGACGATTTCGACATGACAAATATTGTCAAACCAGCCGAAAATTGTGAATCGGATTAACTAAAGTCTCCTTTCATCGACAAATTCAACCCTTCAACACTCTTCTATGTCTCCAGAAAACCTCCATTTTTCCGCAAACCAAGCTATCGAATTGCTCCGGCTACGCGTCGGCGAATTCGTGGATCAACATTTATTGCCGCTGGAAAGTGAAAGTGACAATTTTGATCAGTATGAAAATATCGACCAGAATTTGTTGAATAAAAAACGCCAGCTAGCCCGCGAAGCGGGAATTTGGGCACCACAGGTATCAACGCAACGAGGCGGCATGGGCCTTTCGTTTACCGACCAGGCGATTCTGTATGAAGAAGCGAATCGATCAATATTTGGTCCGGTTACTTTTCATTGTGCTGCCCCCGATGATGGCAATATGCGAGTGCTAGAGAAGGTGGGAAGTGAACAACAGAAGAATCGCTGGCTAGAACCCATCATAAAAGGCGAGGTGCAATCCGCTTTCGCGATGACCGAACCAGCACCTGGAGGGGGTTCTGACCCTTCAATGATCCAAACCACAGCCACACTACGGGGCAAAGAATGGGTGGTAGAGGGACGAAAATGGTTTATCACGGGTGCCGCAAATGCGGCACACTTTATTCTAGTTGCCCGGACCAATCCTGACCCACAAGAAAAAAGACGCGCTCTAACCGCTTTTCTCTTTCACAAAGACCAACCGGGTTGGGAGATTGTTCGACGGATTGGCATTATGGGCCCGGAAGAGCATGGAGGGCACTGTGAACTTAAATTCGATGGTTTACGTATCCCTGACGAAAATCGGCTGATGGAAGTAGGTGACGGCCTCAAACTCACCCAGATCCGTCTGGGGCCTGCGCGCCTGACACATTGTATGCGCTGGCTGGGACTGTCGAAGCGCTGTATGGAAATTGCCAATGACTACGTTTCCCAGCGCGAAGGCTTTGGGATGCGATTGTCCGATCGAGAGTCTGTGCAATTAAAGCTTGGTCAACTTGCCCACTCGATTCAAATTGGCCGTCTGCTGGTAATGCATGCTGCCTGGAAACTGGATCAGGGAGACTTCGCAAAGAAGGAGATCTCAATGGCAAAGTTGCATGTCGCCGATACCTTACATCAGGCCGCAGACACCGCGATTCAGCTTTGCGGCGCAAGAGGCTATTCTAAAGACACTATCTTGGAATGGATTTACCGCTATGCCCGTCAGGCCAGACTTGTGGATGGTGCGTCCGAAGTACATCAAATGGTGCTTTCAGCAATGTATCAGGATCAGGGTAACAATTTCTGGTCTTGGAGTTAGCTCGCTATGAGTCTGTCCATTAATCCGGATGGCCTGCGAAAACTGGCATCATGGATCGCACAGGTCTGCTCAGCAGATCAGGTTGAAATTGAACAGTTCTCCCAATTGGATGGCGGTGCGATACAGCAAAACTGGTTGGTGCATGCGCTATTGATTAAAAACAACGAGAAACAGCTTAAGGAGTTTGTTCTTCGTACCAATGCCGCAGCCACTATTGCCGAAAGCCGCAGCCGAGAAGAAGAGTTTCGTATCTTGCAAGCCGCTTATCAACATGGTGTCTCCGTTCCCGCACCCGTCGCTTACTGTGGCGATGACGCTATTCTCGGTCAAGGATTTTCACTCGTTGATAAAGTCGACGGGCTTGGGTTTGGTCCAAAAGTCGTAAAGAACGCCGCCAGTAGTGGTGTCGGCGAGGTCATCACCCAACAGCTGGCAGCAGAGATGGCAAAAATACATGATCTGGATCCAGCCGAATTCGGGCTGCGTAGTATTGGTCGTTCGCGACGAAATCACGCACAAGGAGAGCTGTCAGATCTGCGGCGGTGGTTGGATCTACATCAGATCTGTCGTCCTGCCCTCGAGTGGGGGCTTCGCTGGGCACAGCGCCATATGCCAGAACAGCTGGAGTCGGTCTTTATCCATCGCGATTTCCGTACCGGAAATTTTTTGATCCACGAAGACCAACTTACTGCGATTTTGGACTGGGAATTCAGTGGCTTTGGTGATCCGATGTCGGATATTGGCTGGTTTTGTGCCGAATGTTGGAGGTTTAGCCGCCCAGATCTGGAGGCCGGAGGGCTCGCCAGCCGTACTACGTTCTACGACGCCTACGAAATGGCGAGTGGACGAAAAATCGCACATGATGCGGTCAAGTTCTGGGAACTGGTCGCCCATCTCCGATGGGCGGTCATAGCATTGCAACAGGGCGATCGTCATCTTTCTGGTAAAGAGCCCTCCCTTGCCATGGCAATAACCAGCCGTATTGTCGACCAGCTTGAATTAATCATCATGAGGATGACCGGCGGGAACATCTGCCAACATGCCGAAGATCAGAGAGACCTTGGTTGTACCAATGAAATTGCGCCTTCCACCCATCCACAAAGACCACATCAATCTACCGGTAAAGACCTCCTTGCCATTGCCAGAGCTTCCTTAAGTGACTCAGTGCTAGGAGAGTTATCTTCACCAAATAAACTGACCGCGCTTATGGTAAAGAATGTATTGGGCATCGTCGAGAGAGAACACCTCTATGCCGGTGACCGAACAAGAGCCGAAAAAGCGCTAACAGAGTGTGGAGATTGGAGCAGTGACGCTGAACTATCAGAAGCTATCCGCGCCGGTAAGGTCGATGGTGAATTCGAAGTTGCCGCGAGAATTACTAAACTGGTCGCTATCCGAAGTGAGATATTTAAACCAGGATTCGCTGATCCGGATGAGCTTCCTGCTGTTCCAATCGGGCAGCAACATTGAGCCCGACAAATGAATAAAGACGAAGGATCAGGAGGAAGAACAAAAGACTGCAGTTGACCCGGTCACTCACAGTTACCCAAAACGAACGGTTATAAAAAAGCTGGTTGTAATCGAGGCGAGTATTTGAATTCCCTTTTTGGCGTCACAACTTAAGCGGCCCGAGTAACCCTGTTACAGCCCATCAAAATCGTCAGCTTCCGCGCTATCTTCATCACTTTCATATTCTTCATCGTTGCTATCACTCAGCAACCACCAAATACCAGCGATACTCAAACCGACGGGGATAAAAATTGCTGGCACAAGCAGGAGAAACAACTCCATCTTCGGATACGGTACAAAAATTCAGATTTCTGTACCGTATCACAGCGCGCTTTGTAGCAGAAGTAGTGCTGAATAAACCTCGCTACAGTTATTGCCTGATCGCTACCTGACCTTTGCCTGACTTATACCAGACTAACTCGAGCGATTATCTACGCCAGTAGGCAGATTAACCGCATTTACTATCACCGCAATTCAAACAGGTCATACATCCGTCCATCATGATTGAAGCTTTGGTATTGCATTTGGCGCAAAGCACTGCCGCTTCAGGGAACTCGGAGCTAGATGCCTGACCCGAAGAAGCCTGTTGCCTCTCATTGAATTCCTTGCGTTTATCGTCAATCAGCTTTTGTTGATGTTCGTCTAGGCCTGGATCCACAATCATGCCAATCATCTTTAGATGATTTTCAATCGCTTCCCCAATCTCTGCTACCAGTGAGGGCATAAACTTACCGCCTTTCTTAAAGTAGCCGCCTTTTGGATCGAACACACTCTGCAATTCATTCACCAGAAATGTGACGTCACCGCCTTTACGGAACACGGCCGAGATAATCAGCGTTAAACCCGAAATCCATTGATAGTGATCCATGTTTTTCGAGTTGATAAAAATCTCGAACGGCCGTCGCTTTTCATAGGGAGTGTCGGGGTTCAGCACCATATCGTTGATGGTGATGTAAAAAGCATGTTCAGAAACTGGGGTTTTGATCTTGTAGGTACTACCGATCAACATTTCCGGGCGAACAACCTTCTCGTGCATCTGCACGATTTTGGCTTGCTCTCGCGTGTCGTTGTCGATGGTTGATTCCTTGATATCTGCTTTCGCTTTCTCAACCTGCGGATCATCCGGCTTGATCACATCATAGCCAACGATCTTCTTCTCAATTTTAATACTCATTCTAAATTATCTCTCCTAGAACCGGCCGTAGTAGCCTTCTTTCAGGGCGTCGAATAGATTCGCTGCGGTATGGGTTTCACCATCGTAATCGATTTCTTCGTTGCCTTTGACTTCTACAACTTCACCGTTGTCCAGGGTAAATCGGTAAGTGGTATTTTCAAGATCCTGTTCTTTTACCAGCACACCCTGAAACACTTCAGGATTAAAACGGAAAGTAGTACACCCCTTTAACCCCTTCTCCCAGGCATACTGATAAATATCCTGAAAATCCTCAAAAGGAAAATCGGTAGGAACATTGGCTGTTTTGGAAATGGATGAATCTATCCATTTTTGCGCCGCGGCCTGAACGTCTACATGCTGCTTGGGCTTGATGTCATCTGCGGTAATAAAGTATTCCGGCAGCTGTTTATCCTCGTCTTCAGAATACGGCATCGCTTCAGGGTTAACCAAATGACGATAGGCCAGCAATTCGTAGGAGAATACATCCACCTTTTCCTTCGACTTTTTGCCTTCGCGAATCACGTTACGGCTATACATATGACCAAAGGATGGCTCAATACCATTGCTGGCGTTATTCCCCAACGACAAACTTATCGTGCCTGTGGGTGCTATCGAGGTATGGTGGGTATAGCGACAGCCTTTTTCTGCAATCGCATTTTGCAGGTCTTCGGGAAACTGCTGCATATAACGACTGTATCGACCCATTAATACCGCACCTTTCACAACATCACCAACCTGATAACCGTCTTTGATCATTTCAGGGCGATGTGCCAGCATTTCAGTGGTAACGGTGAAATCCTCTGTCAGTACCGGCGCGCAACCTTTTTCTTCGGCCAAATCAACACCCGTCTCCCAACCCACCTGGGCCATCTGCCTTGCGACTTCTTCGGTAAACTCCAACGACTCCTTGCTGCCATACTTCATTTTGAGCATGGTACAGGCGGAACCCAAACCCAAAAAGCCCATGCCGTGACGACGCTTGGAGCGGATTTCATCCTGCTGCTGGGTCAATGGCAAACCGTTTATTTCCACCACGTTGTCGAGCATACGAGAGAATACTGCAACGACTTCGCGGTATTTCTCCCAGTTAAACGCAGCTTCATCGGAAAAGGGGTTTTCGACGAATCGCGTGAGATTTACCGACCCGAGCAGACAGGCACCATACGGTGGCAGGGGCTGCTCTCCACACGGGTTAGTGGCACGTATATTCTCGCAAAACCAGTTGTTGTTCATCTCATTGATCTTGTCGACCAGAATAAAACCCGGTTCCGCATAGTCATAAGTGGAGCTCATAATCTGATTCCACAATTTGGTTGCCGGGATGGTCTTGTAAACCCGACAAGCTACTTCACCACGATCATTAGTTGTATAGCCCTCAGAGGTAGCCCAGTTTCTCCAGACAATGTCATAGCGCTCATCTTCCACTTCAAGCTTGGTTGCAGGAAATGATAGCTTCCACTCTGCGTTATCTCTGACCGCCTGCATAAACTCATCAGTAATCAGGCAGGATAAATTGAATTGACGTAACCGACCATCTTCCCGTTTAGCACGAATAAAGTCCTGAATATCTGGGTGACTGATATCGAAGGTGCCCATCTGTGCACCACGTCGCCCACCTGCTGATGACACTGTAAAACACATGGAATCGAATATATCCATAAAGGACAGCGGCCCCGAGGTGTGGGCCCCGGCGCCGCTGACAAATGCGCCCTTGGGACGCAACGTGGAGAATTCGTATCCGATTCCGCAGCCTGCTTTCAAAGTCAGGCCAGCTTCGTGAACAGAGCTCAAAACGCCATCCATAGAGTCAGGGACGGTGTTAGAGACAGTACAGTTAATCGTACTGGTGGCAGGTTTATGTTCTCGTGCTCCGGCATTGGAGGTAATGCGCCCCGCGGGAATCGCGCCGTTTTGCAAAGCCCAGACAAACTTGTCATGCCAAAGAGCTTGTTTGGCTTTTCCTTCTTCAACTTCGGCTAAAGCGGTGGCAACTCGCTGGTAAGTTTCTTCAATACTGGCATCCACTGGTTCGCCTTCCATGGTTTTCAATCGATATTTCTTATCCCAGATATCAATGGAAGCCGGCTGAAGGGAAAGCGCATCTAGCGATTGACCAGTGTGGCTTTGTGTTTTCATAGTTTCACTCGCCTGAGGGGCGGCGGTGGCGGCTGCGTTGGCCGTTTTCATACGTTGTTTATCCTCTTGCTAGCTAATTTTTAATTTTTCAACATCTTTTACTTTCCTTGCTTATTCCTGATTTTTCGACATTAGAAGTTTCCTTATCTCTATTTCGCAACTAACTGATTTCCCCAAATAAAACGCGAAAAAAGCCAAGTGGCTATATGTAGTGGCGATTTATCGATAGTAACCCCAATATGTTGGGTTCGTCAAAAACTTTTTTCATTTTTTTGTAACATCGTGATTTCTCGAGTGGACACCAATTCAGCCTTGCGTTCGTCTATGATCTGCCGGGAAACCGTCTCTAAATTCAGCCAAAATGTTTCGTGACAGACAGCTTTTATTGATGGCTTTGGGTCAAATTACGGTCTGGGCCAGCCTGTTGTACGTCTTTCCGGCATTGTTGCTGGATTGGGAGATGTCGATGGCCTGGGCAAGGTCCGAAATAACCGGTGCCATCACCTTGGCGATTTTAGTGTCCGGATTTTTTGCACCGCTGGTTGGCAATTGGATAGATCGTGGACTTGGCAGCCTAGTTATGGGATTTGGCAGCATCTTAGGTGCATTTTCGCTGTATTTGTTGTCTTTTGTCGACATGATATGGCAGTTCTATCTGGGTTGGTGCGTCATCGGGTTTGCTTTTGCCTGCACGCTATATGAGCCGTGCTTCGCCATCGTAACCCGCTGCCGGGGAGCGCATGCCAAACAGGCCATCATTGGCATCACCCTGCTCGCCGGTTTCGCCGGCGCGATCAGTTTTCCTCTAGCCCACGTTCTCAGCGAAGCGTACGGATGGCGTCAGTGTTTGCGCATTTTTGCCCTGATTGTTTTATTTATCTCTGCGCCGGCCCTGTGGTCTGCCTCGAGGCAGCTGGAAAACGAGCGCGCGCCAGGAGATAGTGAAGAAAGGGCTGCACAGCATATCAAGCCACTCCGCCTCACCAAACTACCATTGTTCTGGTTGCTTTCGATCAGCTTTTCTCTGCTCGGAGTTGTTCACGGGGTGACCTTGCATCACCTGCTCGCTATCCTTGATCAACGCTCCGTGGCAAAGGATCTGGCAGTGACGATTGCCGCGTTTATTGGCCCCATGCAGGTAACCGGCAGGCTGATCATGACGGTCTCTGCGGCCCATGTCACTAACCATGGGGTCGCTATTTTTTGTTTTATTTTTATGGGGTTGTCTGTGCTTATTTTGCTGCTTGCCGGTTCCAACCCCTCGCTCCTCGTATTATTTGTCATTCTGTTTGGCTGCAGCTATGGAATTGTGAGCATTATTCGACCAGTGATAGCTAGAGATCTGCTAGGTCAAAACCAGTTTGGTGCTAAATCTGGTGCTCTCGCCCTGGTCTACCTATTGGGAAGCGCTGCGGCACCGTTACTCGGAGCGTTGATATGGCGCAACGGTGGATACAATCTTGTTTTAAGTGTCATGCTTCTATTGTCTCTAAGCGGGTTGATGCTCTATCTGATCGCCAACCGTCTACGCTCTTGAACACTTCAACGCCGTAGCAGTAATAACCATCTGCCAATATTCGCAACGCTCGCCAGCGCCCCAGCAAAATACGTCAGCGCCGCTGCTCTCAACACTTTCCGCGCCCCGTCCAGGTGCTCTTCCGGTAAATACTCTCCTTCCAATAGTATCGGCAAGGCTTTGTTGAAGCTGGCGTCCCACTCTTCCGGCAACACAATCAGATACATCGCTGCACCAGCTAGCTGCAAGAGAACACTAAGCCCCAACATGACAATCATCGCCGACGGAGATTTCGTGATGATGGAGACCAACGGAAATGCCAGTAAGAGCCAGGCCCCAAGTTTGCCCAGGGCAATAGAGACAGGAATGTATTTACCCCGTAACTTTGAAATGGTTTCCCCGCGTGTAAACTGCATTGCATGTCCAACTTCGTGTGCGGCAATCGCGATAGCAGTGACTGATTTTCCATGATAGTTGTCAGCCCCCAGACGAACACAATTGTCGTTCGGGTCATAGTGATCGGTAAATGGTTTTGTTTCTTCCACCCGCACACCGTTCAGATCAAACCGCTTTATTAAATGCACCGCCAGCTCACCGCCCGTCCCCGGCAAAGTGTCGATCTCACCACTATGCAGCCGGATGACACGCTTGACCCACCACTGCGGTAAGAAACTGCAGAGCAAGAGAATCATAGTCAGTGCTGCAAATACCATTTTTTAAAGTTGAAACGTAGAGATCAATTTACACTCCGAACAAACGCGTTTAAAGACAGACTCATTCCGATGTTAAACTCCGCGCCCTCAAAGTTGAATGAAGTAATACGATGAAATTGGGTGTGATCGGTGACGATTTTACCGGCTCTTCAGATGTTGGTTTGATGTTGGCACAAAGCGGCTATAAAACGGTGCAGTATGTCGGCATCCCGGATCATAGTGCGGCAAGGGATGTAGAAGCAGGAATCATTTCGTTAAAGAGCCGCTCTAACCCCGTAGCTGAAGCCGTTGCACAATCTCTTGACGCTTATAAGTGGCTGGCAAAACAGGGTTGCCGTCAGTTTTTGTTTAAGTATTGTTCGACGTTTGATTCCACCAGAGAGGGCAATATTGGCCCCGTCATTGACGCATTAATCGAAGCAACACAAACCACCGACCCGGTCATCGTTTGCCCCGCTGTGCCCGTTGTGGGAAGAACTATCTATCAAGGACACTTGTTTGTGCATGACCAGCTATTGTCCGAAAGCGGGTTGCAAAACCATCCGATTACTCCAATGACAGATCCAGACATTCGCCGCTGGCTGGGTTACCAAACCAAACGTCAGATCGGTCACCTGCCGCTTGATGTGTTGCGTTCGGGATCAGCGACTGAATCACTTCTGGCCATGGCTAAAAACGGCCGTCAGATCATCGTTTGCGATGCATTGGAAATGCAGGATCTGGCGATACTGAACCAGGCAACAGCTGGATTCAATCTAGTTACCGGTGGATCTGGATTGGGGTATCAACCCGGTTACCGCGAACAGGCCCAATCTATTCAACACTGGCAAGGCGAAACAGGCCCGGCGCTGATCTTGTCGGGATCCTGCTCCAATGCAACCCGAAAACAAATTGCGGCCCATCGAGAAAGTGGTGGCAAGCAGCTACAAGTGGATGTGCGACAGATTCTAGAGCAATCACAAACCCCCTCCAAAGCAGTTGACTGGGCAATGAAACAGACTGCATTACCCCTCATATTTACATCGGACACACCCGAAGAGGTGACGAAAGTGCAGGCAGAATTTGGTGGAGATATTGCCGCCGAAGCAGTGGAGCAGTTTTTCTCCCAGGTCGCAGCGGAAAGTATTCAAAGGGGAGTACGCCGATTGATTAGCGCAGGCGGCGAGACATCTGGTGCTGTGGTGAGTGCGCTCAATGCCACCGATCTGGAAATCGGGCCAATGATCGACCCAGGTGTACCGGCGTTAAGGGTTGCCGGCAGAGATTTGGTACTGGCACTCAAATCTGGCAATTTTGGGGCCTCAGACTTTTTTCACAAAGCAGCAGTTGTTTTAAAAAACTCATGACCAACGCCAATTCAATGCGCGAACAAATCGCGTCTATCGCGAAATCACTGTTTGATCGCGGCCTTACCAGCGGCGCATCGGGGAATATTTCTGCAAGACTGGAGGACGGCTCTCTACTGGTGACCCCAACTGGTAGCTCTTTTCGTGATCTGGATCCCGCAAAAATTAGCGAAATCAACCCGCGAGGCAATCACATTTCGGGAGATGCACCTACCAAAGAAATGGCGTTACATCAGGCGTTTTACGACACGCGCTCTGTGACTGGGGCGGTAGTCCACCTGCATTCAACGCACTCAGTCGCATTATCAGTTTTACCGGAAATTGATCCTGACAACGCGTTACCTGCAATTACCGCTTATAGCGTGATGAGACTGGGTAAGGTTAAGCTGCTTCCTTATTACATGCCCGGTGACCCGGCCATGGGGGATGCGGTTACTGGACTCGCTGGAAAACGTTCCGCTGTGTTATTGGCGCATCACGGCCCGGTAGTGGCCGGAAAAGATTTGCTCGCCGCCACCTACGCCATGGAAGAACTCGAGGAAACCGCCAGGCTCACTCTACTTACTCGAGGGATGAACCCGAATCTTTTAAATCACGATCAGATAGGCTCAATTGTGCGAAAGTTCGACGTGCAGTGGGATGACTAGAAACGTGTTACGCCTTCGCTGACGGCTACTTTATATTCCCGCAGATCCAACAAACTCAAGGAGTATCATCAACACGAATTGCCACAGAGAAGAGAAAGCCAAATCGGCTGCAATCCTCAGACCTGTATCACGTGTCGGGAGTAGTTCTTCTACTGCTTGTTAACAAGAAAACTAACGACACGATTAAAGTTAGGTTTCCACGCCACCCACTTGTGATTGCCCTGGTATTCAAACGCGTCATGTGACTTATTGTTTTTAACCAAATGAGCTGACAGGCGGCGATTGGACAGACGTATGCCGTCGCGATCTTCTGAACCCCAGATTAGCTGCAAGCGCATATCCCGCAGACGAGGATCGTTGACCCAGGAGTTATAGGGGTTTTCCCGAACGAAATTGTTTTTGAAATCGGAGCCAAAAATGCGTTCGATGGGCAGGAGTAAACGTATCAAGAAAGGTATCCGGGGTTTTTTGTCGCCCTCTCTCTCAATGATTGGCGCACTAATCGCGCTTACGCTGGAAAAAGAATCTGCGGCGAAATAAGCGAAACGCAATGCCCCGAACCCGCCCATGGAGATTCCCATAAGGTGGCAGTGTTCAGGGCATGGCAGGGTATTAAACTGATCCTGCACCTGCGGCACGATATCTTGTAACACCCAGTCTCGATATAGTCGACTGCCATCATGCCAGTTCTCCCAAAGCCCAAATCTACCGTTTGGTGAGACCAATATCACTCTGGGCATATCACCCGCGGTAATTTGCTCATCAAAGTAGTCATTACCACCATGTTTCTCAAAGCTGGTGTGATTGTCCCCGCCGCCATGCAAGAACAAAATCAGTGGCAGTGACTCCTCCTCGGTCCACCCAGGAGGGGTGTAGACACTGTACTCAACCGCAAAACCCATGTCTTCCGTTTGTACACTGTCATAGTACAAGTCCGTAGGTTTGAAAGAAGTACAACCCTGTAAAATAAGCAGCCCAAGCGCGATTGCGCAGCACCTGACAACACCCATAAAACTACTCGACTTCTACCAGTTTTTTCGACTTAAACAGAAGAACGCTATAGATAAACCCCACGGTCCAGCCATCACTCTGCTCTACCAGGGGAGAATCCTCAATGGCGGCGCCGCTCAAATTCTCATAACGCAGAAACCAGCTGGTAATGCGTTTTGGGGTTTTAGAGGTAAACGTTGCCAGGAATCGGTAGCCTGTTAGTCCCCCATCGGGATCATAGGCCTCTCGATCGGCCGTGACGAACGCTTCGTCCACTCCATAGTAGACCGCGTGATAGTCAGAGGTACCGAGCTGCGGCCCAGCTGAAAGACCGAGTCGCCAGGGACTCCCTGCGAAATGCAGATCTCGCAGATAGGTGATGTCTGGAGAAAAGGTGAACCCAGCGGTTTCGAAATCGCTGCCAATAGTTGAACCAAAGCGCAACGGCAGCCGAATGCGCCATTCCCGATCAGCGTTTTTGTCAAGGGTAATCTGAAGCGAGGGGCCTATCTGCAGAACACTATCAATATCCGGCATTCCCTCTCGCAACCGAATATCTTCACTGTCGATCGCTAAGTTGAAATCAACACTCAGGTCCAGTTTGTATTTATCATCTTTAAACAGCTGCGCTCTGGCGCCTTCCTCATCAGATTTGAACGTTTCGCCGCGGTAAATCGGCACGATCGCGGGAAAAGCAAAACTGCGGGTATCTTTGGTACCGAGATAGTAGTTTTGATAGATCGCTCCTGGTCCGATACCTAATTCATAAACCGGGAGTCGCTCCGCCTGGGCTGCAGAGGCCGTAAATACCACTGCGCTGGTGAAAGCCGCTAACACTATTTTCATTCTGATACCGTTTGTAGTTTTTTATTGATGTCTTCACTGAGAAAGGCCCCAGGATGGTTTTTGGATCGCTGGGTCGTCTGGAGGTTCCCCCTTAAGATTTTTATGCACTTTCACACACGAAAGGTGCCGCTTAATCATAATGTCGGTTCTCTGGATAGATAAGCTAATTTGCAGCTGTTAAACTCTTTTCCGTTGCAGTCTATGTGGGTTTTTTCTGTAGCCATAAAGTCTTTTGTTCCCGCCAGTATTTATTAATGACCATCGTTACTTCTGACTATGACTGCGTTTGCGCTGCCGGAGTCGGTATGCCCGAGATTCGCCAGGCACTCCTTAGTCAAACGAGTGGCCTGCGACCAAATGATTTTCCTAACTCGAGCTTAACTACCTGGATTGGCAGGGTGTCAGAGGTCGATCATCAAAACCTCGGTGTTTGGCAGAGTCGCAACAACGCTCTGGCCGAGATCGGTCTAAATCTAGGCTCATTGCCCGAGTCAATAAATCGAATAAAGGAAAGATATTCCCCCCAGCGTGTAGGAATCGTGATGGGATCGAGCACATCCAGCATTGATCGAACGGAAACAGCTTATGCCGATTTGGATGAAACCAATGCGATGAAACCGGAATATCGTCAACCCAAGGTACATAATCCACATGCTCCCAGCCTTTATGTCGCTGAACGTACCGGGATCACAGGGCCCGCGATGACAGTGAATACAGCCTGCTCTTCCTCTGCCAAAGTATTTGCCACTGCGGCCCGCTGGATGGATCTTGGATTGATTGATGCTGCGCTAGTCGGTGGCGTTGACACTTTGTGTTTAAGCGTTCTACATGGATTCCATTCTTTGCAACTGGTGTCAGAACATCCGTGTCGACCTTTTGATGCAGACAGAGACGGTATCAACCTTGGCGAATCAGCGGGATTTGCGATACTCGAGCAGGGGGACTTCGCAGATGTCTCAGGTAAGGCAATACTGAGCGGATATGGTGAAAGCTCTGACGCCCATCATATGTCAGCTCCCCATCCAGAAGGTTTAGGCGCAAAACTCGCCATAGAACAGGCGCTGAATCGATCGAGGCTGTCTCCGGCCGATATTGATTATATCAATCTGCATGGCACCGCCAGCCAGGCGAACGACAGCGTAGAAGGCACCCTGGTTGGTAAAATGTTCCCGCAATCGACGTTATGCTCTTCGACAAAAGGTTGGACTGGACATACTCTTGGCGCAGCGGGAATTACAGAAGCGCTGATTGCGCTCGATGCATTTGAAACAAATTTAATACCCGGAAATCTCAATCTTACTCGTATGGAGTCCGGTCTCGGACTCAATTTGATGAAGGACAATACGGAAAAACCCGTTACCCATGTGATGTCTAATTCGTTTGGTTTTGGAGGTAACAATTGCACACTGGTTTTTAGTCGTGTCTGACCATTCTGTCCATTTTTTCCCCAACTTGAGTCGATACAAAAAAACAGAAAACCGCCTGTGCGCTAGTTTAGCTACGCTTGTTTATCGGTTTCAAATCAAAATACAAAAGATCAGTGTTAGATCGGTTATGAATCGAAGTGTTGAAATTCTTTTCCCAGGAGCAACGGTTTGACCGCATGTGCTTCTATGTCTTGCCGAATCGATGGTATCGGTGTCTGGGGACCTGGTTTCTCTAATTGGCCAATACTTGAAGCCTATATCGCCGGCTCTGGTCAGTATGAAGATGATCAAGCCCCCGGCCCAAAGCCGGAAATTATTCCTTCGAATGAACGCAGACGCGCACCATTGCCTGTCAGACTTGCGGTGGAAACCTCCTGGCAAGCAAGCCAACAAGCGGGCATCGCACCCTCTGCGTTGAGTTGCGTGTTTAGCTCAGGTTTTGGTGACATCGATATTACACACTACATGTGCACCACCTTGAATACAGAAGCCAAGCAACTGTCTCCAACCAAATTTCATAATTCTGTGCACAATGCCCCTGCAGGCTACTGGACTATCAGCACCGGCTGTATGCAACCAGCGAGTTCAGTAGCGGGTTTTAAGGAATCGACCCCCGTCACCTTATTGGAAGCGATGGCTCAGCTGGTAACCGAGCAAAAGCCGAGTCTACTCACCTTTTGTGACGGGCCCGCAAAAGGTCAATTGATACCCGTGCTTATCAATGACCAACCGTTTGCAGCCTCCCTCGTGCTATCGCCCTTTAATTCCGATGACGAAGCAAAAAAAGGAGATACCCTGCTCAAAGTATCCGTCCAGCAAAATGTAGTGGAATGGCCTGCTCTCAAGACGAGTGCCTTGCAATCACTTTACACAAACAACCCTTCGGCACGTATATTGTGTTTGTTTGAAAAGCTGGCAAATTTGCGGGACGGATCGTCTTCCATTTTGATGCCGCTAAGCACTGAGACTTCGTTGTTGTTGGAACTGGAACGTGGCTAAAACTGCTAAAACTGTTTCGGATGTGGTGATCGCCGGAGGCGGTCTCGCCGGATTGACACTTGCCTATCAGCTCAAAAACCAGTCACCAGATCTCGATATCACGATAGTTGAACGCAATCAGTTCCCGGTGCCTGAAGCTGTAGCCAAGGTAGGTGAGTCCACAGTGGAAATTGGTTCACACTATTTAAATTCCACCATTGGATTGTCAGATCATTTTGAAAAGCACCAATTGAAGAAGTTTGGCATTCGCTGCTTTTTTGGATCTGCGCAAAGCGATTTTTGTGAACAGGACGAGCTGGGGGCTAGCCAAACATTTGGTATACCCACTTTCCAGATTGATCGGGGACGCCTCGAAAACCACTTGGCTCGCTCAGTGAGAGAAATGGGTGTCAATCTTGTCGACGGATGTTCTACCGATTCTGTTGATCTTTCAGGGAAGTTCAAAAAACTGTGCGCTCGTCACGGCTCGTCAAAACAGTCATACCAGGGAAAGTGGCTGGTCGATGCCGCAGGCAGGCAGTCGCTTCTAAAAAATAAATTGAATCTTGGCAAGTCGAATAGCCATGCGGGTAATGCAGTCTGGTTCAGGCTAGATAGAGAGATACAGATCGACGACTGGTCAACAAGCAGTGACTGGAGAAATCGTTGTACACCGACGGGCAACCGCTGGCTCAGCACCAATCATCTCATGGGGCCGGGTTATTGGGTCTGGATTATTCCACTAGCTTCTCATATTACCAGTATTGGCATCGTTTGCGACGACCATGCTTTCGCGCAAAGCGGCATGACAGATTTCCAATCAACGGTCTCCTGGCTTGAACAAAACCAGCCGCGGATGGCGGCAGCAATGTCTGGCGCAGACTGCCTAGACTTCAAAATTCTTCGCAACTACTCTTATGATTGTCAGCAGGTATTTTCTGACTCAGGCTGGGGCATCAGTGGAGAAGCAGGTTTCTTTGCCGATCCGCTTTATTCCCCTGGTAGCGATTTTATTGCCATTAACAACACGTTGATCTCCAGGTTGGTCGTAGACGACAAACTTGGAAAGGATATTCGGCTGCAGTCTGCTGTCTACCAAAAAGTAATCGACTCAATTTTTCAGAATACCCTGGCTATTTATAACAGCACCTATGGTGGCTTCGGTGATCGGCGAATGATGGGACTGAAACTTCTCTGGGACTACTCGTATTACTGGGGAGTATTGAGTTTATTATTTTACAAAGAGTCGATTGCAGATATCCGTTTGATGCAATCTCTATCCGCATCGCTCAACACAGCGCAGGATATCCACCAGAGAATGCAGCATCTATTCAGACAGCGTGCGTGTGCGCGTAAAATTCTCCCAGCACAAGGTGTGTTTCTAGATCAATACAAGGTGCCTTGTCTACAATATTTCAATACCCAATTGAAACAGAGTGATCGTGTCGATATTGCGCAGCAGTTACCCATTCACGTAGACATGCTGAGTCGCATTGCTGCACACATTGAAAGTTTACTGAACAGTGACTCACCTCCCCCATTCTCGAACGACGAACAGGATCTACTGGGCGATTATCGTTACCCGGTACTGGCGTAGAAATTCGAGCTTATTCGCCGCCGGTACGATCTGGATCGGTGGGCGCGAGCCGGTTAGACCAGGGTTCCGGATGTTTGAGAGCTGTCAGAATTAGAAGCCCTATGTTCCACTTGAAATTTGCTTGTAAAAGTCGAGCACGTTCTTTCTAGGCAATTTCCCATTTTCCTCACGTGGAAGCGCAGTGACCTGAATCGTTGGTCTCGGCACGAAGGCATTGTCCAGGTGAAGGCGAAAATAATCATTCACCCGGGTTTTACTAGCGCCTTCCTCCATGACCACCAAAGCGACCAATCGCGGTACCGTTCGATTTTGTTCCGGTAAAAAAATGATTCCGTCCTTTAATCCCTCGATTTTCATCAACATCGCATTCAGTTCCTTGAGCGAACCACGCTTGCCGGCGATTTCGATCATGTCTGATTGCCTCCCGTTTAGGCGGAAGCGGCCGGATGAGGTGAAGCGAATCATATCTTGCATTTCAACCTGTTCGGGAACATGGTCTGCCGACGCTATGGTTATGTCACCCGATTGCGTCATCTGGATTTGTGAAAACAAATTCCACTCTGATTCTTTGGCGGTTCTCCGAAAAGCCATTGATCCCACTTCACTACAGCCATAAATCTCCCGCAGCTCGCCGTCAAAGCACGCTTCAGCTTTTTCCGCGATTTCCACATCCAAAGGTGCCGTGGCGCATAGCACCCGCTCCACCTGCGGGAATGCGAGACCGCTCATCACCATAGCACGCAAGTGAACTGGCGCCGACACCAGGATTCGCGGCGCTTTTAATTGTGATAGCAACGCCTGGATATCTTTGGGGAATAGCGGACTTGCATCTGACATACAAATATCTTGTGTCATTGCTTGCATCACTGTCGCTTCAAGGCCCCACATGTGCTGTCCCGGGACGGTAGTGACAACTTGTCCCGAGGCCAGAGAGTCATCCAGCATATAGCCACTATTGATACCAGCGCCCTCCATCAGGCAATGCCAGCTCTTATAGTTGGGCTTTGACTGACCGGTAGACCCAGAGGTAAAGGAAATAGCCGCGAGGTGGTCTGATGGAATATCCGGTACCACTGTGTTTTCGGCCCGCTTTCCAAATTTTTGCGCGGGCAGCTGATCCAAATTGATATTCTCTATGCCGGCAGCGATCTCGGTCCCATCGTGGATGACGTAAGTATCGGGATAGCGTTGTGCCAGGCCTAACTGAGTCGCGGGGTTTTTATTTGGCGGAAATAAGTTAGTCTGGCGCTTGAGAATAATTGCGCACATAGACAGCATAAAGAGATAGCGATTCCCACATAAATTAACCGCGTACTGCCCATCCGGCAACAACTTCGACAGTGTTTCAACGTGATGAAGAAAGGTGGCGGCAGAAATATAACCCTGGGCTTTCGCAAGCACACGAAGCGGGCGAGAGATATGACATATTGGAGAATCAAGTCGCCGGGTAATTAACGCTGACACGGTTTCTTTAGACATGACACCAGGGCCACTTAAGCCTCAATCACTACCAGCAGTGGTCCGTTTTCGCGAATCAGGCTTTTTGATTGGATTCAACGAACTGATTCAAACTACGAAGCGTCGCAAACGCCTCCCGAGTGTGCTCTTCCTCTGCCTGCATTTGAACGTCATATTCCTGAGAAATTGCGAGCGCAATCTCCAGTGCATCAATGGAATCCAGCCCGAGGCCATCGCCAAACAATGGCGCTTCCGGATCAATTTCTGCGGCGGCAACATCCTCCAGGTTGAGCGCTTCTACGATTAGCTCAGCCATTTTTGCTTCGGCGGGTGATTGATCGGCCATTCTCAGTTGTTCCTAATCGGTTTGAGTTTCACAAACCGCGAGTCTATTACAAAACAGCGCGTAAAATCACGCACGGAAAGCATGTTGACGATCGGGAACTGCGTACTGATCAATGATAAATTAACGGCCCGTCAGGTATCACTGCCTCAAATTCCATCTCGCCATTTAACTTTGTGACCAGCCTAACCGCATCCATCAAATCCAGTGCAGTCTTTCGAATCTGGCGGATTGTGGCCACCGGGTTCAGCTTCATGCTATTTGGATTGGGGGCACTGGTTCTTGGGCTACTATTTGCCTTGTTGCTTTACCCGCTACCCATCAGTGCTTCGACCAAACAATGCTGGACTCGCAACAGCATGCGCTGGCTCCTGTGGTTATACGTGAGGATCATGCGTAGTCTGGGTCTGCTGCGTTTCGATATCGACGCTTCTCTCAAACGAAAAACAACTGGGAAGCTGTTTATTGCTAACCACCCAACCTTACTTGATGTGGTATTCATTCTGTCCGCAGTGCCTGATGTAAATTGCATAGTCAAAGCGGCATTGTGGAAAAACCCCTTCACATTTGCAGTCGTAACGATGGCGGGGTTTATCCGTAATGACACTGACGATCTGATTGCAGTCGCTGCGGATAACCTGAAGGGCGGACAAAACTTGATTATTTTCCCAGAGGGAACGCGTACCGTCGACCTGAAAAACCTCGACTTCAAGCGCGGTGGCGCGCATATCGCGGTCGCAGCAGGCGCTCCTATTCAACCTATTCTCATTGACTGCGATCCGATCACGTTGCGAAAACACGAAAAGTGGTTTCAAGTACCGAGTCAACCACCGCTGTTTACGCTACGTGGACTGCCTGAGATCGTAATAGAGGAATGTATTGACACCTCGAGGCCAAAGCCAATTCAGGTTCGTCATCTCACGCGTTTTTTACAATCCTATTTTCAAAATTTGGTGAATAAGCACTAACAGAAAGTCTGTGATGCCAAATTCACGATGCTATACTCGGGCTCGCGCGCAGACGCTTTATTATCTAAGCTATTGATTTAATTACAATGAGTCATTCTGAGGAAGAGATCTACCGTCATACCAAAACGCTCATGGTAGAGCTCTTTGAAATCGAAGAGGACAAAATCAGCATGCAATCCAACCTCTATGAAGATTTGGATATCGATAGTATTGATGCTGTGGATTTAATGGTTGAGCTAAAAAACCTGACTGGCGTCAAAATCGAGCAGGAAGCGTTTCGTGAGGTGAAAACCATGGAAGACGTAGTACGAACAGTCCATGGAATTATGAACACACCTGTCGTAGCGACCGCTTAGTCGAGTCAAGGTAAAACAAAACACCAGGCCCGCTCAAAGCACTCTCGATCGCATTCCTGGCATGACATCGACCCAGCCAACGGCCACCATGATCACTGACGCTATCGAAATTAAAGCACCGTTTTATGACGTCGACTCCTGCGACGTGGTGTGGCATGGGCATTACGTGAAATATTTCGAAGAAGCACGTTGCCACCTTCTCGACAAGGTGGGGTACAACTACCAGGTGATGCGAGAAGATGGATACTTTTTCCCCGTAGTAGATATGAAAATCAAGTTTGTCGCTCCTCTGGTTTTTGCCCAGGTTTTTGTTGTGAGCACTACCCTGGTCGAATGGCAAAATCGGCTGAAAATCAACTATGAAATCTTTGACAAGGAATCAAAGGAAAAAATCACCAAGGGCTATACCACTCAGGTAGCGGTGGATGTAAAAAACCGACAAATGCAGTTCGAATCGCCCTCCCGATTGATTGAGATGGTGGAAGCAATGCGGTGAAACCTCTCTCTCAGCTCTTACTCTTTCTACTCACCATTTCTGCCTGCTCCTCCGTGCTGCTGGCAGCTGAATCGCTGCAGGATTGGCTTCCCAAATCGTGTCAATACCATGGCGAGTTTGAGCAAAACCGAGTCCTCGAAGAGCTCCCAGCACCATTACGATCAACCGGGCGATTTTTATTCGACTGCCGCGCCGGTGTAATCTGGCACACAGAAACTCCCGTCAAGAACACGACTATTTATACCAGCGAGGACTTGAACTTCCGTTTTGACAGAGAGGGCTCGGTTAGTGCTTTAAAAGGCCTGGTCCATCGGGGTATGTCTACATCGTTACGAGCATTAATGGGAGGTGACATCTCCTCATTGAATCAAAATTTTACTATCGTCCCCGAACCTGACGATGAGACAGTAGTGGAATTCATCCCCAATCAAATATCTGCGAGGAAACATTTACAAAAAATTCTGCTCCGACGGTCAGACAATACCATTGATATTGAATTGGTCCGCAATGAAAAATCGAACACTGCGATTTCGATATTGGAAACCTCCGAGTTTCGTTTTCAGGGGACCGAGGAGTGTGCGAGCATTTTTAAGAAAAGTCCGCTCCTCTGCGAAAGTCTTTACTTCCCGAGAAAAGTCATGGACATGCTCCAAACCGATCATTAGATTTGTTTGATCGGCTCATCATGAAGTCTGCTCCAATTCACAACTCGACGAAAATCAGTTTCGTTTTCCTCTGGCTGGTAATTATTGTTTTTTTTGTTGCGCATCGTGGTCAATCTCTGCGTATTGACACCAATCTGAAAGATCTCTCACCACAGCTCACCTCAGACCAGGGCTTACAGCACGCGGTCGCAGAGCTTTCGAAGGATATCGAAAGCCGATTCACACTATTAATCACTGGAACAAGTGAACAAACTGTTGCCGAGGTCGCGGTGATGGTGAGCGATAGACTTTTGAAACTACCGGGTGTGCAGGCAGATATTGGTAATTCGCGGGTTTCCGCTCAGCTTGTCGATTCGCTGACTCCCCATCGTTTCGGTTTAATTACTGAATCACATAAGAACCTTATTACCGACTTATCCAAGAAAGAGTTGGTTAACAGAGCCAATGAGAGGCTCTACGAAATAGCTGACACCGCCAGACTGCTGCCAATTCATCAGGATCCACTTGGATGGTTTTCGGACTATCTGTTTCAACAGTTCAACGCAACTCCCCGCGGCGATATACGACAACCTTTTGAACTAGTTCGAGTTCAATTGTCTTTGAATAGCCTTGAGACAGCGGTACAGCAATCACTGCAATCCGCGTTGTCTGAAATCGAACAACAGGTCCATGAAACCTATACAGAAATAGATATCTATCGCTCGGGGGTATTTTTCTTCGCCGCCGAAGCGGCTGGAGAGGCAAGGAGCGATATTCAGTTGATCAGCGCGGTATCGGTGTTAGCCATTATTACTCTGTTGCTGCTCACCTTTTTCTCTCTCAGACCACTACTATTACCTTTCGTCTCGGTCGCCATGGGCATTGTTTTCGCCTTTGTGATCACCCATTGGCTTTATGGTTCGATACATATATTAACAATCGTTTTCGGCGCTAGTCTAATCGGTATCATCATTGATTACTCGCTCCATTACTTCTATTGCCATTCCAATCTGGCTACTGAGAACACGCATGCAGGATTACTCAATGCGATGAAGCTTAGTCTGGTCTCTTCTTTAATTGGCTACGGCGCACTAGGGTTGTCCGAACTTGTTTCTCTGCAAAAAATCGCGGTATTCTCCTGCTCGGGGTTGGTGGCTGCCTGGTTGACGGTTCTCGCGCTAGCGAACAAACTGATGGGGTCGAGCGTCACGGTTAACCCGACATTCCTTCCACCGATAGTGAAGGCGCTCACTAACTTCACCGCACCACTTGCCTTAAAACACCCGATCATGATCGGTGCCGTGGTATGCACGCTGATGGCACTCGCGCTCTATGGGATACGTGGAAATGATAGTCCCCGTGCATTCTTCAATCCGTCTACTGCATTACTCGAGGAGGAAAAACTAGTCGCCAAACACTCTTCTAAATTGGAACCAGGTCAGTATTTTGTTATCCGCGCAAAAGATGAAGAGTCGCTGTTTGAGCGCGTTGATTCACTCACACAAAAATATCCCGCGGATACTCTGGTTACCATTTCAAACTGGTTGCTGCCGCCCGCAGTGCAACGCACTAATATCCGAGCACAGGAATCACTATATATCGGCGGCGGGGCCATTGAGCTCTTTTTAAACGATCTCGGAATCGAAGCAAAGCCGTTACAAACAGAGTTTGCTCTGGCCGCTGACAAGATCCTATCGCCCCTGGCGCTATTCCAGGATCCCACACTTTCTCTACCCCCACTAGCGCTTGAATATCACGGCACGTATTATTCTTTCGCACTGATTAAGGATATTTCAGAAGTTAAATCTAATTCTACGAGATGGCAGGACGTTCCTGGAGTCGATTTTATCGACATTACATCGCTGTCCTCACAGGCACTAAAAAACCAACGAGAGGCTTCTGCCAGATTCCTGGCACTGGCTTTTTTGCTGGTCGCGATTACAGTTTATATTCGATATCGTTCCTGGCGAAAATTGTCGATGATGCTTGTACCCGTTGGCGCGGTGACATCGACCTTGCTACTTCTAAGTGTTTTTGGTCCAGGTATTACGTTATTTCATGCAATGGCATTGTTCCTTGTACTTGGTCTCGGAATGGACTACGTTATTTTTGTTTCTGAACTACATAATGAATCACAGATGACCTTGCAAGCGGTATTTCTTTCCGCACTAACTAGCCTTCTGTCCTTTGGGTTACTGAGCCTAAGCAGCATTCCAGTGGTGCATGCTTTTGGAATCACTGTTTTGATTGGCAATGGCCTGAATCTCGCCGGCACCTTTATCTACGCGCATTTGCAGCCATTGCCTCAGCCCTCCTTGCGGTGACAATGAAACGCTAGCAAGTAGAATGAAAACTTACTATCCGCATCAAGTTCTCCCACATAGTTCATCTATGTTGCTAATAGACCAAATCCTGACCTGGGATGACGATCATATAGAAACTTCGGCTGGTGAGATGAATTGTGATCTTTTCGAAAATGTGGACGGTAGTATATCGAGTTTGATCTGTATGGAGTATCTCTGCCAATCGGCAGCCGCACATGCTGGAATTCGGCAACTAGAACAAGGTAAACCTGTCACAATTGGATTTATAATTGGCGCCAGAATCATGTCAATTGACGAAAAAGCGTACCGAGCAGGCACCACCTTCCATGCATGTATTGAACAAACGTTTCGTGACGAGGAAGGAATCGGTGTCTATGACTGCGCGTTACATCACGCAAATCGGAACAAATTCGGTGATGGAAAAGTAGCAAGCGCCGTCATCAAGGCTGTCATGCCCGACAATCCGAATGATGTGATTGCTCGTTCCAAAATAAATGAGCAGCAACGCAATTCACAAACCATTTTATGAACTCTCCCAAGCCACCTTCAGATAACAACATCCCGCCCAGAAGGGTTTTGATAACCGGTGCAAGTCGAGGCATTGGTCGCGCTTCGGCTTTGACACTCGGCAACAAGGGTTTTCATGTGACGGTTCATTGTAAAAGTGCGGTCGACCTAGCGGAGCAAACTGCTGAAGACATACACTCATCAGGCGGCACTGCCGACATCCTGCAGTTTGATGTCAGCGACCGGGAATCCACAAAAGCCGTTCTTGAACAGCAACTAGAAAACCATGGTGCGTACTATGGCGTAGTGTGTAATGCCGGGATCGCGGCAGATGACGCATTCCCAGCCATGACACCGGAACGCTGGGACAGCGTCATTCACACTAATCTGGATTCAATTTATAACGTCTTACATCCGCTTATTATGCCGATGATACGACTCCGTTCCGGCGGGCGCATCGTGACCTTATCTTCGGTATCAGGGTTGATTGGTAATCGAGGTCAGGTGAACTATAGCGCCGCGAAATCTGGAATTATTGGTGCCACCAAAGCGCTGGCGATAGAGTTAGCTAAACGCAAGATAACCGTAAACTGTGTCGCACCAGGTGTAATCGAAACCGAAATGACGGAATCGATACACAAGGAAGAGGCGTTAAAGATGATACCGATGGGAAAGTTTGGCAATGTTGAGGACATAGCTTCCACAATCGGATTCTTGTTTTCGGATGATGCCGGTTACATCACCAGGCAGGTAATCGCTGTCAACGGTGGTATGTGTTGATGGCATTGCACCGGGTAGCAGTCACCGGCATGCACGCGATCACGCCACTCGGTCATAGCTGGTCAGCGTTCCGCGATGCGCTGATGTCGAACAAAAGTGCCGTGCGCTATATGGAAGATTGGGAATCCATTGACGGTCTATCTACCCGACTCGCAGCGCTAGTCACCGACTTTTCAACACCAATCCATTGGAAGCGAAAAAAAACGCGCTCTATGGGACGGGTCGCTGCACTGGCGGCGGCCGCCACAGAGCAGGCGTTAATAGATGCCAGTTTGCTTGATAGCGAAATTCTCACTAGCGGCAGGGTAGGAGTTGCTTACGGCTCGTGCACAGGTTCAACAGACGCCATACAAGATCTTACCGATATGATCTCGGGCGGCGATAGTTCCAAGGTGAATGCGACAACCTATATACGTCTAATGGGTCATACAACTGCTGCCAACATCGCGGTTTTTTTTGGCTTAAAAGGTCGTGTATTCAATACCTCTACCGCTTGTACGTCAGGGAGTCAGGGTATTGGTTACGCGTTCGATTCCATTCGATATGGAAAACAGATAGCGATGGTCGCTGGCGGAGCAGAAGAATTGTGTCCATCAGAAGCGGCTATTTTCGACACTCTTTATGCCACCAGCCTTAAGAATGACACCCCCAATCTCACACCCAGGCCATTTGACCAGCAACGTGACGGGCTCGTCATCGGTGAGGGGGCCTGTACTCTAATTCTGGAAGAAATGGAGCACGCCAAACAACGAGGGGCAAATATTTACGCAGAACTGGTTGGGTTTGGCACCAACTGCGATGGCGATCATATTACCCAACCTAATAGTGACAGCATGGGCTCTGTCATGCAGCTGTCTCTCGATGATGCCGGTCTTCAAGCCGAAGATATCCAGTATGTGAATGGCCACGGAACCGGAACCGAGCACGGAGATGCTGCTGAATCCAAAGCAACCGCCAACTTGTTTGGTCCTGACATACCCTTCAGTTCTCTCAAGGGCAATATTGGGCATACCCTGGGCGCCTGCGGCGCGATTGAAAGCTGGGCGAGCATTGAAATGATGAATCAGAGTTGGTTTAGCCACACGCTTAACCTCAACCAACCCGCGGAGAACTGCGCCCAGCTCGGCTATATCGTTGGCACTGGTAGACATCTGGAGGCCGAATATGTGATGTGCAATAATTTTGCGTTCGGTGGTATCAACACTTCTCTCATTTTTAAAAAGTGGAACCCCTAATATGAAAAACTTTGTCACCCTTTCCCTGATAGCTGTATTTGTTTCAGCAAGCCTGCTGACTTCCGATGCCTATGCTCGGGACAACCGGCTTCGGTTTTCTATCGCGGATGCCCTCAACAGCGAATCCGCATTGGGTAAGATCAACCCTGGAATTCGTCTTTACTTTAGTGGTCAGGCAATACCCCCAGTCATCAAGTCCTATGGTTCAGGCAGAACAAATAAAAAAACCAACGCGTTTAATAAAACCGACTTATTCGCTTGTGAATGGGTTTTCATCTCCGCAATTATTCAAATGCAAAAGAAAGCGGAACAGCTTGGCGCCAATGCGGTGGTCAATATCAAGAGCAACTATAAAAATATCGAATTCTCGAGCCCCTATGAATTTGAGTGTGGCGCCGGGAATGTGATCGCCGGTGTGGCGCTAAAAGGCGAATTTGTGGTTACTGAATAGCCCTGGTCCGATTTTGGGAAAGCGTTGCTCAGATTTTCCGAAAAACGAGTGATGTATTGACACCACCAAAAGCAAAGTTGTTACTCATGAAGTGGGTCGCCGTAATTGTCCGATTCTCTTCACGAATGTAATCCAGGTTTCCGCACCGGGGATCGACATCAACAAGATTTAAGGTGGGCGCAAACCACCCTTCGTTCATCATATGAATTCCCGCCCACGCCTCGAAAGCGCCACAAGCACCGAGCGTATGACCGGTATAACTTTTCAGAGAACTGATCGGAACTGCATTACCCATCACCTGTTCTGTGGCACAACTCTCCGCGATATCGCCATGTTCTGTGCCGGTACCATGGGCAGAAATATAATCAATCTCCGTGGCCGTTAACTCCGCGCTTTTCAATGCCATTGCCATCACGCTCTCCATCATTGCCTGATTGGGACGCACAATGTGCTTGCCATCTGTATTGGTTGCAAATCCAACCACCTCAGCAAGTATCGTGGCGTTTCTCGCCATCGCATGCTCATAGGATTCTAGAATAAGCGTTGTCGCCCCCTCCCCCAACACCAACCCATCCCGGGCCTGATCAAAAGGTCTTGGGGTTGATTCAGGTTGCTCGTTCCTCACACTTGCTGCGTACACTGTATCGAACACCGCGGCTTGAGTGGGACACAACTCTTCTGCACCGCCGGCAATCATCACATCTTGTTGACCGCTTTTGATTGTTTCATATGCGAAGCCAATGCCCTGACTACCGGCAGTACAGGCTGTCGAGGTTGTTTGCATTCGCCCGGTTGTTCCAAAGCAAACACTGATATTGATCGCAGCGGTATGGCTCATCATTCGCAAATACGTCGTGCCATTGATTTTTGACATCGATTGACGCTCCAAGAGATTAAAAAACTCCAGTGCGGCATCGCTGCTACCGGTTGCAGAGCCAAAGCTGACACCGGTCATGCCGTTTTTGATAACCGGGTCGTTCAGCAATCCCGCAGACTCTAATGCCTGTTCTGTGGCGATTATCCCCAGCTTTGCCACACGACCCATACTCCGGGTTTTCTTTAGCGTGTAACGTTCAGGCATCTCGAAGTTTTGCACCGGAGCCGCTAATCGCGTTTTCAGATCAGGGTATTGTTCCCACTCTTCCATCACTCTCACAGAGTTTGTTTTGGAACGCAGGGCGTCTCGCACGGTAGCCCAGCTGTTGCCAAGCGCAGATACCGTACCACCTCCGGTAATCACTACTCGCCTGTTCATCCAGATTCCGGTTTCATAGTAGTTCGGTAGACTGTTAGATTCGCCGTCGCCACCACCGATTCAGACTGACTAGCTTCGATCAATGCGATTTCACACTGAAATGTCGCAATGCCGCCTGGCATAACACCTCGTTCATTGCATCGCACTCTCAAATCAGTGCCTGGCGCAAACCACTCAATCGCAGCGCGATATTTACGAGTGCCTAAAAGAAGACCAACGTGGGGGGCCAGCGTACCCGCCTCCAACTGATAGCCGGCAATCGCTGCAGCTGTCTGCCCCATATATTCTATGCCGATCCAGGCAGGTACGCCTTTGTGCGGTATATAGAACGTTGAATCTGACGTTATTTGAATCGCTGCTTCTGAACACGTTGACTGAACGTCGAGTAACCGGTCCAGCAGCAGCATCGGCGGACGATGGGGGAGATATCGATAGAGATGATCCGGTTGAGGGCACATGTTAACGATCTACCGCCGGAATGACGGGTTTTACCGCCGTCTCACTTTTTTCAGTAGCGTGAGCATCACTCCAAAAATCATAAAAATTAAACCACTGAAAGGGCGCTCTGGTACAACGATCCTCAAGCTCGGTAGCAAATCGTTGCGCCAGCGCATTAATTTGTCCCTCTCGGTCCCCACGAACCAGTTCAATACGATCACCCAGAGACGCGATCTCAAGGCGGATTTTGCCAGCCATCCGAAATGCAAAAATCATTTTCACCGGACAACCCAGTGACTTTGCGAGCAAATACGGACCAATCGGCAACCAGGCAGGCTTTCCGAGAAAAGAAACCTTGGTCGTGCGTAAATAACCACTTAGGGGAACCCGATCGCCGGCAATAAACAACCACTCCCCGTTTTCAATTTTGGCTTTCAGTTCAAGAATCGTCCCGATATCGAGACTGTCGACCTGATAAATATAAAGCCTGGAGAGTGGATTGATTCGTCGCATCATTTCTACGAAGTTTGCCGCATGCCGATCGTGTAACAATATGTTGATCGTGCGATCATGATATCGGCTCATATATCCCCGACAAAATTCCAGATTCCCCAAATGACTGCCGATGATCAACTGGCCACGCGGATCGTCATGAAACGTATCAATCGCTTTCTGGTCGGGAACATCGAATGCGTCTTTCCCAATGGGCACACTCCATGCCAGGAGTTTGTCCAATACGCTATGGCCAAATTGCATAAAATGTTTAACGACATCAAGAAATCCCGGAGGTGATTTCCAGTAGCTTGGGTTAAAACGGTAGTGAGTCTGCAAAAACCCTAACGAAGCCTTCCGAGACTGCGGTCTAAATACGGTGAAATAGGCCATCGCCGGATATAAAATCAAATTGAATACCCATCTCCCGAAAACCTTGTAAACGCCAAGCATAAAACGAAAGCCTAGCAAGGTCCCGGCTTCTTGGAATTCCGACCAGTGTTTGGTTTTTCCAGAATGCGCGGAGTCTGAACCCTGTGTGGATTGCGTAGCCATTAGTTGAAAAAGTTCAGAATCAATCGGGGTAGCCTACGAACCATGCCAAACATGAGTCTGGTATGTAGCCGGATCAGCACCAGGTTGTCTCTAAGATAGTGAAAATGCGAAGTACCATCATGAATGTACTGTACCTGGGTGTCTAGGAATCGTAGCGGAACCTGATGCCACACCGCTTTAACCAGTACTTCGGTATCAAAATCCATTCTTGGGCCAAGATAGTAGTCGTCCATCAAGCGTTCCAGCTGCTCCAGAGGATAGATTCGAAACCCGCATAGTCCATCTTTTATTTTCAACGAAAGTGTTTCCAGAGAAACCCAAAAGTCGGTGACTTTTCTGCCATAAACCCGCGCTTTTGGGGCCGTCTCGTCAAAAACAGGCTTCCCGCAAACAATGGTTAAGGGTGCAGCTTTACTAGCCGCAATAAAACCGCTGACGTCTTCCAGATTGTGCTGACCATCAGCGTCTACCTGAAAGATGTGGGTCATTCCACGAGACCTTGCGTGTACAGCAGCGGTCATTACTGCCGCTCCTTTTCCTCGATTGTGATGATGAAAAATCAGTTCTATCTTCGGATGATCTTCAAGTAGCCTAATCAGGCGGCTTTTTTCTTCGTCGTCACTGCCATCATCAATGATAATGCAAAGTAAATCGAGGGAAAGAAGCTTTGGTAAAAACTGAGTAAGCTCTCGCACATGATTATAGTGCGGCAAAATTAAACAGCACTGATAATCTGATTCCAGATGATGGCCTGGTTCAATCAAACGTCAATCGTCCTTCCGAATGCACTTCGCCAGTTTCACTGGCGTTGAACGAAAATCGAATTTTTTCGCCCGATTGTAATCCAGTGTAGTGAAGTGTCAGGTTCGTTTCTGGAAGAACCACTGATTTGAACTTCAGGTTTTCCACTTGGTTGAAATCTGCATTGTTGACCAGCAGTTTCTTCGCAAGGCTGACGGCCCAATGTACTTGCACTACGCCAGGTAACACTGGATTATCGGGGAAATGGCCCTCAAACCATTTGAGGTCAGAGGTGACGTTTAACGCCAAAGACAAAGTATCACCGTCAAATCGTATATCAGAAATTGTTGGCCACTGGTTTGGGTTGAACTCCTGATTGAGAGACGCTGCTATGGCATCTAGGTCATGCAGCTGATCCAGATTAAGAGGGGTCATCCAGCGGTTCCGCGAGTTCGTTTATAGTGTTGTCGATACAGCCATTCGCCGAGCATAAACAGACCTATGAGCAGATAAGATAAAACCCCGTTGTATAAGGTCCAGTGAGACAGTGACATATACAGTGCTGTGTAGGCAGCGATTGCTGCATTCAACAGCATCAATGCCACCCAACAGATGGTTAAGCGACGCATATAATATCTCGCTGTTGGCGTGATGATTTCGCCTGATATTTCTGCAAACTTTTCGATAGCCGTTTTCTCACTCCATAGCGAGAAAAAAAAGAATGCAGCGACACTGACGCTTAATACTACCGGATAGAAACGTAACAAGAGCTCACTGTCGAGAGCGATAATACATAAGCTGAATATCCCCACCACAATAACGCCAAGGCTTTGGATTGTGGTCGCTGGGCGAACCAGATAGTAACGGATACAGACAGCAGCCAGTAACACAATCGCCAGACCCCTTGATCCATATTGCTGTAGTCCAAAGTACACCATCAGTGGATAGCCCACAGCGATAATTACCGCTAAGATTGCACTGAGGCTTTTCATAACTTTGACGAATTCTGCTGTATCAGGAAGTTGGAGAGGGATGGCTCAAATTGGGAATCTCTGTGCACACCGGTAGCGATTCTCACGCCCAGGGAGATCATAACATTTCATGCAAATCGGCCCCGCTCTTATGCTATCAAATTCTACCCGGAAAGCCCTGGACCAAAAAGAGAACACCGTACTTTTTGTCGTGGACAATAGATATTTCGAGTGTTTGCAGCAGCTTGATGAGTTTCATTGTTTAAACAGAGACCAGATCGACAGAATTGCTTCGATGTCGACCAAACGCGCGAAGGAATATCGTTTATCGAGATGGTTACTGCGATATGTGCTCGATCAGTATCTATCGCTACCAGACCAAGCTTCGATCAATATCAAAGATCGTGAAAATTTACCTCCTTACTGCCCCCAAGCAGAAGCGGCCGGCATACATTTCAGTATCAGTCACAGTGCCGATCTGGTTGGCGTAGCTGTGAGCGAATTTCAGCCTCTGGGACTGGACATCGAGTATCGGGGGAAACTCAGAGAATATCTGAACACCGCTGAACAATTTTGTAGTAAGGATGAATTGAATACGCTAAGAGCGCTCGACCCGAACACCGAGCAATCGGCACATTTTTATTTACTATGGACACAAAAAGAGGCATACCTGAAATCCAAGTGTCTTGGAATTGGTGCGATGGAGCTAGGTACGATTGAATTCAAACCGGCGGATCAGAAAAACACTCTAGCTAACGCCACACTCGAATCAGCGTCTTGCTATCACGCAATGTGCTTCCTATACGATGATTATCAAATTGCTTTAGCAGCACAACAAATCAGGCGATTTAACCTGGTTGAGATCCGTTGCGAACAAGGTGTCATACAGATCGCCAACAAGTATCCCGGTTTTGATCTCTATCGATTTTGCCCAAATTCAAATTAATTCAATGCTTGTTGGGCATAGAGTTATAACCAGCGGGTAGAAACCAACCACTTAGGTCGCTTCTAGATTTTCTGAGACTCGAATCTTAGCTACACTATGTCGGCGCCGTGCGGAACGAACTGACTCTTTCAGGCAACGTAACCAGCTAACTGCGTAAATCAGCTTAAACACGATCAGACGGCGATCCACTCTTTTGTTAGCGAACACATCTCCGCTCAGCATACTAATTACCGCGTCTTCAACCTGAAAAAAATTGCGAGGATTGTTGAACAGATTCCGCATCGCGGGGGAAGTAAACCGATAGATAAACCAGGAAAAGCCTTTCAACCCGCGATTGGTATCACGTACATATTTCTTACAACTTCTTCGAAAGGCAGTCACGTCTCCTGCGAGCCAGTTCTCTACGGAAGGCACTGCGCGTTGCGCGCTGCTCATCGCCAGATAAACCCCACTGGAAAACACTGGATCAATAAACGTGTAGGCGTCGCCTATCGAAATAAAACCATCCGACCAGCATTGTCTAGAACCATAGGAATAGTTAGATGCCACACCAACCTTGGAAATCAGTTCTGAATTCAACATACGAGACCCTGCCGCGGGGCAGCTGTGAATGGTATCGATCAGAAACTGCTGCAGATCAGTCTTGCGGGTTTTCAGATAGTCGGGCCAACACACAGCGCCAATACTCATCACATCGTCTTTCAGTGGAATCATCCACATCCAGCCATTTTCATGCCAGTACACGCTTATGTTGCCCTCATCCTGACCCGGTCGACGCTTCACCCCTTTAAAATGACCGAACACTGCTGCGCTTGCATGCTTGGGATTTTTTTCCTTCCACCCCTGCTGCGACGCCATAAATGCATCTCTCCCGCTCGCATCAATGACTATTTTCGGCATCCAGATTCTTTGGTTTCCGTCGACATCGTCGCTGGTAACTTGGGGTTTACCCTCGGTCAACTGTACCTCGCGAACGGTTGTCTGCTCATGGGTTGTCACCCCTGCATTCTGGCAGGATCGAAACAGAATATGATCAAACTCTTCCCGCTTTACTTCGTAAGCCATTGTCGGCGTATCACCCAGCGCACGCGAAAACCGGTAAGTGCGGTATTGGTGTGTCTTGGCGCCATAAGTAAAGTCAGCACCCATTTTCGGGACACCAATCTCCTTAACCTGATCTAAAACTCCCAGCGACTCCAGGATCGGCATATTCATGGGAAGCAGTGACTCGCCGATATGAAACCGAGGGTGTTTAGTTTTCTCTAGCAGCGTTACCTCATATCCTTTGCGCGCAAGCAGGGCACCAGCGGTAGTGCCGGCTGGCCCACCACCTATGATGAGTACGTCAGGTTCCATTCGCAGATATCGTTAAATCAAGTAAGCAATCATTTTAACTGTTTCAATGGCCAGGGGAAATCGACAGCCATATCGGCTGACTTAAGTATGCTGCAAAATGTTAAGCAGCTTTCCGTTGGGATCTCTGACAAAAAAGCGCCTGACTCCCCAAGGTTCATGGACAGGTCCATACTCTACATGGACGAATGCCGCTTGCAGTCTATCCAAAATCTGGTCAAGGTCTTCAACTTCAATCGACAGATCTGGTACTTCGGTTCCGGAGCCTCCTTCTGAAGCGACGCTCAGCTGCACCGGCATCTCTGTTCCACTGCCGTATGTTTGAATCCAATCGAGATCCATCAATAGCTCCATTCCAAGGATTTCCTGATAAAACACTTGTGTCTGCTTGAAATTGTCAGTTTTGATATTGGCGACGATTCTTTTGATCATGGAGAAACCCTGGGTAAATCATCGAGGCCAGCGATCAATTTGAATATCTTTGGAGGATTCATAAATGGCGATCTTGACAGATTCACCTCAATTTCGAGACGCTCTGGATCCGGCCCGTTGTCTGCCAAATATTAGATTAGAGAAGTTGACGAACTTTTTCGAAGCGCTGCGTTTTTCCGTGCCCTCATCTCGACCACTTCCCTGTTTCTGGGTGGAGATTGGATCTCCAGTGTTCGCAGCAGAGTTTCAATACAGTGACCAACACTCTGTACCGTTTCTTCAAAAACCTTTTCATTCACCTTGCTAGGCTTGGTAAAACCGCTCACTTTTCGTACAAATTGCAGTGACGCTGCATGAATTTCCTGCGGCGTTGCGGGCGGTTCAAAGTTTGCTAACTGTTTGATATTTCGGCACACGCGATTTCCTGTCACTATGAATTTAGTGACATCATAAAGCGTCTACGTCATTGCCTGCAATGGATTTCCAAGACGAATAACTCCGGACTCCACGACCATTGCAGTAATGCCGCCATGCCCGCGCACAGCGTTGTAACCGCCAGCCCCAAATTGTCGCTGCATTGCAGAGCAAGGGTGACAAAGGCCCGTGTATTCGAGAACTGCCGAACCAATAGAGAACTGATTGTTTTTTAGCGCCAGTAAATTAATGCCACTGATCGCGATGTTTCTTCTCAACGAATTGGGCAGTACTTTCTCGATTCCAAGAAACCCGGCGATTGCTGACAAATGCTCAAACTGAATCAACGTTACCTGGCGTTTACCACTTTTACCCGCGTATCTGTCGCCGACTATTCCTACATCCGTGCGAACCTCGATTGCCTCAGGTTCAAGCATAGTTTCACGCCGGCCAGGTCTGACACCAATCCATTCGACTTTTCCAGTTTGAGGAAGATCGCTTAAGAGTTGTTGCATAGCGTAGGTTTCTGACAAAGTCATTGCATATTTCGTGAATCAGTAAACGCGTCATCTAGTCAAAATCTACATGAACAACGTTTGCCTAACTGAGTGATCACGACGGATTCTGCTCCGCCCCTGGCTCTATGACCGGTCGCGGGCAAATTGCTGACATCCTTCTACGAACGACGGGTTTTTACTTTCGCAGGCATACTCGTCAGCAATCCCATTTTCCTCAGCCCATCGATACCCTGCTTCATAGCCGTTGCAACCTTCATCGCAATTATTCGGGCCATAGGTTTTTCTGTCACCAAACAACATTTCCTGCACGTAGTCATTGCATCCATCTTCCTCTTCACTGGTACCGAACATTTTCGCGCAATCACTGAAATCTTTTGGTTGGTTTATGGTGGCCCACTGATAACCGTCGTCATAGTCGGCAAACGCAGAAACACACCACGTGCTTGCAAAAACCAGGCTCAAGACAAGAATTTTCCTGAAAGACATCGCCAACCTCGTGAAAATTTGAATCAATGAATGATGAATGCTCGTATCGCTTGTTTACTGCTTCAAGATACGATCAATGTGGATTGTAACCCACTGAATTTTTCCGCCGGTGGGGTCCTGCAATGAAAAAGTTATCTTCCCTTTTTATGCTGTGGCAGATCATCCTGAATCTCAAACCAGCAGGCTTTGGAATCAACGTAGATATGCGCGTCCGGCGTTAACTCAGCCCCTCCCTCCAGTGTACCCATAGCAAACTCAATCAACTTGCCGTCATCATCGGCCGGGGCAAATGTCATGCTAGAACCACACTGTTTACAAAACTGACGCACCGTACCGTTATCAGCCTTGTAACTTGCCAAGCTGTCTTGTCCCTGCAGCCATTTAAAGTTCTCTGCCTTCGCTTCACCAAGCGTTGCAAATGCCGCGCCGTGGAACTTTCGGCACATCGAACAATGACAGTGCCCCATTCTGGGTTCAATCTGATCGACCTCGTACTTGATCAAACCACAGAGACAGCCACCGGTATAAGGCGTATTTTTCATGGGTCAATTTCCTCAGTCTTGCGCTTCTTAAGGAGACGGTATCAAAACGAAGTTGCCAAAATGTCGTTTTTCCATAAACTCTTGCTGGGCTTCGGCAATGTCCTCCAGCGGAAAGCTCTTGGCAACAAGTGGTCTGATCTCATCCCGCTCAATATATGAGATCAAATTAGGAAACACCGCTTCGTCCCAGGCGGTGCAACCAATCAAGTTAAGATCTTTTAAATAAAAATCGCGCATATCTAACTGAACTAATGGGCCAGCGATCGCGCCCGATGACACATAGCGCCCGCCCCGTGATACTACCTTCATCAGTTGTGAGAAACCTTCACCAGCGACGTTGTCGATCACAACCGTGACATTCTGACCTGTCAGCTCTACGGCCAAATCTGTCCCACGGGCGATCGTACTGTCTGCGCCCAAGCTAGAGACATCCGCCATTTTTGCGCTTCCTGACACCGCACTCACACGCGCACCCCTTCTTTTGCAAAGCTGCACTGCGGCTGAGCCAACACCACCAGAGGCACCCAGAACCAGCACGTGGTCGCGCTCATTCACCTTCGCACGGTGCACCATATTCTCTGCAGTACCATACGCACAGGGTATGGTCGCCAATTCCGTATCGCTCCACGTACAGTCTATCTTGAATACTTCAGTCGCCGGCACTCTGACATACTGTGCGAATGCGCCATCGAAATCTGACGCCATCCAAATATTGTCTAGACTGTCAAAACCGTTCAGACGCATGCAGGACCGAACAAGCACACGATCCCCTATGCCAAGGTGAGCTGCGCCGCTAGTGAGTGAGACAATCTCTCCACAGCAGTCTGTCCCTTGGATTAGCGGGAATGGCGTTTTTTCGTTCCAACCGCCATCATCAATCTGATCATCAGAATCGTTGGTGGATAGTTCATCTGTTCCACTCCCCACGGAGGACGAATACCAACCGAGTCGCGTGTTAATTTCCGTATTGTTGACGCCCGCAGCCAGTACCTTAACCAACACCTCACCAAATCGGGGTTCCGGCACAGGCACATCGCGAAAAGCCAGCTTGTCATAACCTCCCGTACCTGTAGTCACTACCGCTTTCATTTTTGGTTGGTTCGCCTGCAAATCGAAGCGCGTCGATGGATTGTCAAATAGGTAATTCAGATCTGGCATGGTTTTAACTCAGAAAACTTGTTCTCCTAGAGATGGTAGTTTGAGGGAAAACCCGGATCGATTGCTATCAACCCGTCTTTCCTTCTGCAAGCAAACGTTAAGCGTCGCCTCCATCGACTATGACGTCAATCACTTTCTCGGGTGGTAGATCGTTTAAACAATTGAGATGCCCTAACGGGCAACTGCGCTGAAAACATGGCTGGCACTCGAGTTCCAATGACAATTTAACCGCTGATTCTGACAATGGTGGCGTATACCGATCACTCGAAGATCCATAAATCGCTACCAGATTGCAGCCAAGCGCCGCCGCGATATGCATCAAACCAGAATCGTTGCTCACCACATGAGACCCCAAGGACATCAAATCAATCGCGTCACCAAGGCTTGTTTTTCCGGTTAGGTCAAAGATTCCTGACACATCTCTTGCGATGCTGGCAGCAATTTCTGCATCCTTCGAAGAACCCATAATGAGAATCTGATAGCCGTTCTCTACTCCCCAATTGGCGACCGCCGCGAAGTAACCAGCCGGCCACTGCTTTGCCGGACCAAATTCTGCCCCCGGGCAGAGAACGATGGATTTATGCTCAGGATTTATCCCTAGTTTTTGGCTCACCGTTGATCGATTGCCCTCGCTGGAGATCAATTCAGGCTTGGGTATTTTCTCTAGGGGCAGAGGCGGCTCGGATTTCGCCAGCCCCAATGCAGCCACCCGTTGTGCATGCAGCGGTAGTTTTTGCTTGTCAAGTTTGCGAATGTCGTTAAGCAGGCCATAGCGTTGCTCACCCACAAATCCGGTTCTTACAGGAATACGGGCGAACCAGGGTACCAGTGCCGACTTTAGAGAGCCTGGCATCACAACAGCCTGATCAAATTGACCTTTTATCTCCTTCGCCAGGTGATATCGCCGACGGATTCCAAGGGAATTATGACCAACTGGCATCTCAATACTGCGATCTACCTCTGGCATTCTTGCGAGTACCGGCTCGCTCCAGGCTGGCGCTAATACGGCGATTTCGGATTCCGGCTGGTTTGACTTCAGCAGCTTGAAGAGGCTCTGCGCCATCACCATATCGCCAACCCACGAGGGGCCGACGATGAGATAACGAGTGGGTTCAAACACTACAGTCTAGCCCTCCACCTTCCTTAAAGCGCAGATTGCCGGGCTATTCACCGACATTGCCGTCGCTCTCAGCCGCTTTAGTGACCTGACCCAGCCGGTCCAATCAAGACGTAAACGGTACCGCAATACGGGCAAGTTTCCTCACCGCTATCGGCAATCGGCAGAAACACTTTTGGATGGGAGTCCCATAAACGCTTTCCCGGCATCGGGCAGTGCAGTGGCAAGTCTTTGGCCGTCACTTCAACCCGTTGATTTGCATTTGGTTGATCGCTTTGACCCGTGGCGTTTTCTGTTATGTCAGACATAGGTTAACCATTCCTCATATTCTGGAACACGCCCGTGAACCGCATCAAAAAACCGGCTCTGTATGCGTTCCGTGATCGGACCCCGGGTGCCGCTCCCAATGGTGCGATTGTCCACCTCTCTAATCGGTGTTACCTCCGCTGCGGTACCGGTAAAAAAGGCTTCGTCGGCAATATATACTTCATCTCGGGTGATGCGTTTTTCAACCAGTTCCAACCCCTCATCAGCAATAATTCTGTTCGCTGTTTTTCTGGTCACGCCGTCCAGCGCTGAGGTTAGATCCGGTGTGTAAACCACGCCATCACGAATCACAAACAGGTTTTCTCCGCTTCCTTCCATCACAAAACCGCTGGTATCCAGAAGCAGCGCTTCATCGTATCCTGTGTCAATTGCTTCTTGCAGGGCAAGCATCGAATTGATGTAGTGGCCGTTGGCCTTTGCGCGACACATACTGACGTTGACATGGTGGCGTGCGAACGAAGAAACTCGCACCCTCAGGCCGTTTTTCATATTCTCTTCGCCCAGGTAGGAACCCCATTCCCAGGCTGAAATTGACAGGTGTGTTTTCAGGCTATCTGCGCGCAGCCCCATACCTTCCGAACCGAGAAAGGCCATTGGTCGGAGATACGCAGACTCGAGCTTATTTTCCCGCAGGACTTCTATCTGGGCTTGATTAATTTCATCGGCACTAAAGGGCATTTTCATTCCCATGATATGGGCCGACTGAATCAGACGCTTGGTGTGATCCTGCAGCCTGAATATCGCCGTTCCTTTTTCTGCATGATAGGCGCGTACGCCCTCGAATACACCCATTCCATAGTGCAGGGTATGGGTCAGAACATGGACCTTGGCATCTCGCCACGGCACCATTTCACCGTCCATCCAGATCACGCCGTCGCGGTCGCTAAATGACATCAAATAACTCCAGGAAATTTTACTTTAGGGATGAAACCATCTCTTCAACAATCTTGGGAACCGCCATGCATTGAAAATCCGGCTGTTCAGCGCACTTTCAACAATAAGCTCAGCACCAATCCAGGTTCTCAGCTTTCCGCGAATCCAAGGTGATATTCATGAGGCAGCTTCTGCGAAATTCTCAGGTTTATGCATCCCGAAAACGAAAGACTCTTTTAATTAAGCCGGTTGTCGTTGTCAACTAAAACTCGAATCCCAGATATTTTGAACACGCCGGCGTTCAGGCAACATTTCTGTCTGTCCAATCGCTACGGGTTGCTCCATGAGCTTGCATTGCAGGGATCTGCGCAGATATTCGCGATAGGTTGCAGCTAAAAAACGCGCGTCATCCTCAGATATTAGTCCCTCTAGAGCCAGTCCCTCCACCAGATCTTGGGTAGATCTGGGTTGCAACAGGGAAGGATGCTGATGGGAAAAGTTTAAAACCAGATATTGCAGCAAAAACTCGATATCTACGATGCCGCCGTGGTCCAGTTTTAGATCAAAAAGAGTGTCGCTGGACTGGCTGTTGGCTTCCTGCATTTTTTTTCTCATATCCAGGATATCTGTTTTGAGCTTTTCCTGATCTCGATGGAGAGCCAGAATTTTGCTGCGTATCGATTCGAACTGTTCGCGCATAGAGTCACTACCGATCACCATTTTTGCTCGCACTAACGCTTGGTGCTCCCAGGTCCACGCATTAGCCAACTGGTAATCGGCAAACCCTTTTAGCGAAGTTACCAGGGTACCGCTACGCCCGCTTGGGCGTAATCGCATGTCCAGTTCAAACAGCACACCCGCACGCGTTCGGGTGCTAATTAAGTGAATCAGTTTTTGGCCGACTCGACTAAAAAAGTATTCGGCGGAGGTAGAAGCAACTCCGGGAGAGGGCTGGAAACAAACCACAATATCCAGATCAGAATGGTAACCAAGCTCCGCACCGGCAAACTTGCCATAGGCAATGATACCGATATCCCCAGGTGGAGTACCCTGCTTTTTTTCGACAATCGCTAATGCATCATCCAGTACACAGCGAAGTAATACCTCGGACAGTTGTGTCAAGGAATGCTGAATCGTATGGACGTCAAAAATGCCGCGCACATCTAGTGCAGCAATTCTCAACACTCTCGCGTGATAAAACTCGCGCAGCGCATTCATGCGACCCTCTTCATCCCCAGATTCTTCTTGGTTCAGACGCTCATAGAGTGCGTCACTCACCTCTGCGGTTGTTTGTGCCACAACCGACTCCAGAGGCTGAATCAGCTCGTCAAGCACGACGGGATGACGCCCGATGTGGCGGGAAATCCAGGAGCTAGCGGAGCACAGCTTTAAAAGCTGCTTGAGTGCAATCGGATTTTCCACCAATAGACTCAGGTACACCGAGCGTCTGCCAATGGCCTCGACTAAGGAGATAAATGCACTCACAGTGCGTAGGCTATCAGAATAGCTAGCGGTCTCTTTCAGTACCAGAGGCATCAGTCGATCCAATCGTTGGCGCTCAACTGAGGCAAAAGCCTGGTAGAGTTTTCCGCCATAGAACTCGGTGAGCAGAGACACGCAGTCTTGTGCTTTTCGAAAACCCATCCTGTCAAGAACCTCTACAGCCGCTTCCCCGGTAGTTTGTTGGGTCCACACCGCTGCGAGTAAATCAAGCTCATCATCGTTTTCATTCGCGACGGGGTCCGTCAATGCCTCACTAAATACACTTTGAACATAGTCTCGATGATGATCCAGCTGAACCAGATAGCTCTCCCAGTCTGGATAGCCCATGGACAAAGCCAGTCGCAAGCGTTCCACCGGTTGCGAGGGCAAAATTTGTGTTTGTCTATCCGCTACCATCTGTAGCCGGTGTTCGGTATTTCGTAAAAATCGATAGGCGGCGGTAAGCTGATCAATCTGATCAGCCTGCATTAATCCATAGTTTAAAAGTGCGTTCATTGCGGTGTAGAGAGACTGGGTCCGAAATGCCTGTTCTCTGCCACCTCGAATCAGCTGAAAGTTCTGCACCAGAAATTCGATTTCTCGAATTCCGCCACGTCCAAGTTTGACATCATCCTCAAGACCTCCTGCGCCAAGTTGCCTTTCGATTAACTGCTTCATTTCCCTGATGGAATCGAACGCAGAGTAATCAAGATATTTTCGATAGACGAAAGGTCGCAGCATTTCCGAAAGCTGTTTGCCCGCTTCTGCGTCGCCGGCAACTGCACGGGCCTTGATAAGGGCATAGCGTTCCCAGTCTCTGCCGTGGGTCTGGTAGTAGTGCTCCATCGCTGAGAAAGACAGTACAACGGGGCCGCTGTCGCCATTGGGTCGCAGGCGTAGATCGGTTCGGAATACAAATCCACCAGCGTCAATCCTGTCCAGGGTGCCAATGATCTTCTGCACTACTCGAGTGAAATACGCCTGGTTGTCCATCACTTTGTCGCCATCTGTTTGCCCACTCTGGTCGTAGGCAAAAATCAGATCGATGTCAGATGAATAGTTAAGCTCTCCGCCGCCAAGCTTGCCGAGCCCGAGGCAGACAACTTTTGATCTTTCGCCATCGCCCCCTCGAGGCACCCCCGCCCTCAACGACTGCCATCGCAGATGGCATTCCAGTGCGACATGCAGGCAAACCTCTGCAAGTCTGGATACCGACGCCATGGTTTCTTCTACCTTCGATAATCCGGCAAGATCTCTCCAGGCGATTTTCACCATACACTGTTGTCGAAATGCGCGAAGGTCTCTATCCAGGGTGTTCTCATCTGCGCACTCGGTAACCATTCGAGATTGATGTTCTAGCCATTCTTTCTCTGAAATAGCGTTATCAAACACCTCGGCGTCCAACATGGTCGCGAATGCTTTAGGCTGCCTGATGCACCAGTTAGCGACAAAATCACTGGCACACCAAACACGGGGCAGCGCTTCCTGTTGCTTGGCAAAGGTAACGAGATCGCTGGAACCAGCGTCTTCAGCGGCTTCGACAAGGCGCAGCCAGTACAGAGAAAGAGCTTCGAGGAAGACCTGTGGCAAGTTCGCCTTGAAGAAAATGTCCGGCAAAGGGGCTGAAGCTGACATGTTTGCCAGTACTCCTTCGTGGGAAAGGTTATTTGATAATTTTAATCAGCTGGCCGGTCACAGGTTCGCCATCCGGGTACATACCGTTTAACAATCGCAGCTGGTCCACTGCGTACTGATCCAGCGACGAACGTCTCGACAATTTTTCAAAAGTATCCCCGCGTTTGGCTCGAACCAGTTTGATCTTCTTGGTACTCGCTAGTTTTTTCTCCCGGCGTTTCAGTGTACGTACGCTGGAAACTGTATTGAAAAACGTCTGGGTGTTGAGGTTTCCTTTTGAAAACCCGTTAAACACAAGAACCTGATTGCCGTGGAATTTTGCCGCGACGCGAACGGGCCGTTGACCAAAAGGTGTTTTACCTTCGGTAATCCCGGTGTAGCTTCCATCATTCAGTGATTGGCCGTTTCTCAAGTTTCGAAAATTCTTGCGTAAAAACTGTTCCGGTGTTGTTGCGCCATCCTGCTTTCCAAGCTTAACCAGCATCGCATCTTGACGGTTTGGCCCTAGTGAAATCAATTGAGTGGGTTGGTTTTCTACACGCCAGTTCTTGGGGAACCGAATATGGAGATCCAACGGTTTGTGATAGAAATTGTTGCCTCGCAGCACACCCTGAGACTCACTGTCTCCAAATGTAATACCTTCTATTTTTCTTAAAAAATCTTTCGGATCGCTGTAGCGAGCATCTGGATTTTTAAATCTCTCGGCAGCTCGTATCACCTCTTTTAATCTCTGATCGTTTCGGGGGTGTGTCGCATAAACACCGTGATAAGTGCGAGGCTGACGATTTTCGTCTGCCGCCCGTTGCTTCTCAAATTCTTCCTGATCCTTCAAAATACCAACCACCCCTAGCATCATCTCGGGGTCATATCCTATTTCTGCCAGATATTCCGCCCCCAGTCGATCCGCTTCCAACTCATGATTTCGACCGTAACCACTGACTAGCGCCCTCCCGAGTTGCGAGCTCATTTGAGCAGCGGCGCGATCACCAAATAGGATTGCCATACCCAGAGAACCGAGACCAGCCACTGTCTGAGCGCTGTGCTGCCGTACGCTATGGCGGGCAGTAACATGCCCGATTTCATGCCCCAGGACACCAGCGAGCTCCTCCTCATTATTCATATATGCCATGATGCCTCTAGTGATATAGATATACCCCCCAGGTGTGGCAAATGCGTTTACCTGTGGGGAATCCAAAACAGTGAAGGTGAAGTCAAGATGACTACGGTGGCTTCGCGCGGCAAGTTCCTGGCCAAGACGATCTACCATGCGTTGTAGCTCGGGATCATCGTACACCTGATATTGTTTTAATACCTCTTTATGGGTCTTCAGCCCCAGGGCAATTTCTTGCTCTTCACTCATTAACACCAGGTTGGGAGACCCGGTTACGGGATTGGTGGCACATCCTGCCAAAGTGGTTAGTAGCAGCAATACACCGCAGAATCGTGTTATTTGATCCATCACACTCTATAGAGATGAGTTAACTGATCACAGATTATAGGATGTTGGGCTGGACCTGTCAGTTGCACTAACTCGCCTGCCAGAGCCGCATTGTAGGTGGTGACTGTTGCGGTGGTGGATTAAAATCAAGGGGTGCAAATCAAACTGTATTCACGCATCGCAGATATCGACCCGCATCAATGGAATGCAATGGTTGATAATGACTACCCTTTCTTGCGCCACGAATTCCTCGCGGCGATGGAACAGCACCGCTGTGTTGGAGAACATGCAGGCTGGATTCCTCGCCATCTCACTTGCTACGATGACGGAGATAATCTGCTCGGAGCAATGCCTTTATATGAGAAACACAACTCCTGGGGAGAGTTTGTCTTTGACCACGCTTGGGCAGATGCCTATCACCGCGCTGGAATGGAGTATTATCCCAAGTTAGTTAACGCCATTCCGTTTACGCCTGCTACCGGGCAAAGAGTTTTAGCGCCTGCCGACAGGATAGTTGAAATCAGTGAGAAATTGATTGCAGGGCTCAGACAGTTCATGCACCAACATCACTTCAGTGGTGCGCATTCACTCTTTGTCAGAGAGGCCGACTTTTCCGCTCTGCAACAGCATGAGCCGTTAATGCGGATTGACTGCCAATTTCATTGGCACAACCGTGGCTATCGTAGTTTCGACGAGTTTCTTTTAACTCTAAAATCGAAAAAACGAAAGAACATACGGCAGGAGCGACGCAAGGTAGCTGAATCCGGGGTTCAGATTAAACGTCTGGATGGGCATACTGCAACCGATCATGACTGGGCCGAATTTACGAGCATGTATCGGGCTATCTATGATCGCAAATATGGATCACCTGCCTTCAATGTAGGGTTTTTCAAGCAGGTAGCCAGCGAACTCCCTGACCATGTATTGCTGGTGCTGGTCTATGCACAGGACGTGTGTATCGCCGGTGCGCTGATGTACGCGGACGAGCACACCTTGTATGGACGACACTGGGGGTGCCGTGGTTATCTGGACAGCCTGCATTTCGAGGTGTGTTATTACCAGGGCATTGAGTATTGTATCGAGAGAGGCTTGCAACGTTTTGACCCAGGCGCTCAAGGCGAACACAAGATTGCGCGCGGGTTTATCCCCACACAAACGCGTTCGCTTCACTGGATTGCCGGGCAACCGTTCCGGGAAGCCATCGCCGACTTCGTTGAGCGCGAACAGTCCGGAGTTCGCGGCTACATACGGGCCGTTGAAAAACACTCCCCCTATCAGACGAACACAGTATGTTAGGTCGTTCTCTCGCGGCGCTGATATCAACATTTGAAGAGCTCGAGCGTATGCCCGCGCATCAAGCAATGCAGCGCGTGGTGTATTGGGGTGTAATCATCATGTCGATACTGCTAGTGACACTCTGTATTACTCTACAGAGCAAAATTGCGAATGGTGTGGAAACAGATGTGGAATCGTTGTTGTTAGACCATACTTGGGCAACTCCTCTCACCTCCGTCGATGGCCAAACGGTAATTTTTCGCGGCACAATCGAACCTGGACGAAACCTCGGTCAGCTGGTGGAGAAAGCATATGCGCTACCTTCAGTTAGACGAGTGATGAAGCAGGTAGAACAAAAACCAAAACCCTCCGCCGAACTACAAGTTTCCCGAACACAACACAAAATAAGTTTGGAAGGCCAGCTTGCCGGCAACGACCTGGACCTTGTGGTACAGGCGGTTAAGCGTGCATTTCCGGAAGCGGGAATACGTGATCGCATTCGAATCGACGACCGGCTTGGCACACCATTTTGGATCAACGCTGCTCAACCTGCGTTGGAAACATTGATCGGTCTAGAGCAGTTTACGCTTTATGGCTGGCGCGATGTTCTCATGGTGACTGGTGTTGCCGCCGATGCTGACGAGAAAAATCGCTTGCGATATGCACTGTCTGCTCGACTTGGAAAAGACATCAAGGTTAACTATCAGGTTCGTGTGGCGGAAGATCAAAACAGTGCTTCTATCTCTCTGATAGCGGGCTGGAACGGCGCCGCTCTTCGCGGGCAAATTCCAGATCCTAAAACCGGTAAACAGCTGCTGCGCGGGCTAGTTGCCCTTGCCGATGTCGATGAGGAAGATGCGGTCACCAGTGACCTTCAGTACAACACCACTCTGTCCAGCCCCAGGCTGATTCGAAGAGTTGCAAAAGTACTACCAGCCTTGAGCGAGGTACATGACCTCAGACTGGAAACAAGCGGTAACGGGCTAGTGCTATGGGGTCGGGTCGACAGTAGTGAACAACTGGGAGAAGTGATGATCGCCATCGAGCGTGCGGAGCTAGCGTCCCTGGTAGACAACCAGTTGTTTGTTGATCCAGCCACGAGGAAGCCAGAAATTTCATTATTCCGCGACAGTAGCAGAGCTATCGTAAGTGGCCGAATGCCGGGGATTCGAGCACGGGCCAACTTGATCGAGACTTTGAAAGAACAACTCGGTGTGACCGAGCTGGAAGCATTCATTAGTGTTGAGCCAAATGTGGCGTTTAGTGAATGGCTTGATCGATGGTCGGTTTTAACACCGGCTATTCCCGATAGCGCGTTTGGATTAACAGTAGCGGACAATGCGGTGATGGTAAGCGGTGACGCTAAAAACAAAGCGGCGCATTTCGCGGTAGCGAATTCTCTTCACACCATGTTTCCCGATATGCGTATCATTAACTGGATGACGGTGGGGAATGAATAACAAAACCAGTCCGCAGAGCGGGAAAACTGTCCATCTTGAGAATACTCATTTAGATATCAAATCACAGCTATGGCTTATTTATTAGGTGAAATCGCTATTGGGTTACTGGTCGCTTCTCTGGCCGGGTTTTGTTTTGGCTGGATTGCCAGAGGGGTTCGAGAACGAGTCCGCAAGAATGCGGTGTCCAGTTAAATTCACTATTCTATGAAGCAAACGAATGCCAATCGAATCGGAAATAGCCTCGATAGCCTGCTTTCTCTACAGTTCTGAATGTCGTTGTTAGTCAATCGAGCTCGGGAAAAAATCGGGAAGGCGCTCGCCTCCTATCTCACGAGAAATATTAAGAACTACACGAGCTTCTCCAGCCATGAATCCCCTGGATTACACCGGCATTTGCAACCGGGGGATATTTTGTTGGTGGAGGGCGACACCAGAATCAGTAACGTAATAAAGTATCTCACGCAATCAACCTGGTCCCATGCCGCATTTTTTGCTGGGGGGGCGACCGAGCAATATACTGAGAGCGGTGAGCGCTGCACCCTGGTAGAGGCTGAGCTTGGGAAGGGTGTGATTGCTTCGCCATTATCCCGATACCACCATATCAATACGCGGATATGTCGCCCGATCGGCCTGTCGCCGGAAGACCGCAAAATACTTGTGAGCAAAATGGTCGCTGCGATCGGTAAAGACTACGATCTCAAACATATTATCGACCTGATGCGCTATCTCTTACCCACACCGCCTATTCCCGCAAGATTTCGGCGGCGCATGATTGCGTTGGGTAGCGGAGATCCCTCTCGGGCAATCTGTTCGACATTGATTGCCGAAACCTTTCAGTCTATCCACTATCCCATTTTGCCGACTATAAAACCGAAGGATGCAAGCGGTTCAGGACATCCCTATCACTCCAAGCAATGGTTTATCGAACAGGAGATTCTCCACATTCGACACCACAGCCTGTTTACGCCGCGGGATTTTGACGTCTCCCCTTTCTTTCAAGTTGTGAAGCCAACAATAGAAACGGGGTTCAACTATAGGAAACTGCAGCTAACGGCAACACCACCGCAGGAGGAATAAGGAGACATATTGAATAAGCACTGCGTCCTCTGCAGCTGCTGCACTTGGAAAGGGGGGATTAGCGCCCGAAGTTCCGCATCAGATCTTCCTGAAACAGGTCATAAGAACCCCACTCCGAATCCTGCATCAAAAGGTTGGCAAATTCTCGAACATTTTGCGGACGCTTGTTCATTTCTAACTCCAGCGCCCATTTAAGTGCTTCAATTACACTATTCGATACATTCTTCTCTGCACCCTTCAGTTTCAACTCTCGCTCCTTCTGCTCCCGTTTCAAAGAAGTCGGTGGTGGTCGACCAGTGACACAGGCGTAGATGGTCGCGCCAATGGCATAGATATCAGAGCCCGGGCCAAGTTCCGCTTTGTGATGCTGTTCCGGGGGAGCAAAGCCGGGCGTCAGGGTCTGGAAGCTGCTAAATCTCTCCTGACGACTCATGGTTTTGCTCGCGCCAAAATCCAGCAGCAATGGCCCACCAACTGTCCGCAGTAAGATATTGGCCGGTTTGATATCCAGATGCAGTATTCCTGCTCGATGCAAAGAGTCGACGCCGGAAATCACCGGGGGCATTACCTTTTGAATAAATCCTTGATCAAGATCCCCCTGACAGCGTTTGATCATCCATCGTAAATCTTTCCCTGGCTGCAGTTTGGATACCATGTAAGCGGTGTTATTACTGCGAAATACGTTAATGATGTTAATCACATTTGGATGGCTCACTTTCGACAGCGCATGCGCTTCCGCGAAGAATTGCTGCATCCCAACATCAAATGCCGATTTCTTTTTCGGAGTGATCGGTTTGATATCATTGCCACTGCCGCGAATAGCGAGCAGGTTGGGGAAGTATTCTTTGAGTACAACACTCTCTCCGAGTGTTGCATCGAAGGCGCGATAAACAATACTAAAGCCACCACCGCCAATGACCCCTTCTACCAAATAGTTTTCTATCGACTCTCCCGATTTAATAGGATAGCGACGTGTTTGCTCGCTGTTTGTCTCAGCAGGAGCCTGTTCTTCAGGTTCCTTGGCTGGCTTTTTAGTAAAAATTCCCATTAACGATTGTTCACTTCGCTATCCAATTTGGTGGTTGAGCAGCGTAGCCTCCAGATATCCAGTTTTATGTTGTCGATGAATTGCGGGTAAAACCCAGGTTGAAGGTCTATCAAGAATATACCCAGCACCGTGTCGTGAGAATTTCCGAGGCGACCCTGTTTACGCTAAATCGCTACAGATCGAGCAGCAACACTGAGGCGAGATAGTATCAGATCACCTGCTTTTCCCATAGCGAAGTATCTCATTGATTTCCTGAAAAGATATTTCGGAATATGTTGCAAAAGCACCGCTCTGAGCAGGGATTTACCTGCAGTCCAGGGACTGGTTTTGATATGATCCGAAGCCCGCCGAGAAAAAAAATCACCCGGAGCAATGCGATGACCGCGAGTATGACGGCCTTTTGCCGAACGCAAACTGAATTCCAGGGACGCAGTCTGATTTGGGAGGTTCGAAGCGTCAATCATCGTTATCTCGACGCGCATCTCAAACTCCCCGACGAGCTTAAAGTGATAGAAACCCGCTGTCGGACCCTCATCAACGAGCGCGTTAACCGAGGGCGAATTGATGCCCTTCTAAAATATGAAGCGGGCAAGGGTGAAACTCTGGAAATGGAAATCAATGACGGGGCACTGGAGGCGCTTGCTTCCGCCCTGCAGAGCGTGGAGTCGCGCATGCCCAACGTGACCTCTCCCCATTCACTGGATGTCCTGCGCTGGCAAGGAATCTTGAAACAGCCCGAGGCCAACGAGGATGCGCTGACGAAGGCGGCGCAGGATGGATTGAGCGAAGCGCTGGATGGCCTGGTCATCGCTCGCAATCGGGAGGGGGAGAGGCTGGCACAGATGATTCTGGACAGAATTGACGACTCTAGGGTGATTGTATCTTCGCTGCGGGATGCGCTGCCTGATATAGAACTCGGGCTCAAACAGCGTTGGAATCGCCGACTGGAAGAGCTAGGAGACGAAATAGATCCGGCAAGACTGTCACAGGAGTTGGCAATATTACTGACTCGAAGCGACGTCAGCGAAGAGCTGGATCGGCTAGAAACGCACTTTGATGAAGTACAACGTGTGATTGGGCAAAAGAAACCGGCAGGAAGGCGCCTCGATTTTCTGATGCAAGAACTCAATCGTGAAGCCAATACGCTGGGATCGAAGGCGGTGGACCTTCGAAATACGAACGCATCGGTAGAATTGAAGGTTTTGATCGATCAGATGCGTGAACAAGTGCAGAATATCGAATAGAATACGCGCCCCGCGCTGAACCGGCCTCGACAAGCGGTTTTTACGCGAGTGAGCGCAATCCTGCGCCTTTACCGTAATCTGCCCGTTGAATTGTTTTGGTCGTGATGGACTCTCCTGGTGTTCTTATTGTTTCTGCGCCGTCTGGTGCTGGCAAAACCAGTTTGACCCGCGCGCTGGTAGATTCTCGGCAGGACGTGGGGTTAACCGTATCCCATACTACCCGGTCCATTCGACCTGGTGAAGAAAACGGGGTGCATTATCATTTTGTTGATCATGCGCAGTTTGCGGAGATGGTTGGAGATGGATTGTTTGTGGAACATGCCGTTGTGTTTGGAAACCGCTATGGCACATCCGTCCAGGCGATCGAAGATCGATTGAACGAAGGTAAACATGCGATTCTGGAAATCGACTGGCAAGGCGCAAGAAGAGTCAGAGAAGCATTTCCCAGAGCGGTGTCCGTGTTCGTAATGCCGCCTTCGCTCGAAGCGCTCGAACAACGCTTACGAGATAGAGGCCAGGATAGTGAGGAAGTGATTGCTCACCGTATGCTGGAAGCACGCAACGAGATCAGTCATAGCGATGAATTCGATAAAATTATCGTCAATGATGATTTTGATAACGCCCTAGCGCAACTCATCGCGGCGGTTGACGGACTGTAAAGAATTTCCGGCTGCAGTAGAAACTGCGGCCATAACGGGTGTGCACCCAAACCATTGTAATTACTGGTTTTAGTCTCATTTAGGGTGGCACCGCTTTTTTGTTAAGATTGCATTGAATTTAAGAGGATAGAGAAATGGCAAGAATTACCGTAACTGATTGCCTGGAGCATGTAGACAATCGCTTCCAGCTTGTTCTGGTTGCCACGAAACGTGCCCGCCAGCTGATTTTGGGCGCAGAACCCCATGTTCCTGTAGAGAATGACAAACCCACCGTCATCGCTCTGCGTGAAATCGCAGAAGGTTTTATCGGACCCTCCATCTTGGAAGAAGAAACCTCAATTCCTGAGCTCAATTTCTCTGAAGGCGAAGAAGGGGAAGAATTGACTGTGGAAGGTGAAGATTCCTTAACCAGCGATCTGGACGCTGCGCTAGCCGCGCAACTGGCTGGCAATTAGTTAGTTGCCTGTATAGGGTGATCACCTGGGAATGAATGCCGCTTCCTGAAGCAAAACTCTTCCGTTCCAGACCCGAATCCAGGGTCGATGAATCCCATCGACCGCTGGTAAAAGCATTACTCAATAAACTCGGCGAGTACATGGACACCGCGTCCCTTGCCGAGATCGATCTCGCCTGCGAATTTGGCGCTCAAGCCCATGAAGGGCAAACCCGCCAAAGTGGGGAAGCCTATATCTCTCACCCGGTTGCCGTCGCCGGCATATTGGGAGAGATGCGCATGGACAGCCGCACTATCGTCGCTGCGATTCTGCATGATGTGGTTGAAGATACTCCCGTTACCCTGGCCGAGCTATCGGAAAAATTCGGCGAAGACGTGGCGCTGCTCGTTGATGGTGTCAGTAAAGTAAGCCAGCTGGAACTCGACTCCAGACAGAATCCGGAAAGCGCTGAAACCGCCTCATTTCGAAAGATGTTCATGGCCATGGCGCAGGATATTCGCGTCATTATCATCAAACTCTGCGACCGACTGCACAATATGCGAACCCTCGGTTCGCTCAAGGAAGAGAAGCGCCAACGTATTGCCAAGCAAACCCTGGATATCTATGCCCCGATCGCTAACCGCATCGGCATGAGAGAGCTCTCCACCACTCTCGAAGATTTATCGCTTCAAAATTTGCACCCAAAGCGCTATCGAGCAATAAAGAAAATGCTCGACAGCAACAGCAGAGGAAGAAAATCAATCGTTGACGAGGCCTGCCTGAAAATTAACGAGGCACTCGGACGTCACAACATTATCGCTGAAGTTGGTGGCCGCGAAAAAACCATTTATAGTATTTATCGTAAAGCGAAGAAGCAGCTCAAAATTGACCTGCGTGATATCGCCGACATCAATGCGTTACGGGTGATTACCGACAATCGCAACCAGTGTTACTTGGTGCTCGGCATTATTCATACTCTCTATAAGCCGAGGCCCGCCAGTTTTAAGGACTACATCGCGATCCCGAAAGCAAATGGATATCAGTCCTTACACACGTCGGTATTCGGCCCCTATGGTCAACCGGTGGAAGTCCAAATTCGTAGTCGCGCGATGCACCGAATTGCGGAATCAGGAGTCGCTTCACACTGGCGATACAAAACCGACACCACCGATGAATCTGCTCCACAGCAGCTCGCACAAAAATGGTTAAGCAGCTTTTTGGAATCTCAGCAGATGTCGTCAGATTCCGGCGAGTTTATCGAACACCTCAAGGCTGATCTTTATCCGGACGAAGTCTATGTGTTTACACCTAAGGGAGACATCAAGCGCCTGCCACGAGGCGCCACTGCCCTGGATTTCGCATACTCGGTGCACACTGACATTGGCAATCGCTGCGTCGGAGCGAGGGTCGATAACCGGGCGGTGCCACTGTATGAGAATTTACGCAATGGCAACCATATCGAAATTATCACATCGAATCGTTCGCGACCCGAGCCGGGTTGGTTGAATTATGCGGTAACCTCGAAAGCGCGCTCGACCATACGCCATTACCTGAACAAACAAAAAACCAGGCAGTCGGTAAAGTTGGGACAAAAGCTGTTCAAGAAAGCACTTTGGGATCAAGGCTACCGACGTATACGTATTCCCAGTAACCATAAAATCGCGCTGCTGAACGCGCTTGATCTGAAGGACTGGCCAGAACTGCTGGCGGATATTGGTTTTGGTAAAAGGCTGGCGCCGCTGGTGGCGAAGCAGTTTTTGGCTGAGGTAATGCTGCCCGAAAAAAAGACCCGAGCAAAACCCAAAAGCAACAATAAAACCAACTACGGAAAAATGACCATTGAAGGCACCGAGGGTTTACTGGTGAACTACGCAAAGTGCTGCTACCCCATCCCCGATGACCGAATCATTGGCACCACCACTTCTGACAAGGGTCTGGTGATCCATCGCCTTCGTTGTGCCAATACACGCAGTGTAATGAAGCATCCGGATCAATTTTTTCATTTGAACTGGTCAGAAAATACCAAGGGTAATTTTGAGGTGTTACTGACGCTGACCGCCCGCAATCAACCGGGAGTATTATCAGAGCTGACCAATATCATCGCTTCCCATGATGCCAATATCAATAAACTCACTGTCGAAGAGCAGGCCGGTAATGTTTCACGTATGCTGTTTGTAATAGAAGTATTGAATCGAAACCATCTCGCTGAAATCATGCGAGAACTTCACCTCGACAAATCGGTCATCAAACTGCAACGCAGTCGCTAAGAGCTTGTCCACTTCTGTCCTCTTTGTCTGCTTGGGAAATATCTGTCGCTCGCCGTCCGCAGAGGGGGTTTTTAGAGACCAGGTCCAGCGCGCTGCCCTGTCTGACCAGATCATGATAGATTCCGCTGGCACCGGTAACTGGCATATCGGGAATCCGCCGGATACCCGTGCCCAGGCTGCCGCGTCACGGCGAGGCTACCAGATCGATCAGCTGAGAGCGCGTCAAATCGCCGTTGAAGATTTCTCGCACTTTGATCACATTATTGCTATGGATCTCTCCAACCAATCAGACCTCCGGGCACTCGCAGCCGATTCAATCGAACCCGATGCAGCAAAAAAAATTCAGCTCATGCTTTCATTTTCCAGCACGACCGATCTGAAAGAAGTGCCCGACCCATATTACGGTGGTGAGAATGGATTTGATCATGTCCTTGATCTACTTGAATCTGCCTGTAGTGGTTTACTCTCTGCTATTCGCGGTAAGCCTTCGGTAAATACATAGCAGCCGATAATGAGAGAACACGACGGGCCGGCCACTCAGGTTGAGATTAATATCGCCTCGCAAACACTTGCTGTTGTCGAAAATTGTGAGACCACACACATTTTTTCCGTATCCACCGCTGGCAATGGCGCCGGTGAGGAAAACGGCAGTTTCTGCACGCCCCGAGGCATGCACATCATTCGCGCTAAAATCGGCCATGATGCCCCCGCAAACACTGTTTTTATTGGCCGACGTCCGAGCGGTGAAATCTATCATCCGGAGTTACGCCAAAAATATCCCGATCGAGACTGGATTCTTACTCGAATTCTTTGGTTGAGCGGCTGTGAACCCGGCAGGAATCGGCTGGGTTCGGTCGATACCATGCGTCGCTATGTCTACATACATGGCACACCGGACGAAGTAGAAATGGGCGTACCTGGTTCCCACGGGTGCATCCGTATGCGTAACCAGGAAGTGATTTTTCTGTTCGATTTGCTCAAGGTGGGAACACCGGTATTGATTGATGAATAGCATCGTAAATTTACCGCTCGGCCCCTTAATGGCGGATGTCTCCGGACTGTCTCTTACCACTGAGGAGCGCCGCTTTTTACAACAGCCTGCACTGGGCGCGGTGATTCTATTCAGCCGAAACTTTGAATCCCCTGCGCAATTAAGGAATCTGATCAACGAAATCAAGCAACTGCGCTCTCCATCGTTACTCATTGCCGTAGATCAGGAAGGGGGCAGGGTTCAACGCTTCCGTGAACACTTCGTGGCATTGCCGCCACTCCTGTCCCTGGGAACGGATATTCGAGCAGATCCGGAAAATGCTGTGCAACGAGCCTACAGCGCCGCTAGGCTTATGGCTTTGGAGCTTCGTAAGTTTGGAATTGATTTCAGTTTTGCTCCGGTTCTGGATATCGCCAACCCGAAGAGTCAAATCATCGGAGACCGCGGATTCCATGAACATCCTGATTGCATCACTCAGTTAGCTTCCGCCTACATAGACGGGATGATGAGCGCTGGAATGCAGGCCACAGGAAAACACTTTCCCGGACACGGTGGGGTGGTAGAAGATTCCCATCTAGAGACGCCCAGCGACCAACGGTCTTTTGAGGAAATTCTGCGTTCTGATCTCAAGCCCTATCGGCAATTGGGTAATCAACTCGCAGCGGTAATGACCGCCCATATCGCTTTTCCCAATATCGACCAAGACCTTCCAACATTCTCTTCTTTTTGGATACAGAAAGTCTTGAGACAGTCGTTGGGTTTTAATGGTTTGGTTTTTAGCGATGACTTAACGATGAAAGGTGCAGAAGTTGCGGGTTCACCAACGCAGAGAGCAAACAAAGCGTTGGCTGCGGGTTGCGACATGGTGTTGATTTGTAATGACCCAGACTCCGCGCGCAGTGTCGCCAGCGATCTTGGAGAAAACCAAGCGGTAAACCAGCCGCGACTACAGAGGATGCGAGGGAAAGATATACCAACGGAGGTAGACGAAATTACGAAGCTTCGCAATGCAATCGTTGTGTAGAGTGATTCAGCGCTAGCCCGATAATTTACTACTTGTAGTACAACCTCTTTTCTACTTTCATTGAATCTTTATTAATCCAATAGCGGGTCGTTCGACCAAAAGTACCTCGCATGATTCCGCTGGGCTCACCTTCGCTCATCGAAGGTAACAACAGCGCCTGAAAATGCACAACGTACTGGGTTTCGTTTTCACTAAAACCAATCTTGTAGTGCTGCAGTTGTTTTTCTCCAGATGATAAATCCTCAATCGATCGAAATGCTTCTAGTGCAACTTGCCAGGCAGCCAGATAGCTGCCTGGTACCATCGCTCTATCGGCGTCCAGACCTATAAAATCGCTCTCCACCGGCTCAGAACACTGGTACCCATGATCAAGCCCGCATAGATGGGCTCTCTGCACAAATTCCCTGGCTTCTGATACTGCTGCGTCCTGCGTAGCCAGTACACAACTGGACCAGAACAGCAGCAATGCCGCTGCTCTAGGGCCCAAAAGGCTGGCAAACCGTTTTTTCATTACCCCAAACCCGACTTAGAGTGATCCCGTCGCCAGGGTTCCGGGGCCGCCTAGAGTTACTATCGTGTTGGCGCGAAGGTTGTGATACTTAAACTGACCCGCCGGTGTGCCAAGATAACCATCTAGACCAAATACAATGTCAGAAATAATATCCTGAGGAGAGAAGTTTTCGTTATCAAATCGTGGATCAAACCCCCCGTGAGTATGATAGCTTGCCGTGGTTTGGCCTCCTGGAGGCGCAACAGACTGCGGGGCGGGTAACGACACGCTGGCTAATTCGCCCTGAATCGGTACGGTTGAAGAAAAGCTTCCATCGGCATTGCGATAAACGTATCCGCCATGCTCTCTATTTTGCCGAACCGAAGTAGGGTTAATGCTATTCAGCACGTTAAAAGCGGATTCTTGTTGCGTGCTAAATCGCGCTCGGCCATCGGATCCGCCACCTCCACCTGAACTGATTGCCACACCAGCTCCAACTACGCCAGCTCCAATTAATAGACCTGCGCCTTTTCCTTTTTGAACTGTTTCGTCTTCAGTTGTTTCTGTTTCCTCAGCGTTAAAACGCGGCACAGACTGAATATCAAAAGCCAAACTAAAAGTTACCCGATTTTCGTTGGCGTCTGAAAAAAGCGGATTTCGACGTTGCTCTGCACGTAGCCCAAAGCGCTTGCCATCTTGAGAGTAAGTTTGAAACGCCAGACTGGCAAACGTTGCATCATTTTCGGCTCGCAGGTAGTCCGCGGCAACGTTCAAGCGGCCAAACCGCATGACTCCACTGGCGGCGACACCTGCATCCTCATCACCTACCGAAACTTGCATCAGCGACATGCTGGCTCTTCGGCCCTGCCAATCAAATCCGGTTACGGTGCGATCAAATAAGTCAGGAGCGGTGATCACGGTCTGGGTAAACCCAATTTGATTGTTGGCATTCAACTGATAGGCGAAGTGTGCACCATCGTAGCGATAGTTTTGACGCAAGCCACCGTGAAAATGAAACGGATCAACGTGATTGTATCTGTGCGCAATACTGCTGGTGGTGTTGCCTTCACCACTAAACCCGAGCACTGTGGTTTTACCCAAGGAAACGCCAAATTGATTGAACTGTTGGTCACTGGCTTCCGCCCGCCCAAAATGCAACCGGTGGTTGGTGAACTGCTGGTCCAGCGACAAGGTCGATCGCACCAGAGTCTCGCCAGGTTCGGTATATCGCGTTAACCAGTCCCGGGAATCGCTTTCTTCCAGCTGGTACCATAATCCACCTGTATGAGCCTGACTCTTGCTATCAAATGCGAGGTAACCGGTGGGAGAAATGGAATCAGTGAAGGATTCAATCGCCAGAGCAGGTGAGCTCAACAAGCCGCAAGAGGCAAGACTAACGGCCGCCAATTTCAGCATGCTCTTGCACGAAGTCAAACTATTCCCCCCCCTTTTACCAGGGCGTGGTATCTCTATTATCATTTTTCAGGATCCTCCTGTATTCACGTATTGATTGAACACAATTGTAGACGGATATTCTGTCGTCTGCATGAAGATCGCTGCTTTTAGATCGTTACCGCAATTGGCTCCTTGGGTTTCAAGCGATTTGCTGCATTCTCGTAAATGAGCAGCAGAGAAGGCACCAAAAATAGCACTAAGAGAGTCGCGAATGCGAGCCCAAACGCCAGACTGGTCGCCATCGGAATGAGAAACTGGGCCTGCAGTGATGTCTCAAACAGCAATGGGGTCAGACCTGCCACTGTCGTAAGGGAAGTTAGCAGTACGGCGCGTAGTCTCTGGCAAGCTGCCTCGATCACAGCGTCTCGCGCTCGCATACCTTTTATGCGCAAATCTCGATAAAACACCACAAGAATAATGGAGTCGTTCACTACAATCCCTGACAACCCAAACAAGCCGAAAAGAGACAGGACGGTAAGGTCGATTCCCATCGCAACGTGCCCCCAAATAGCGCCGACAGCGCCAAAAGGAATGATAAACATCACAATGAGCGGCCAGCCGTAGGAACCGAATACCCAGGAAAGAACCAGGTAGATCATGCTCAAGGCTAGAACCAGACCCACTTTCATATCACTTAACGTCTCTTTTTGGTCCTGCTGGCGCCCACCAAACCCAAAAGTCACGCCGTACTGATTGGCAAGGGAAGGCAATAACTCAGCCTCAAGGTCTTTGCGAATCTGATTGGCATTCCCCACCGTTGGATCAACGCTCCCGGTGACTGTCACTGCTAATCTGCCATCCGAATGCCTGATGGTTTCGAAACCGCGGGACAATTCGACGGTTGCCAGATTTCCGATTGGCTCTAGATTGCCATTCGGCAACACGATATCAAGTTCTGACAAACTGGCAACCGAATCCCGCTCGCTTTCTGGGAGCATTAAGCGAACCTCGATATCATCGAAGCCATCTGAGAGCTCCTGAATTTTCACCCCGTCATACGCCGCTCGAAGCTGTCTCGAAATCGAATCAATACTTAATCCCAGAGCTTCCGCCACCGGGGTGAGCTTCAATACCATTTGTTCCCGGCCATACGGCGCGTCATCGCCGATACCAGAAACACCTGGGATTTGCCTGAGTGTGCCGGTAATTTCTTCGGCTACTGCCTTGACCTGCTGAATACTGCCACCAACAATGCGTATATCCAGATCGCTGCCGGGTGGTCCAGCGCGTGGTTCTACGATACTCATAAACTCACGTCCTGGGATAGGCGGTAATCGGTCTCTCCATGCTTTAATAATGTCGCGATTGCGTACCTCTCGCCTGTCAGGGTCGACAAGCTCGGCGCGGACGCTGCCAAAGTGATCTCCGCGACCACTTGCGCCATCCAGCTCTCCATGACGGCTTACCACCAGAGAGACAAACTCAGAGCCCAGCTCTTCTTCGGTCTCTCTCAATGCGGACTCCATTTCATCCAGATACTTCTGTACAACCCTTGAGGGTGTTCCTGAAACGAAACCAACATTTGCAAAAATGCGATCTGCTTCTGCTGTGGGAAAAAACTGAAAGCCGATTCTGCCAGACGCAGACCAACCAACTGTCACTGTGAGCAAGGCAATCGCAACAGAGAGCGTAGTCCAGCGATGATCCACCGCCGCGCTCACGAATGGTCGAAACCGCAAGTCCCTAAAACGATCAAATGCGGCATTTAACCGTTTACGAATTCTAGTGTCTGGTCGGTTTCCCAGCTTTCGGAACGAGTGTGTAAGATGACCTGGCATGATTAAAAAACACTCCACCAGCGACGCGATAATGACACAAATTACCACCACCGGTATGGCTTGCATGATTGAACCAATAATCCCTCCGACCAAAAGTAACGGCATAAACGCAGCGATACTAGTAAGAGACGAAGAAAATACCGGCCCTAACATTCTTCGCGCAGCATTCTCTGCAGCCTGTGCACGATTTTGTCCCTGCTGATATTGACTCATGGCCTCTTCACCGACCACGATGGCATCGTCAACAATAATACCCAGGGCCATTATTAATCCGAATAGGCTGAGCATATTGATCGAACCACCCACTGCATAAAGAACGGCAAGAGATGCCATAAAGGAAACAGGAATACCTACCGCAACCCAAAATGCCACTCGGCCATTCATAAATAGAAATAGAATGATGAGCACCAGCGCCAGGCCACCAACACCGTTTTTAACCAACAACCCGATTCGCCCCTGTAGTGCCTTCCAGCGCTCGTTGTAGGTGACCACTTCCACACCCGGAGGTAACGTCGGTCGAGTATCTTCGAGCCAGGTGTGCAAAATGTTGGCAGCTTCCAGACTATCGCTGTTTTCGGTGCGGCTAAGTCTGAGTTCTACCGCAGGCTGACCTTTAAAAGTGATGGATACCTGTCCATCTCGGGGCTTGCGGGTAATTTCGGCAACGTCGCCCAGCGCCACCCTTCGGCCGTTTTGCTCGGCAACAACAGGAATACTCTCGAACTCTAACTCGCTCTCCCGCCGTTCACTGAATCTTAGCTGGCGTGATATTTCTCCTCTTCCGATAATGCCGACCGGTACGTCCCTCGACCAGGCTGCAACTCGCTGCCCCACATCGTCCAGCGACAGGCCTAATTCGCGCAAATTGCGCGCCGGTACCTCAATCGCTATTTGCTCATCAGGGAGTCCGCGTATAAAAATCTTGGCAATGCCACGATTCAACAGCTCCGCCTCGAATCGATTTACCAGGGGTCTTAATTCTGCAACGTTCTGACCCCCGGTAATCATCAACCGCGCCACTGTCTCATAGCGAATGACCTGACTAACCACCGGCTCTTCAGCGTCAGCGGGCAGGTTTTGAACCTGATCGACCTGTTGTTTAACCTGATCAACCGCCTTCGCCATGTCTGTGCCTTCAAGAAACTCAAGAGACACTGATGCCACACCTTCCGATGAGGTCGATGTAATCTGTTTGACGAAATCCACCTCCCTCAAAGACTGTTCGAGCGAAGTCGTAATAAGTTCCTCTACATCTTCTGCACTTGCCCCACTCCACACTACCCTCACGCTGGCATAGTCGATGGCAAATGTCGGAAAAAACTGGGTGTTAAGCTGCCTCACTCCCCAGAAACCTGCGAGCAACATCATCACCATCAGAAGATTTGCGGCAACCGGATGATTGGAAAAGATACCGATCAGACCACCGCGAGCGTCCAGGCCCGGCATCGATGACGCTGCCCCTCTGACAGCCATTACTCTGGTTCCCCTTCTATGGTTACGCGCAATCCATCAATGGCCTGTGGCAAACGAGAGTCCAACACCAGATCACCTGTATCGAAAACATCACCGCGAACCAGCATTCGCCCCCCGTTCGGCCCGCCAAGCGTTTGTCCCAATCTCTCTACAGATTGTGCTTTCAGTGCACCATCAATAATTCTATAGACTAAATTTGAGCCATATAAAGCTTCGGGTGACAAAGCCACCGCGTTCGCTATTGCTGGTAACTCAAGTTGGAGTTCTACCGTTTTTCCCAGTGCAGGAAGCGATCCTGGCGCCGCGCGAAAAAACGCATCAACCCCCCCCTGCCCTTGAACAACGCTTGCAGCCAGGCGAACCAGAGTGAGCGGTATCTCTCTCGCGTTGTCAATCATGACTGCCTTGACAGATTGTTTGTCCGCGATGGCATTCCTCAGCACCGGCACATACCTGCTCGGTACCTGAGCACGAATTTCCAGCGCCGTATCGTCATATATCCTGACCAACTGGGTCGTGGATCCAGCTCGATCTCCTGGAGAAACCATGACGTCAATCACTCTGCCATCGAAGGGTGCCCTTACTGCTGTGCGTTCAAGGTCACGTTTCGAACGAGCCAATACCGCTTTCGCTTTCTCCAGTCTAGCCCGCCAAAGTTTTTGCCTCGACTCAAAATCGGCGATTGCCAACTCTCGCTGGGTCACTGCAAGTAAAAGTTGCTGTACCTGTTGCAAGGCATCATCCAGCGTCGCTTCGGTGCCTGCGCTGCTACGGGCCAGAGTGCTGGCTCGCTCAACGGCTTTATTGCTGAGAGCAACCAGCTGCTTCTCTCGTTTAAGCGCTTCCTTATCCGCTTCAAACCGGCTTCGATCACTTTCCAACTGGGCCTCAATTTCCACTACTTCTGCTTGTCTCTGCAAAATGTCTAGGTTGATATCTGCTTGATCCAGGAGGACCAGAGGCTGGTCTTTGACCGCTATGTCCCCCTCCAAAACGTTTACGGCGAGTACATCGGCTGCTATTCCGGCGGTTAACACGGTGTTTCTGGGTGCTTCTATTTGGCCAAATAGAGTCAATCCCGGAGCAATCGCTGACTTGGCAATACGCTGGGCGGCGACAACAGGCAGAGTCGCTTTCGAGGCGACAGACTCAATCTCAGGTTTGGTTTGCTTCAGATAGAGATATCCACCAATCCCCGCTGCGAGTATCAGGAGTGGTAAAAGGAACTTAAGGAAACGCTTCATGCGCGAAAAAATGAAAGACTGGTGTTGTTAGTGTACGGACATCATTATAAGGTTTCGCATGGAGCGAAAAAGCTGACTTTACAAACTTTTACAAAAGTACTTCCTAAACAAAACGATTCGGAAATGAGCTCTCACACCCAAACTGAAGATTCGAAGCGGCATTCGGAATACTTCCAAAAATTTCAGGAACAATCTCGATTCACTTTGGTTGGCCCTTTGGTATCTAGCAACAAAGTCTTTGATGATCCCGTCATCTTTGTCGATGGCGGGTCAATCGCACGTGAAGGCCTGAAAGGGGTGACCGTCGGCGACGGAGACTCATCTCACATTGCCATGGATATCACTTTGAATCCTGAAAAAGATTTCTCGGATCTGTCATTTGCGCTCGGTCTGCTGCCAAAGACTGCTATTGAAGTGGTGCTTGAGGGATTTTTGGGTGGGAGGAGAGACCATGAGCTCTTTAATTTCGGGGAGGTCTCTCAATTTTTAGGGAAAGGTAATATCCCAAAATTTGTTCGATTTGATTCTGAAGTGGTTGCCGTCAGTGCGGGACACTGGCTGTTTGAATTGCACGGCCTATTTAGCTTAATGGCGGTAGAAACCGCGAAAGTAGAAATGAAGGGCAACTGCAAATATGCCATCACTCCTGCACAGAATGTATTACCTCTGTCTTCTTTTGGGCTCAGTAATATCGGCAGCGGTACGATTTCAATTTATACAAACAACCCCATCTTTCTACTCTCCGAAAATATCAGCGAGCCCACATCAGGTAAAACCGATGACCGATCTGTTTGATTTTAAAGCGCCCAAGAAAAACTTCGCACTGATGGGGAATCCGGTTTCCCATAGCAAATCGCCGGTCATCCACAAGTCGTTTGCCTTGCAGTGTAGCAAAGAGATCGAATACGACCTGATCCAAGTAGATATCGGAGGTTTTGACCAGGCAGTCAGTCACTTTGCAGCCCATGGCGGCGCCGGATTGAACGTTACTGTGCCGTTCAAAGTAGAAGCCTGGCAAATGTGCCAACGTAACGGAAACAAATTGTCAGAAAGAGCAGCAATGGCCGAGTCAGTGAACACCCTCCAATTCCATCACGATGGATCTGTGTCTGGTGACAATACTGATGGCATTGGTTTGGTCAGAGATATCGAAAACAATATTCGCTTCCAGATCTCAGATAAAAGCATTTTGTTAATTGGTGCCGGAGGCGCTTCTCGAGGCGCAATCGGGCCACTACTGCAATCATCACCATCGAAACTACATATCGTCAACCGTACGCCTCAAAAAGCCAGTCAGCTTGCAGCAAACTTTCAATCGATGGGCACCATCACTGGTGGTAGTCTGGAAAGTGATGCATCAGCGTTTGATTTGATCATCAATGCCACCGCATCCAGCTTGAGCGGCCAGCTTCCCGGAATCCTGGCTGAGAACATACACGCAGAGTCCATGATCTACGACATGATGTACGCCACTGAACCTACACCATTTATGAAATGGGCTCTTGATCAGGGTGCAGCAATGGCCGTTGATGGTTTAGGCATGCTAGTCGAACAAGCCGCCGAGGCGTTCAGAGTCTGGCAATCCGTTCTACCCGATACCAGCAGTGTGATTGCTTCTCTTCGCAAGCAATAGCGACACCAACTCGATGAATAAACTGAAAAACACCAAACTGGTCATCGCGATTTCATCTCGCGCTTTGTTTGATCTGGAAGAAAGTCATCAAGTGTTTGTCGAGCAAGGCATTGAGGCCTATTGTCATTATCAAATAGCCCATGAAAACGAACCTCTTGCACCTGGTGTCGCGTTTTCCATGGTGAAAAAATTTCTCGCGCTGAATCAATCGGCAGAACAAATGGTTGAGATTGTTTTAATTTCGCGCAACAGTGCCGACACCGGTCTCAGGGTATTCAATTCGATAGAGCACTATGACCTCGGCATTAGCCGAGCTGCGTTTACGGGAGGTGAGTCTCCCTACCGTTACGTTTCTCCTTTTGGTGCTACATTGTTCTTATCAGCAGACCCGGAAGATGTGCGTCAAGCTCTGCAATCGGGTATCGCCGCCGCTACCATTTTGCCATCGAGAAATGATCGTGCTAATCACGACAAATTGAAAATTGCTTTTGATGGCGACGCCGTTCTGTTTTCAGATGTCGCCGAACAAATATATCAAAACCATGGCCTGGAGGTCTTTTCTGCTACGGAAAAACAAGCCGCTAATGACCCCTTACCTGGCGGTCCATTCAAACCAGTGCTCTCCGCCTTGCATGATATCCAGCAACATTTTGGCTCCGATTCCTCACCGGTCAGAACCGCGCTAATTACCGCGCGTTCTGCACCTGCCCACGAGCGCGTCATACGTACTTTGCGGGCATGGGACATTCGTATCGACGAAAGCTACTTCCTTGGCGGTATGGATAAAGGGCGGTTCCTTCAGACTTTCGATGCCGATATCTTTTTCGATGATCAAAGTGGTCATTGTGATTCAGCTCGACAATTTGTACCTACGGGACATGTGCCGAATGGCGTTAGGAATAAGTAGATAAGGTGGGTTGTCTTACTGACCTACTTTTGGAATAGAAGCCGACAAGAAAAGGGATAGTTTAAAGTCGCACCAGTTTCCAACCCGATAAAGCAGCCAAGCGTTCAAAACTTGTCTGTTACCCTCGCCGATAAAAAGAATGATTAAACGAGAAATAATTCAACCACTGCTAACCAGATCTAAAAACTTATGAAGGTAAAACCTTTTCTCCCTCATATAACTTCTCTAAGGTCTCACGCTCCTTCACGATATAGAACTCCTCTCCGTCAACCATTACCTCTGCAGGGCGAGGTCGTGCGTTGTAGTTGGATGACATGACTGCACTATAAGCACCCGCTGATCGCACTGCCAGGAGGTCACCACTCTGTACCGACAGTGTCCGGCTCTTCCCTAAAAAGTCACCGCTCTCGCAGATTGGCCCAACAACGTTATAACTTTTGGAAGGGAGTTCACTGATTTGCTTTACCTGAACTATTTCCTGATACGCGCCGTACAACGCCGGACGAATAAGATCGTTCATTCCCGCATCGACGATGCAAAAATGGGTGCTCTCAGTGGATTTGAGAAAATTCACCTCGGTTAATAATACACCTGCGTTGCCAACAATCGCTCTACCGGGTTCGATCGTGATCGGCATTGTGATTTCTCTTGCTTTTAACTGGCTGTGAAGAATGTTCCAGTAGTCTGCAGGACTTGGCGGTGTTTCGTCGTGATAGCGAATTCCGAGACCGCCACCAAAATCAATGTGCTGGATGGGTATCCCTTACCCGGCAAGCTGTTCGATAAAGTCGAGCACCTTGCCCAACGCCTCGTTGTAGGGACCGAGTTCTGTCAATTGCGACCCGATATGACAGGCAACACCGCTTACCAGGATGTTCGGATCTTGCTGTGCTTGTCTATACACCGGTAACGCTTTGCTGACCGGTAACCCAAATTTGTTATTGTGTAACCCGGTAGAAATGTACGGGTGTGTCTGGGCGTCTACGTCGGGGTTAATCCGGACGGACACTGGTGCAATTTTTCCAAGCTCCGCTGCAACAGCACTGAGGGTTTCAAGCTCGCCCTCTGACTCTAAATTGAAACATCTGACCCCAGCCTCCAAGGCATCCCGCATTTCCCATCTCTGTTTGCAAACGCCGGAAAACACCGTCTTGGCGGGATCTCCACCGCCTTCAATCACCCGCTTCAGCTCACCGCCAGAGACGATATCAAAGCCCGAACCAAGCTTGGCAAGGACATTGATTACCGCCAGATTGCTATTTGCTTTTACCGCATAGCAAACCAGATGGGGGTATTCCCCAATCGCACTATCAAAAGCACGCCAATGGCGCTCCAGGGTAGCACGGGAATAAACATAACAAGGTGTTGCGACTTCCGCGGCTATTTCGCTGAGAGAAACGGCTTCAGCGTACAATTCGCCAGCCTGATATTCAAAATGGTCCATCGAGCACTGATCGGGTTGTATGGGTAAATATAAAGCGTGCTAAAAAAACGCTGTCCCCTTCACGGACAAACTTCGGGGGTAGGAATCTCCTGGAGTGAAGAGGAGCGCCAGCGGCAAATGCCAATCGACTGATTGAGGGAAGTTAAGTTATTCCGTGTTTTCGCCTTGCTCTTCTTCCTCGGTCGCAGTCTCACTTTCCGGCAGATAAAGATCTCCCTTCTGACCGCATGCTCCAAGGAAAAACCCGAATGCCACCACTATCAGTATTGATTTAAACCAGTTTTTCATCATCTCTCTATTCTTCCAGTAAGTCGTTCGGCGCGAAAGTTGTTCCACCGTTCAGGGGTTGGATTCGTGTTCTCTTTAGCGATATCAGCTGCGACTCGCCAGTAACGACTTCGCATCCTGTACCGCGATTTTAACCTGCTCCGGTGCCGTTCCACCAATATGATTTCTGGCTTTGACAGAACCTTCCACAGTGAGCACCTCATAAACATCCGATTCGATCGCGTCACAGTGGTGTTGAAATTGAGAAAGGGGTATTTGATCAAGTGAAACTTTATCGAGAATTGCCATTCCTACTACCTTGCCAACAACCTCATGCGCGTCTCTGAATGCCAGCCCCTTGCGAACCAGATAATCAGCCAGGTCAGTCGCTGTAGCATAGCCGTCTGCCGCTTCTTTATGCATTACATTTGTTTTGAATCTCACCTGGGGAAACATAGCGGCAAGCACTTCCAGCGAGATGAGACAGGTGTCCAACGTGTCAAACATCGGTTCTTTATCTTCCTGATTGTCACGGTTGTAGGTAAATGGCTGACCTTTCATTAGCATCAATAGAGCCATCAAATTTCCGTTTACCCGACCTGCTTTACCCCGAATCAGTTCCGCCACATCCGGGTTTTTCTTTTGCGGCATAATGCTGGAGCCCGTGCAAAACCCATCACCCAGATCCACAAAATCAAAATTCCCGCTTGACCAAAGCACCAACTCCTCGGCAATTCGTGACAAATGTACTGCCAACAGGGCTGCATGAGCATTGAATTCAATTACAAAGTCTCGATCTGCCACCGCATCTAAACTATTTGTTGCTACAGAGTCAAAACCGAGAGCTTCTGCAGTCATAGTTCGATCAATAGGGTAGCTTGTACCTGCCAGGGCCGCACAACCCAGCGGGCTGATATTGATGCGCTTCCGACAATCCTTAAACCTCTCATAATCTCTTTGCAACATCTGGTTCCAGGCAAGTAGATGATGACCAAGTGTGACAGGCTGCGCACTTTGCATATGAGTGAAGCCTGGCATAATGTCTTCAGCGTGCTGCTCTGCCAATTCAATCAATGCTCGCTGCAATCGAGTGAGAACATCGCAAACGTCATCAACACCTTCGCGTAAATAAAGCCGCATATCCGTCGCCACTTGATCGTTCCGAGAGCGTCCAGTATGCAGTTTCTTACCTGCCTCTCCGATTCGCTCCGTCAGTGCTGCCTCTATATTCATATGCACATCTTCTAATGCCGAAGACCATTGGAAGTCCCCCGCGTCTATTTCACTCTCGATTTGTCTGAGGCCATTGTCAATTTGGTGCATTTCCTCTTCGCTGAGAACACCAACAGCGGTCAGCATTCGTGCATGTGCCAGAGAGCCTCGAATATCTTGTCGATAAAGACGCCAGTCAAAATTCACGGACGCGGAAAAGGCTTCCATCAGGCTGTCGGTAGAGCCACTAAAGCGACCGCCCCACAGTTTTTTTAGGTTGTTAGATTGCGGCATTGAACTACTATTTTAAGTAAAAAATTCAGGTGTTTTTGAACCAGAGCGGAAGCAAACGACTGCTCAACGGCAAAAAAGTACCTTTTGTCGGAAAGATTTGAAAAACGAAATTTAACGTAGTCTACTTGGCTTGCGGGTCGGTCGAACCACCCGCTAGTCGGGTCTTTACCCCCTTCAGCAGAACCCCCATTCTGTTTGACCCGATCAAATAATTCTACTCCCCTGCTTGCAGGGGAGTTTTTTTTGGCCGGACAGAAAAGCTGAAGCAACCCGTTTCATGACAAAACCACTACCCGTGGGATGATATTCTGTCCTTCGATTGATGCCAATCAAATTACACTAATTCGGCTTATATCGTGTGTTTAAACACACAATCTGTCTTTCTAGTCTGAGAATATGGTATTTTCACCGCCGAGGAGAGAAGAAAAATAGGTGTAGCTGCAACCAGTTCGGCACCAGTTTAATTTACCACCCTATTTGCACAACATGTTGGTCAACGATCATTTCCAGCTGGATTTCGACAATGGCAAGTTTCCCTTGAGGTTTGCGGTTGCGGTAGTCTTGGGGCTGTTGGTGTGTTGGGCAATCCACTGGAGCGCCAATTGGCAAGCGGCGATTTCCTTTGAGCAAGTCATTGGTCAAATCGTGATGACATCGTTGTTCGTTCTCCTGTCACTTTTGTTACTGCGTTTTTTTAACGACACCATTGCTCAAATGAAGCCGCTTATTGGTGTTTGCCTGGCCTGGCTTTTAGTGGTGGTTGTCGCGGCTGCAATTTATGTCGTGACATACCTAATTGTCGGTCGATTCGAGTCCAGCTCTAATCTCCCTATCTTCCGCTTTATCCACCTGCAGTCCACCAGTATTTTGTTACTCATGGCCCTGATTCTAGGATTTCCATTTTTTTGGACCGAGAAGGAGGTCCACTCTGTGAGGGCACTGGTGCAATCCTCCGAATCCAGCCAGTATTCCAATCTTGGCTTCCGAATCCGACCCCATTTTCTTTTCAATACGCTCAACAGCGTTGCACACCTAATTAGTTTGCACCCGGCACGGGCGGAAAAAGCATTATATAATCTCGCTGATGTGTTCCGGGTCGTGATGGCTGACAAACGAGAGCTTGTGCCTTTGAAGGCCGAGCTTGAGCTCGCTGACAAGTACCTTTTTCTGGAGAAAACCCGGTTGGGGGAGAGGCTCCAGGTGGCCAGCAAGATTGATCCAGATTCTTTGGGAGTCATGGTTCCCGTATTGCTGTTACAGCCGCTTCTAGAAAACGCGGTTTATCACGGAATTGAAACCAGATTTAAAGGTGGCAGGATCAATATGAGTGTGCAAATTATCGACAAGCAGCTCATTATCCAAATCGCCAATCCACTACCGGAAGGAAGTATTAAACGCAGTAGCGGAAACAAAGTAGCCCAAGAAAACCTGAGAGATCGTATTTATCGAACCTTCGGAAGCCGAGGGACATTTGACGCCCACGAAGCGGATGAGCGATACACAGTGACCATCAGGCTACCACTCTAGCTATGCACAACCAAACGCACCCTGTGAGGGGGGACTGTTATATATCGATATTCTCGTGCCGAAGAATTATCAACGAGAAATTGATTGCGAGCGATCTTTAGCCAACGAAGTTATCGACGCGAGCAAATGCAGGACGTATATACAAGAAGATGAAAGAATGAAGTATCTGGTAATTGATGATGAGTTTCTCGCTCGTGCGCGACTCAAGGAATTGCTGCTGCGCATCGATCCAAGCGCGGAAGTCTTTGAAGCCGAAAACGGTCAACAGGCCATCGATTTCTGTGAAAAACACGAGCCAGACACAGCGTTAGTGGATATTCGAATGCCTGGCATTAGTGGAATCGAATTGGTTTACCATTTTTCTGCACTGGAAAAGACGCCTGCCGTAATTTTCACGACGGCATACAGCGAATACGCGCTGGAGGCATTTGACGCCAATGCAATCGACTATCTACTTAAGCCAGTGCAGATAGATCGTCTGAAAAGAGCGCTGCAAAAAGCCAATCCAATCAGTGAAACCCAGACGGAGTCACTGCGTAAAACTTCACGCAGTATGCATATTTCAATCAGTCAGAAGGGAAAGATCAAGCTGGTTCCGATTCAAAATATTTGTTACCTCAAAGCGGAAAACAAATATGTCATGGTGAAAACCCTGAAAGAAGAATATTTAATGAACGACACGTTGAATAATCTTGAATCTGAGCTTGGGGAAAACTTTCTAAGGGTGCATCGCAATGCGTTAATTTCCACAGAGCATCTTGAAGGATTAGAAAAAAATGAAGATGGTCAATGGTGTGTGTTCTTTCGTGGCATAGAAGACACGATTGAAATAAGCAGGCGACAAACTCCAACCATTAGGGCGTGGCTCAAAAACCGCGGATTAGATTAAACCCCCTTTGCAGTAATCTTAGCAGGTTGAACCCAAACCTCACTGATAAACCACAGATATATCGTTTTGGGTTTTTACCTTAACTCTCAGGGCCTAGGGTTTTCCTAACACCTGTGACAATGATTGTAGTCTAGGCGGTCGAGCTAATTTCGGTTTGTAGATAACGAACGATATCTGAAGATTCTGGCATCCATCGTTCCGTCCCATCAGTTTGATCAATTCTGAGCACCGGCACCGTCGATCGACCCGTTGCGCCAACTAATTCCTTCTCAAATTCTGGTTCCTGCCAGATATTCCGAACTTCCAGCCTAATTCCGAGTTCGTCGGCGGTGCGTAATACGCGATTACAGTACATACAGTAGTCGCGGACATATAGGGTGAGATCAGGTTTGTCAGATGTCATGAGTATCGGGGCAAAATTGGATAGTGAAGCGAAACCATCGGACACGCCAGCAGCGTATTAATTCCCCGGAATTGCAACATGAACGATGATTATATCGATATATCGACTGACTTTTCAGATCGAGATCGCAGATAGTGAATCAAAGCCGAGCGATGGTTTAACATCGTGCTTTTCAATTCCGCGGGCATCCATCAGAAGTCAATCTTGATATCCGCGGCGAACGCCACAAGAGTTTCTTTGCAGTCCTTGATTATTCTGGCGCTCAGCATCGCGTCGGCACGTGTTTCCCCCTGATTGATCGCAATGATGGGAATTCCCATTGCATGGGCCTGGCGGCAAAATCGAAAACCTGAATAAACCATCAGCGAGGTACCAATCACGAGTAGAGCATCGCATTGCTCTAAAGCAGCGGTCACTGCAGTAACACGTGAGGTTGGAACCGCACCGCCAAAAAACACCACACTAGGCATAAGAACGCCACCACACCGCTGACAATGAGGTACTGAAACCATATCGATGAGATCATTTTCTACCGTAGCATCTCCGTCTGGAGCAAGCGACGCTTCCAAATCAGCTAGAAAGGGATTCATCGACAATATCTCCTGTTGCAGTGCCGATCGCTCAACCTGATTCTCGCATGACAAACATCTTGCCTGATCTAGCCGTCCGTGCAAATCAATGACTTTTTGATGTCCCGCCTTTTGGTGCAGTCGATCTACATTTTGCGTCACCAAAAGAGAAATGATGCCGGCGCGTTCCATGCTCGCCAAAACTCGATGAGAGTCATTGGGTTTCGCTTTGGCAACTGCTGGCCATCCTACTGCACTGCGGGCCCAGTAGCGTTTTCGACGAGACTCGTGATCAATGAACTCCTGGTGTTGTATCGGTTCACTGCCCAACCAGGTGCCAGTATGATCACGATAAGGAGGGATACCGGAGTCAACACTGATGCCTGCTCCTGTCAGTACAAGGATGCTGCTCTTGCTATCTATCAGAGCACTAAGGCGAGCGTTAGAGTCAACCACAACACATTGTACTAGCCGATTTTTGAAAGCTTGAGCAATTTCTTGAGATCTTTGAGCAACTTAGTCGGATTGAGATCCGACGGTATCGCCATCATGACGTTGCCCAGAGGATCAATTAAGAGCGCATCGTTAGGTCCGAGTTTTTCTCGAGCAACGATTGTTGAGAGCTGCGAATCCAACCCCTCACTGATACGCAAAACCAGTTTAATATCCGGATGGTCATTTCCGGCAGCTTCCAGTAAGCCCACGTCACTTCCAAGAAGGACTCTTTGTACCCTGTTGGTATCTTTTCCCAACGCTATTCGTATCTGGCGCGTATTGTACAGAGACACCTCGCAGCTTTCGTCGCATTGCTGGTCCAGTCGATGCACCACGGTCCATTTCTTCTGCAAACTCTCCAGTGTGAGCTGCTGCTGATTTAGCTGCAAATTGGTGAACGGCTCCAGCGTGACAACTGGCTCCACTAGCGGTGCATTGTTGACCCGCCCTCCTGAATAAAGCAAATGCGGAAAGAAAAAATAGCCGACAATGGCGAGGAAAAAAGGGACGAAAAAGAAACCAAGCACCGCCAGAAATTTGAATCGGCTACGTTTGATATCACTTGCCGAAATTCGATCAGGTTGGTTTGAAGATTCAGTCATGGAGAATAGATTTCAGATGGCGTTTTCGCCAGATTAAGCCAAAGATAAAAAGCGTCAGTGCCAACCCCCACCATTGTGCGACATACGCATAGTGACGTTCTGAAGAAATTGCGCCAGGCTTCCATATTTGCTGAAAGCTCGCGGGATGATCAGAATCAAGCACAAGAACGGCGGGAACAAGGTCATGTTCTAAGACACCAGATAGCGTCGAAAAATCATAGTACAAGAACCGGATCGGTTTGGTGAGTGGCTGAATCAGTGTTTCCCCCAAAGTAAAACCAAGTTCAGGCAGATATAGTTGCCCGCGGGGTGCAACAGACAAATTCTTGTCTAGCAGATCTGCATGACTTCCACCCGGCTGTATTGATTGCTGTTTAATCCAACCGCGATTCACCAGAATCCAGCTCTTATCAGTGACCAACTCATAAGGTACCAACACCTCGTATCCGGGTCGTCCCTCGTAAAGACGGTTCTCCAACAACATGGTTTCACGAAATTGCCATCGACCTTCTAATTCAACAGTTCGATAAGATAGTTGTTCCCATTCCTGATTTTTGTCTACCTGAACAATGGGATTCGTTTTCCCCGTTTCGCTGAGCGACTCTATCGAAGCTTTTTCTAACCCCCTGGTTAGTTGCCACCATCCCAGAGTGAACAATATTGCCAGGCCAATAAAAAACAACAAATAGGCGATCGCTACCTTTGCACTTATAATCATTGCGTCAGGCCTGTTTGTCTACTCTCCCCTTGGCCTCTGCTTTTATCCCGGAAATGCTTCATGCTGTTGTTCAAACTAATTATCGTAATCCTGCTAATATTTATTTTAGTCAGTCTATTTACCGCGCTCTACTACATGGTGAAGAGCCCAGACAACGCAGCATCGGTAGCAAAGTCTCTGACAATCCGAATTGGCTTGTCTTTGTTTTTACTCTTGTTGATATTTGTCGGCGCCAAATTCGGCGTTATCATGCCCCATGGTTTCGGAGAGTAATCGGGCTACTCTTTAATAACATAAAGAAAAAACGCTGCCATTGGCAGCGTTTTTTGCGATCAAGATCGTTCGAAACTAACGACTACAAGATATACACGAATATAAACAATCCCAGCCAGACCACATCTACGAAGTGCCAGTACCAGGCTGCTGCTTCAAACGCAAAATGGCGCGTTGGAGTAAAGTGGCCACGAATCGCACGAATGAGAACAACTAGCAGAATGATCGCACCCATCGAGACATGAAATCCATGAAACCCCGTCAGCATAAAGAAAGTCGAGCCATAGATACCACTTTGCAGAGTCATCCCCTCGTGATACGCCTCCTGATACTCCACCATCTGAAAGTATACAAAGATAAAACCCAGGGCAACGGTCGCTGCAAGGCCTAGAATAAACCGAGTTCGATCATTTTTGATAACGGCATGATGCGCAATCGTGACCGTCACACCTGAGGTCAACAGGATAGCGGTATTAAGAAACGGCAGCGGCCACCAACCCATATGAAAGTCACTTCCTCCCATATCCGCGGGACCATTGGTTGGCCAGATTTCAGTGAACGAGCTCCAAAGCCACTCATGAGTATTCGCACCGGCACCTTCACCCAGTATCCATGGCACAGAGTAGACGCGGGCATAAAACAGTGCGCCAAAGAACGCCGCGAAGAACATGACTTCTGAGAAGATGAACCAGCTCATCCCAAGGCGGAAAGACTTGTCCTCCCAAGGGCGGTATTGCCCTGACTCACTCTCGCGAATCACGGTACCGAACCAGCCAAACATCATAATAACCAGAATTGCCATACCGACATAAAATATCGGTTGTCCAAGCGAACTCTCATTCAACCAGGCAGCGAGACCACCAGTAGTTGTTGCCAAACCAACTGACCCTACAAGTGGCCAGTAAGCGCCTTCGGGCACGTAATAGTGGTTTTCAGCAGTGCTTGCCATTTTTATAAACCTCGACTCTCGTATTTCAAATTAAATTTTCTTAGTGACATCAAAAAACGTATAGGACAACGTCACAGTATCAACGTCAGCAGGTAGATCAGGATCAACAATAAACACTAATGGCATATCCATTGTCTGACCAGCTTCAAATGTTTGCTCAACAAAACAAAAGCATTCTGTTTTGTTGAAGTGACTGGCTGCGCGGCCAGGGGAAACGCTGGGAACCGCCTGTCCTACCAACTGTTTCTGTAATTTATTTGTTGCGGTGTAACTGGTTTTGTACTGTTTGCCGGGATTCACCATCATACTGGTAACGGTCGGCTTAAATTCCCATGGCGCATATTCGTTCAAGCTACCGCTGAATTCGACTTTGATCAGACGGTTTTTATCCACTTCGATACTGGAAGCCTCAGCTACACTGATTGTTCCCGTCTTTCCATTCAAACCGGTGATGTCACAAAGGACGTTATATATCGGCACCATCAGGTAACCGAATCCAAACATAAGAACAGGTATCAAGAACAATACTGGAAGATTTGCTTTACCCGCCGCTTTTTCGCGTTTTCGGGGGCTCAATCTTCTCATTTGTATGTGGGTTGATTTCATATTGAAGCAGGACTTACGGCCGGTGCAGCGTCACACGCTCAGATGGCAGCCGATGTCATCAAGTACAAAAATCCAAAATAAATGCCAATCGCCACAGCAAATAAAATAGCTACGGTGATTTTGACGCTCTTTTTCAAACTATTTCCAGCAATATTCACGAATCAAATCGTCGTTCGGATCAGCTCTTGGGAGAACACAAACTGATATGCAGCTCTTAAACTATAAAGGTTCGACCCTAACAACCGGGTCGAACCTGTCTTCGCTATCGTGATGAATCGATCACTTAACTTCTGGTTGATCGGTAAATGAGTGATAAGGAGCGGGAGAGGGAAGTGTCCACTCCAGACCTTCTGCACCTTCCCAAACCTGGTCAGTGGCTTTTTCACCGCCCTTCACACATTTCAGAAGCACCACAACAAAAATAATTTGCGAGAAACCAAATCCAAAAGCACCTATCGTTGCAATCGCATTAAAGTCTGCAAACTGCACGGCATAGTCAGGAATACGCCTTGGCATACCAGCTAGTCCTACGAAGTGCATCGGAAAGAACAAGAGATTGACGAAAATAGTTGAAACCCAGAAGTGAATCTTTCCGAGCTTTTCGTCATACATATTGCCTGTCCACTTGGGTATCCAGTAGTAAACCGCTGCAATAATGCCGAAGATGGCGCCAGGAACAAGCACATAGTGGAAGTGCGCCACAACAAAATAAGTGTCGTGATACTGAAAATCCACGGGCGCCAGAGCAAGCATCACGCCGGAAAAGCCACCAATGGTAAACATAATGACAAACCCCAGAGCGAACAGCATCGGTGTTTCAAAGGTCATTGCACCTCGCCACATTGTTGCCACCCAGTTGAATACCTTGACGCCTGTTGGCACTGCTATCAACATGGTCGCAAACATAAAAAACAACTCGCCCGACAACGGCATGCCCACGGTGAACATGTGGTGTGCCCAAACAATAAACGACAGCAACGCAATCGAAGAGGTGGCGTAAACCATTGATGCATAACCAAACAATCTCTTACGCGAGAAAGTCGGAATAATTTCTGACACGATTCCGAAAGAGGGCAGAATCAAGATATACACTTCCGGGTGACCAAAGAACCAGAAAATGTGCTGGAACATGACCGGATCGCCGCCGCCCGCTGCTGTAAAAAAGGCGGTGCCAAAAAACTTGTCTGTCAGCAGCATTGTTACAGCACCGGCCAGCACAGGCATGACTGCAATCAATAGATACGCGGTAATGAACCAGGTCCATACGAACAGAGGCATTTTCATGAAGGTCATGCCCGGCGCACGCAGGTTCATGATGGTGGCAACAATATTGATCGCCCCCATAATCGAGGAAATACCTAAAATGTGAATGGAGAAAATCAGAAATGGAAAGCCATCACCACCTTGCAGCGACAGCGGGGGATACAGCGTCCAACCACCTGCTGGCCCGCCGCCATCCATAAACAGGGTCGATAACATCATGGTGAAGCCGAATGGCAGGATCCAAAAGCTCCAGTTATTCATTCTGGGTAACGCCATGTCTGGCGCACCAATCATTATCGGCACCATCCAGTTGGCCAAACCAACGAACGCCGGCATAACCACACCAAAAATCATGATCAGGGCATGCATGGTGGTCATTTGATTGAAGAAGTGCGGATCCACTACCTGTAATCCAGGCTGGAACAACTCTGTGCGGATTATCAGCGCCATAAAGCCACCGATGAAAAACATCAGCAGCGAAAACCAGAGATAGAGTGTCCCAATATCTTTGTGGTTGGTTGTGGTTACCCAGCGCATCAGACCCGGTGCAGGCCCATGATGATGGTCGTCGTGATGATCTGTATCAGTCAGTGCTGCATTCATCTGTCAATCCTCAAAACTTGTATAACTTTACTTTTAATTGGTGGCAGCGAGCTGCTGGCCCGACTCCTTGGCTTCAACCTGACTCGCAAGCCACTGGTTGAATTCCGACTTCTCCACCACCTCAACAACCACTGGCATAAAGCCATGGTCTCGACCGCACAATTCGGTACACTGGCCTCGGTACGTGCCGGTCTCATTTACATGGGTCCACATCGTGTTGATAAAGCCGGGAATCGCATCTTTTTTGATGGCGAAATCTGGTACCCACCACGAATGAATGACATCGTTCGCGGTCAGCAAGAAGCGTACTTTGGTGTCCACCGGAATCACCAGTGGCTTATCGACGTCAAGTAAATAGTGTTCTACATCGTTCACATCAATTCCTGAGCCCATCACCCGCGCCTGACGGCTTTCTTCAGCGAGGGCGCTGAAAAAACTCACGCCAGAATCAGGATATTCGTACTGCCATTTCCATTGATATCCAGTGATCTTAATCGTCAATTCAGAATTGCTGTCGTCTTCCTGGGCAATTAGCGTTCTTGCAGCAGGCAATGCCAGCACAATTAGAATGATGAATGGAATTATGGTCCAGACCACCTCTACGGCAGTACTTTCATGGAAAGTCGCGGGCGTGACTCCTTTAGACTTTCGGTGTTTTATGATGCTGTAAGTCATCGCACCAAACACGCCAAATGCCACCACACACATTATCCAGAACGCTAGCATGTGCATGTCATAGACCTTGTGACTGATGTCTGTGACGCCTTTCGGCATATTGACTGCCCAATCCGCCATCACAACTGGCGACAGCAGGGCCGCACTCAGCACCATTATTGATGCCAACGCTTTGATCACTAATCTCATTGGAAATCCAAACCTTAAAATCTAAATAGTAAAATTTTCGCGCCCCGTCAGATCGGAGCTCTGTATCAATTCTTTTGCGGGTACCGTTCCATTCACGCTATCTAAGCCCATGCAGTATTGCAGGAGCCAAAGATCTCGCGATGGTCACGCCAGGCGATATCGAATCTGCGGCTGGCACTGGCACCTCAGCGGATTATAGCCAAGTCACCCGCAACATTACATAAAATTGTCAGTGTAAGTGCCTCATTCGACTCTCTTTGTGTCGCATTCTGCATTCAGTAACTTGGATTATTTCGGGCCGCCAGCGGCGTTTACACGCCGCCGGTTGGAGTCGTCGCCAACAGATACTGAACTACTCCATACACAGCGGCCATAAACAGCAAAACAAATATCACCCCGGCAACGAAAAAATGCCAAAACTTTCCGCTGGCAAAGTCCCGTTCCCGATTCCTATCACTTTGAACACCAAAAAATGCGGCGAAGACACTTTTTATAATATCGAGTGCGCCAACTTCCTCCGAATCACGTTGCGCCGCTTGCTTAGTACTGGTGCTGTTTTGGTCCATTTAACTTAGCGATATCCTTGAGTATGCAGCGTCACGCACAATGTAAAATTCAGTTAGTTCAAAAACCAGGCCCGAATCGCAATACGGGCGTAGTGATCGACGAGGAAAAAGCCGAACAGGGCACTGAGATAAAATATCGAATAGCCAAATGTCTTCATCGCAAACGCATCACCTTCAGCATGGTATAGCTTGAGCGCATAGTAAACAAAACCTATCCCTAGTGATATGGCTCCTGCGAGATAGAGCGTCCCGCTCATTTGGACCAAAAAAGGCATGATGGTGATGATCACCAGCAAAATCGTGTAGAGCAAAACATGCAGTTTGGTAAATGCGATGCCGTGTGTCACCGGCAACATCGGCACCCCCGCTCTTGCATAGTCATCGCGGCGCTTGATCGCCAAAGCCCAGAAGTGCGGCGGCGTCCACACGAAAATTATCAGAAACAACAATAATGCCTCGCTATGGAGTTCTCCCGTCACTGCGGTCCAGCCAAGTACCGGAGGTGCTGCACCAGCCGCGCCGCCAAGCACGATATTCTGTGGTGTCGAGCGCTTCAGGAACATCGTATAAATCACTGCATAGCCAACCATCGATGCCAAGGTTAAGGCAGCAGTCAATATGTTGACGAAGCTCAGCAAAATCACCATGGAAATAGCAGCGAGGCTCAGGGCAAAAACCAAAGCGCTGTTGCCCGCTATATTGCCCTGGGGTAGTGGTCTGCCGCTGGTTCTGTCCATCCGGGCATCGATTTCCTGATCCACCCAATGATTAATCGCAGCGCCGGCTGACGCCGCCATACCAATGCCAATGAGCCCCCAAAACCAGGCGTTAAAAGGTATCCAGCTCTCGGTAGAGAGAAACATGCCTACTGCTGCAGTAAACACGATCAGCGCCACGACCTTGGGCTTACAAAGCTCAAAATAGTCTCGCCAGTTCAACGTACTCGCTGTAGTGACCTCAAGCATTTCTCGTTACCTCGACAGTTTTCTGTCGGTTAATTTCAGTGCGGATCGCGTCGGCCAAGCCGGCACGTTCTTCCTCATTCAAACATTGGCCTATTTCCACCCACTTCCCAGATGTTCCTATCAATAATCGATGGGGATACCAGCGATGACCCGGTTTTCGCAATTCCACACGAGACCAATATAGCGGGAACGACCATTGCGCATCCTTGTTTTTCTGCAAATGCTCAATGATTACCTGTTCTCTGGAAATAGACACCTTTTCGACGAAGTTAGCCCTATTTTTCACCAACCAGACCATGGCCATCAGGAAGGCGAGCTCCAATAGCGTAAACGGCAGAATCATCCAAAAACCTAACCACGCAAAACGCAGCGCAATCAGCAGGCTCACAAACACTAACAACCCCAGAAACCAAGGCCAACCTGGTCGAGGGAACGATGCGTTAGGTCTGATCGTAAATTCTGTCGTTTCTAGGGCCATCGCTCTACCAGGGAATAAGCGCCTCAACAAGCAGAATTCGGGCGCGGAGTGTAACAAATCAAGGACGCAGTTTGCGCCATTTCGGAGCACTGGTTTCGAGTTTAGCAAATTGAGTCTCCTGCTCGCCGGTAATACAATGACTTCCTCTCTCCCTCTCACCGTTCAATGCAAAATAACACTGATTCCAGTCGGCCGCTGATCGCCGTTAAGTCCGATTTCGACCGATTTGTTGAGTGGCAGCAAGCGTTTAAAGAACGTGATATCGACATTGTGGACTGGCGTCAGCGACACCAACACCTGGAGCGACTGCGTTATGCCCTGGTTTGGCAACCAGAAGCTGGCGCATTAGCGGATATGCCGGCGCTTGAGGTAATTTTTTCTATTGGCGCTGGAGTCGATCATCTGAAGGGAGAAAATATCGTTCCAGAAGGGGTGCCCGTAGTGCGGATGGTGCAGGATTCACTGACCGCGGGCATGGTGGAATATGTGGTTTTTCAGGTCCTCGGATTTCACCGGAATATGCATCGCTACATCCATGACCAGAGGGCAAAAAGGTGGAGCCCGATACCTTATCCAATGCCAGCCGAACGTACTGTGGGAATTTTAGGCCTGGGCGTATTGGGGTCCGCGGCTGCTAAAGCGTTGAAACAGTTTGGTTTTCATTTAGCGGGATGGAGCCGATCACCAAAATCAGTACCAGGGGTCAAATCGTTTCACGGCGACGCCCAGTTGCCCGATTTCTTGGCCGCCACAAACTATCTGGTCTGTTTATTACCGAATACGCCGCAAACAGAAGGGCTCATCAACCGCGATACTCTCTCCGCCTTACCCAGCGGTGCTTTTATCATCAATGCCGGGCGGGGTAGCGCGGTGGTAGACGATGATTTGATTGCAGCGATACGATCAGGGCATATCGCCGGTGCTGCACTTGATGTTGTCAATGACGAACCCTTAGACGATAAAAGCGAATACTGGGAAATGGAAAACGTTATTATTACTCCTCACATCGCCAGTATGACCCATCCTTCGGACAGTGCAGACCATGTTGCACAAAATATTCGACGTCATCTAGACGGCCTTTCCCTTACACATCTCGCAGACCTGGATAGGGGATACTGAAATGGTGCATCTCGATCAATTCAAAATGCTGATTCACCAGAGACTGGAAGAGATAGAACATGCAAACGTTAACAAGGAAGCACAATCAGTGGAATTGGATCAGACCCGAGTCGGGCGTCTGTCTAGAATGGATGCCATGCAGATGCAGCAGATGGAGCTGGAGCTTATGCGACGACGCCAGCGTGAAATCGTGGCGCTTAGTCACGCTCTTGAGAGAGTGAAGAACAACGAATTTGGTGAATGCTTTGAATGTGGAGAGGAAATCAACCCGAAGCGGTTGGAAATCGACTTATGCACCACACTTTGTATCCAATGCGCTGAAAAGCGCGAATCCCGGTAGCACGATCGCTATGCCAACTGTACATTTGACGCACCTGGACAGGAACCTTCGCTTTGGCGAACCTGTCTGATAGAGCGGTTACAAACGAAAGAACGAAAGGAGTACTCACTATGTTATTTGGTCGAAAACCCGCGGCAATCCCTACTGCAGAAGAAGCATTGCCCGGGCGCAATGAAGAAATGCCACTATCAAACCGCCATCATGTCAATGGCAACACTCTCAAAGCACCTTATCCTGAAGGACTAGAAGTCGCCTATTTTGGCATGGGCTGTTTCTGGGGCGCCGAGCGCCGATTCTGGGAACGGGATGGCGTATTTACTTCGGCGGTAGGTTATGCCGGTGGCCATACCTTAAACGCCACCTATCGCGAGGTTTGTTCAGGCATGACGGGACATACTGAGGCAGTACTGGTCGTTTACGACCCCAATACAATTAGCTACCGTGATCTGCTTACTTTATTCTTTGAAGCGCATGATCCAACCCAGGGAATGGCCCAGGGAAACGATCACGGAAGCCAGTATCGCTCCGCTATCTACACGACCTCTGACCAACAGTTGGAAGAGGCCAGAATAGCCATGGATAGTTATCAGGAAAAATTAACCCAACAGGGTTTTGGACAGATCACAACGGAGCTCAAACCGATCGACAATTTCTTCTTTGCTGAAGAAGACCATCAGCAATACCTGGCGAAAAACCCCGGTGGATACTGCGGTTTAAAAGGTACTGGCGTCAGTTGTCGCTGAGCCGTGTTATCGCATCTGGTTAGCATACCAGCATGCGAAATTGCCCACTGAGGGTTCAAGAGTAGAAAACCGCCCCTGTTTCGCCAGTGGTGAGGCGAGACCTTCTTGCTGCAATTCTAAAAAAGGCAAGTCTTCTGCGATCGCTTCATCTATGCGGTCGTAGTAACGTTGCGCGCGCACTTCAAAATCAGGCAGAGAAACGCTGCTACTAGGAAAGCAAACCGTTTGCACCACATGACATCGGTTCACTGCTGATGGAAAAACATGGTACATCCAGAGCGAGTCGGAGCAGGCCGCAAACGTCAAATTGGGGTATATCCATGTGTAGCGTGTTCCTTCTCGCTCTCTCCCCCGCAAAGTCGGTATCGACGGCAACGCATGGGTCTGCGATTCTTCCAGCAACGCGGCTGTGCCCTCCGTAATACCAAATTGCGTGGTGTATTCACCCATCACAATATCTGCTGCATCGGGCTCCTGATATAAACCGCTGAGAGAGTTCGGATGAACGTAGGGTAAGTGATAGTACTCGTTGAAAACTTCGATAAAAGATTTCCAGTTACACCTCACATCGAACTCAGATACACGCGTAGTCACCAAATCCTTCAGTTTCCAGGGCGCATGCAATTCACCGAAATCGGCCAGCCAATCCTCGAGGGACTGTTGCTCTGCATCAAGACATAAGAAGACGAAGCCCGAAGACTCTTCCACTCTTACGGTTGTCAGGTCGAAGTCGTGGTTAACAAACTCGCTGCCGGACAGAGTGCAGTGCTCCATTCTTGGAGCGGAAATCAGCTTGCCATCCAATGCATAGGTCCACGCGTGAAACGGACAAACCAGCTGCCGACAGTTACCTGAACCAGATTTAAGCTTCATCCCTCTGTGACTGCAGGTGTTAGCGAGCGCATGTAAATGACTATCTTCATCCTGGGTAATGATTAATGGTGTACCAGCGAGTTCGACACAGATAAAGTCTCCCGGAGACTTCCATCGCTCCCTGCGACCAATCGAAATCCAGGCATGCGCAAATATCCTTTCGTACTCTTTTTTTGCCCAGGCTTCCTCGGTATAGCAAAGCGGAGGCAATGTAGCTGCAGAGGCAACCGGTGGTCGAACCCTCTCCAGTTGCTTTGAGATATTTTCCAAGTTTATGCCCATGTCTGCACCACGTAATAAAAAAAACCGAGGTAGATCAAATTTGTCAAAACCAATAAGGAATAAAGCCTGGCTGATCGATCGACCATCAGGGGATTAGCACGCGTTGCACGCCATAACCAGATAGACAACACCAACACCGCCGCGACCTCAATCTTACCCACAATATCACCGTAGTGCGACGGGTCCCAATAGGAAATCGGACTTTGAAGTTTCCAGTTCGAAAACGGATAGAAGTGCCGATGTGCATCATCGTTATGCACAAAAAAATCCAGCACACAGTGCGTCAGCATGCTTGCGAATAAACAAGCCAGTGCAGTTCTCTCGCGCCAGTAAAAGAAAAACATAGCGGCTGCCACTAACGGTATCGAGTTCCAAAAATCAAAGACCCCTTGCCAGCTTTCCTGATAATAGTGATGTGACCAGATCATGTCTTCGGCAGTGCCAATCAGTTTGTGCCATGCATAAAAAAACATCATAGCCAGATCTGGCAATACTGCGCCCGTAGCGATCGCCAATGGATAAGTCGCAGCTCTGCCAGGCCCCAATGCGGCTAAACTGAAAACAATATGTGCAGGGGTGTTCAAGCTAAGAGGACAAGAAGTAATGGAGCGCTTTAGCACATTGTGCCACACTTACAGGCCTTCACAATATTCGGCACATCAGCCCTCGTCTCATCATCCATGGACTCAAATATCATCGACCTGAGAAGCGACACCGTCACCCTCCCTGATGACGCGATGCGCGAAGCAATGGCGAGCTCGCCTATTGGAGACGACGTTTACGAGGAAGATCCGACCGCCAAATCGCTGGAGCGAACCCTGTCGCAAATGGCAGGGCATGAGACAGGGTTATTCTTTCCAACAGGCACCCAGAGCAATCTGGTTGCATTGCTCACTCACTGCCAGCGTGGTGAGGAATATATCGTTGGTCAAGAAGCCCATACTTATAAATACGAAGCGGGAGGTGCTGCCGTTTTGGGGAGTATTCAACCACAACCGATTGAGCTGGATGCAGACGGCACCATGCCTCTCGCCAAGATCAAAAAAGCGATCAAGGCTGACGACTTTCATTTCGCACGCACACGCTTACTTGCTCTGGAAAATACAACCGCCGGTAAAATCATTCCGCTATCCTATGTTGCTGAAGCCAAAGAATTGACCCGGCAACATGGAATGCGATTTCATCTCGATGGCGCTCGTGCTTTTAATGCTGCTGTCGGTCTCGGCGTTTCACTGGAAAAAGTAACTCAACCATTTGACTCTGTTTCCATTTGCCTGTCCAAAGGGCTAGGTGCACCGGTCGGTTCCGTGCTTTTAGGGAATGAAGAGTTTATCCACCAGGCCAAGCGCTGGAGAAAAATGGTGGGAGGGGGCATGCGGCAAATAGGCATGCTGGCCGGCGCCGGCTTGTACGCCATTGAAAACAACGTTGACAGATTGCTCGAAGACCATAAACTGGCCGCTCAGCTCGCAGAAAGATTGCTCGATGTTGACGGCCTAATCGTGCACGGAAATCAGTCTAACACTAATATGGTGTATCTCTCAGCCAGCGATGACGATGGCGCTGCGTTTCATCAGTGGTGCGCCGAAAGAGGGCTCAAATTCGGCGGCCGCAATCCTGCACGACTGGTCATCCATCGACATATCACGGAAGCGGATATTGTTCAGGCAGCTGACATCATTCGTTCTTATTTCGAAAACAAATAGTGCGTAAGCCCCGCGCAAAATCGGCTGTAGCTTAAACGCTTTATATACTTCTAGAGCGGGTGGAATGTCTGGTTCTACAGGTTGCATGACAACCCGGCGAAGCATTACAGAGTGTTACCACAGTAGAAACGTTTAAAGCCATGTCATCAGCCTTGCCCTACAACCAGAGCAACTATCGTTGTATATTTGTCCCCCAGCGAGGCCTTGCGTCGTTGAACGCGAATTGTGGCGTTTGGCGTTACCCGCCTGTTTTCCATTCAGCAACAATGCAGCCTAAGTCCAAACTTCAGAGGCAACAACTTCCCCGGTGCGCTTGCCCTGACTATTGATAATAGAAGGTTGGAACCATTGTGATAGTCGTTCTTTTGCCACCACATCCAGCACTCCAAGACGCTGCAAAAGTGCACCCAGAGCCACTTCGCTCCCCCTGGTAGAACCATCATCCACTTTTAGCGCAAAGCCGAGACCAGACCCTGGAACACATCCCGCGAACACCGCTTCAGCGCCGGTTTTCACCACCACATTTCCGGCCGTTTCCGCGATGACAGCGGTACAACATCGATCAGTGCCCGCAATCATTTCCGGATACTTTGTGACCGCAGCAAGTATACGGCGCATTGCTGTCGCCCGATTTGGGGGGATGGTTTTATCATCGGTAAAACGCGCCAGTCCCAACGCTAGTTTGGCTAGCGGCATCTGCACGGCAGGCAACCCACAACCATCTCTTTCCCATGGAAGGGAAAATATATCGAGCTCCATCACCTCGCCCATTGTCTTCATCCAGGTCTGTTGGGCCGGGTGTTCGTATTCGCTATACCCTTTGGTTGGCCATCCCTTGTGTTTGCACAGCGTCAGCATCCCGGTATGTTTCCCGGAACAGTTTTGATGCACTCTGCCAGGAGTAATGTGGTCAGCAATCAAGGTATGTGCGGCTTGTTCCTGTAGTGGCAAGGTTGGACCACACTCCAGATCTTCTCCAACCAGACCAAGCTTATCGAGCCATTCTGTGACGGCTTCAACATGGAAAGGTTCAGCATTGTGCGACGCACATGCGAGCGAAAGCTCTCTTTCTGACAACCCAAACGCGTCGGCTGCTTCCGATTCCACAAGTGGAATAGCCTGTAAGAGTTTCAACGCGGAACGCGGGTAGATCAACCGATCTATTTCGCCGATCTGATCAACCACCTTGCCCTCGCTATCCACGACCACCGCGCTACCACGATGCACCGATTCCACTTCGGAACCCCGTACGACGTTTGCCAGAATAGGATTGGAAAATGCGGTTGCTTTCATGATGTCAGATTTTTAAGGTTATTTCGGAAACGAGCGCGGCGGGAAGCATTAAAGAACGAACAGACCGTTTTACGCTACCGACGTACTTGATGCTAGTGAGAATTCGCTTGCATCGGCAATCACTATCACTCGTTTTAACCCCGGCAGCCCAATTTAGAAAACTTAACTCCATTAGTTTAGCGTCCTCTGATAGATATTCAATCCATGGTGCGCGATCTCAATTGTCTCTCTAGGATGAGCGATGAAGTACTTCAACTCATCCCGAAAATCTGGATATCCAATATAGCTAACATAGCCCTTTCCTGGCGAGAGTTAATCGTCATCTGACGGCCCGAAAGTGTGGAAGTAACCTATTCGGAACGCCCCGCCTAATAAAGTAAAACTTTCGGTGTTTTCGATTTCAATTCACTGTAGTTGATTCTGAGTCACTAGGATTGTTTTGCGATACTGGCTGGGTGTTCTCTCCCATATCAAATGCAATACGCTCCAACAATCACTTCGTAATCTCTTTCTTTTTTTATCTTATCTCGAATCGTTAGATAACGATCCTGCGACAGCCCGGCAAACCGATGCAAAGCTTTCATTTTCTTCTTCTTATTTGGCTTGAAATTGCCGTCAAGACGGACGGTTTAAACCGACCCTGAAAGCGCGTAGACTAGCCCACCCCGCTCTAGTCAATACTCCGAATGCGCACATCTCAAAACCTCCTAGCCACGCTCAAAGAAGTACCTGCCGATGCCGAGATCATCAGCCACCAACTGATGCTGCGCGCCGGCTTGATCAGACGTCTGGCCGCGGGCGTTTACAATTGGTTACCCACGGGAATGCGGGTATTACACAAAGTTCAGAACATCGTGCGAGAGGAAATGGATCGTTCTGGTGCACAGGAAGTATTACTGCCCGGAGTACACCCAGCAGAGCTTTGGCAGCAGTCGGGACGTTGGGAAAAATATGGTCCAGAGTTGTTGAGAATTAAAGATCGCCACCAGCGAGATTTCTGTCTCAGTCCAACCCATGAGGAAGTGATCACACAGCTCGTCAAAAATGAAGTGAGGAGCTACCGTCAACTACCTTTGAACTTCTACCAGATCCAAACCAAATTTCGAGATGAAATTCGACCACGCTTTGGCATTATGCGAGGCCGGGAGTTCATTATGAAAGATGCCTATTCATTCAATATCGATGAAGCCTCATTAATTGAGTCTTACCAGGTGATGTATGACACCTATGTCGCAATATTTGATCGGCTGAAACTAAACTACCGCGCAGTAGTCGCTGACAACGGCAGTATCGGCGGGGAGGGATCTCACGAGTTTCATGTTCTCGCAGATTCAGGAGAAGATGCAATCGTGTTTTCCGATACCAGCGAATACGCGGCGAATCTCGAAAAAGCAGTATCGATCCCGAGCACAGAACGCGCAAAAGCGAGTGAAGAAATGCGTCTGGTGGATACACCGAATACCAAAACAATCAAAGCATTGGTTGAAGGCTTCGGGCTACCAATCGAGAAGACAATAAAAACACTGGTGGTGCATGCCGCAGAAGACAGCGACCACAAGCTTGTTGCATTGCTTGTCAGAGGTGATCATGAGCTAAATGCGGTCAAAGCTGAAAACCAATCACTGATTGCCAAACCGCTGAAAATGGCGGATGAGGCCGAGATACGTGATGCAATTGGTGCGGGACCGGGTTCCCTCGGACCGGTAAATCTTCCCATCCCTTTTATTGTGGATTTTGAGGTCGCTGCGATGGCCGATTTTGGCGCAGGGGCCAACATTGAAGACAAGCACTATTTTGGAATTAATTGGGGAAGGGATCTGCCATTGGAGAATGTGGCCGATATTCGTAATGTAGTCGAAGGTGATCCAAGTCCGGACGGCAAAGGCAGGTTGACCATTGCTCGTGGTATCGAGGTAGGGCATATCTTCCAGCTGGGTACGACTTACAGTGAAGCAATTGGTGCTACTGTGCTTGACGAAAACGGTAAAGGCGTCCCTGTGTATATGGGTTGTTACGGTATTGGTGTCACACGCGTTATCGCAGCGGCAATCGAACAAAACCACGACGACAAGGGCATTATTTGGCCTTCCTCACTCACCCCCTGGGATGTCGCTATCGTGCCAGTTGGCTATCAGAAATCCGATTCTGTGCGCACAACGGCTGACCATCTTCATGATCAGCTCGAGGCAGCCGGGATGGAAGTGCTACTGGATGATCGTAATGAACGTCCTGGAGTCATGTTTGCTGATATGGAACTGATCGGCATACCCCATCGGCTGGTGATTGGTGACCGAAGTCTTGAGAAAGGGGTTGTGGAATACCGGAATCGGGCGACGGGAGATGAGCAGGAAATCCCGATCGACGAGCTCGTTTCAGTGCTCAGCGCCATTCATGACGCCGGATAATCAATCGCATTTGCGTCAAATACTTTTCAAAAGAGTCCCAATTTAGTGATATTGCTGTAAAAAAAAGGTGGTATATTCGCGAATAACAGTGAGGACTATCTAGCTGTTTTCGCGGAAAGACGTTTCTAGCGGTGTCGGTTTTCAAGATTTGCATTGTTATTCGTTTCATCCAGTTTAGCTCCGGTAAGGCGGTAAAACGCTTTATTAAGGGGTGTTTTTGCAACAAGAGGTAAAAAGTATGTCAGGTGAGTTGATCAACGGAACCGTTAAATGGTTCAACGACTCCAAGGGCTTCGGATTCATCGAAAGAGAAGGCGGCGCAGATGTGTTTGTTCACTACCGCGCTATCAATGGTCAGGGTCGCAAGACTTTGCGAGATGGGCAGCAGGTGACTTTTGAAGTGACCGAGAGCCCAAAAGGACCACAGGCGGAAAACGTCACCGGACTTTAGTCCAGTTCAGCCTGGCTGTAGCCTCGAACTACAGCCAGGCGTTTTGTTTACTCCTACCGGCTTTCCAAGCCAAAATCTGGCAACAGAAAACGAATAGGCTCAGTCCACCCCCAGGCTGCACGCATTCGGTTCTTTGCCTGCGTATCCAGTTTTTCCATACGAAGCTTTCCAGGAATTATTCCCGAATTCAGAAGAATATTGGATATTTCATCCGGCGTTCTCGACTACAACCCTGCCTCAGATCCCACTGCATTTAAACTGCTTGCTCAATATTTGCAGCCCCTTGCGGATAATCAAGACTTTCATTTTCAGTCTAAAGTCTCCGAAATCGAGCGATGAAATCCCGATCCGATCCATTGTCTGAGTGTCGCGTCACTTAGCCATAAGTATCTGTCCGAGTTTTTATCCCTCGAAGCCAATTTCGGCAACAGCAGACATATCAACTATTGATACCGACTAGCCAGATGTCATACATCTAGTCTGGTGCCCTCGTCTATTGCCTTTTTAAAAAAAGATCTGGCGTCGCTGAAGAAACTGGATCAGCACTCACAACTGTACAAAGTGACGCCCTGTGTCAGCACCCACTCACTTCCCTACCGAACGATTGATAAAACAACGGGTGCTGGCCCCAAGCAGTGTATTGCGAACGAGCTAACCCAGTATTTTAAAGCGCTGAAGCATTTCAGGTGATCCGATTCTGGTACGAGCGATGGAAATCCTGCTGCGAAAATATTGGTTGGATACTTTGTCAGTGTTGATCCGGACTTTACGCCACCGGCAACTATTATTTCTTATGTTATGCCAATCACTGCACAACCTCAAAGAACCGCGCCATCGAATATCCTCACTTCATCTAACTTGATAATGAAAGCCGGTTTCGATCTTCGGGTCATGCAACTGATGTGGAGCCTAAAAATGTTAAATCTGGATTAGAAATTTGTCTCCAACCCGAGTCGATTGCCCGATGCGGTTCGAACCGACGTGACTGAATAATATAAGTAGAATACTTGGCTGAATCGTATACAAGACGTTGCATACTGAACCATTCTCTGACAATGTATTCTCGTGTCTCAACGCACCAATAAAAAACCACGCTTCCCCTTAACCTTTAACTGATTCGATAACAAATCATGCAAATCAACATGGCTGAATTGAAAGCGGCCGATGCTTATTTCACGATGACCCAAACAGTCATTCCTCGACCGATCGCCTGGGTTCTTTCTGAAAATCAGGATAGAAGTCTGAACCTTGCACCTTTTTCGTATTTCAATGCGGTGGCCAGCGACCCGCCTCTGATTATGTTTTCTATCGGTTTACAGCCGGATGGAACCCAAAAAGACACCTTGATAAATATTGAGGAGCGGAACCACTTTGTTGTTAACATTGCAAGCGTTCAACAGCTTCCTGATCTCAATCAAACCTCAGCAACACTGCCTTATGGCACTTCTGAGATAGAGACTAACTCCATACACACAGCAAAGATAGACGGGTTTACGCTGCCGCGGGTTGCTCAATGCAAATTAGCGATGTGCTGCACCACCTACGAACTTAAAACCATCGGCAACAACAATCAGGCCCTAGTATTTGGTGAAGTACAGTCGATCTGGATTGATGACAGCTGTGCCGAAATGAATGAAAAAGGCAGACTTAAAATCAGTGCCAAAAATATCGAACCCCTTGCCAGATTGGGGGCGGGCGAATACGCCACGTTTGGCGATATTCTGTCAGCCACACGGCCTGAGTAGACCTTCGGCTTAAGAGAATGTCGGATAAACTCCGTTACAACAGTTTTAATAAGTATCTGTTCGACATTATTCCACTCGGGGCAAAGCGCATCCTCGATATCGGTTGTGATACCGGCCTGCTGGGTCATGAGTTAAAAAAGCAGGATCCATCAAGGGTCGTCTGCGGAATTGAAATTAACGATAGCATGGCAGCTCTCGCCAGGGAAAAACTGGACGAAGTCCATGTTCTCAATGTCGAACATGATGACCTGGGGCATCTTGAAGGTAAATACGATGCCATCATTCTTGGCGATGTGGTCGAACATCTTTTTAACCCCCTCGCAGCACTCAAAAAGGCAAGGGCATTACTCTCCGAGGGTGGTGAGTTATACACCTCCATTCCCAATATTCAACATTTCTCCATTTTTCGCAGATTGTTGAAAGGTGATTTTCAATACAGGAATGTGGGATTGCTTGACGCCACGCATGTGCGATTTTACTGTTTGGCGAATATATCCAAACTAATGCTGGATGCAGGGATGATGCCCAAATTGCATAGTCGAATTTTTCAGAAAGATGATCAGCTCGCTCATCAAATGAAGCCTTTGCTTGAGAAGCTAGAAATTTCTGAGTCGACGTTACAGGATATGGAAAGCTTTCAGTACCTAAACATCTCCTGCCAACAAATCGATCCCAAGTCACGCAATCGAACGCCTGTCAGTTTTATTGTGCACAGTCGGTACACTGGTGTTTTGAAGGATAATTTTTATTCATCACCCGTTATAAAGACCGATCACCCGCACCAAATCAGTATCTATCGTCGTCCGATGAAGCTTGCAGATGCCTGGAACGATGGTATCGGCAAAGCCAAGCATGAGTACGTGGTGCTTGTCCGGGAGCATATGTATTTGCCTGATCAGTGGGATTTAAGGTTGTCCGACCAAATCAGGGACATTGAATCCCGATACGGAAGTAACTGGGTAGCAGGATCATCTGGTGTCCAGCGCAATCTGGAAGGGCAGTTTGTTGTCCATGGGTCAACATTGACGCCCGAACAAACGCACTATCCCGAGCAAAATATGATCAAAGAAGTCGATTTTCTGGATGACGAAATTATTATCATGCCAGCGAATACTGCCCGTCGGGTGGATCCAAAAATCGGTGATCATCTTCACGGTGTCGACTTGGCAATTCAGGTAAGGGCGGCGGCGGGTAAAGTACTCGCGATTCACGTGCCCTGCCTGCAAAACGGCCCTTACAACGGCCGTACACCGCCGGGCTTTCGTGAGAGCGCTGTAGCACTGAGAGAAAAATGGCCTGAGGTCAAAGAGTTCGCTACCTCCAGGGAAGTGATGTCCCGGACGATCTAAGACGCTCTAGAGAAATCCTCGTACTACCTACCTGCTCGTCGAGTGCCAGAAGGTCAGTGCCAGGGAGTCGTCAACCATTCATTGCGACAGCTGTTGAGGCGGCTGCGGATGAAGTAGTGGAATTATCCTCCTTTTCGAGGGCGACTGGATCCGCTGACTCGGGCTGCTTATTCACTTTATTCTCTTTATCGACATCCTCGTTCCATTCTCCCGCTGGTTCTGTGGTTTTCATCAATCGCTCAATGTGATGCAGCGTCTTTTCCAATCCGGAGTAATCCAGCAATACTCGATGTGCGACCTGATCAATTACCATCACCAGGCTCGGAAAACCCTGAACGCCTAACTGCCGGACTTTCATCATTTCTTCCTGATGGATTTGACGGAGTGCGTCACTCTGTAACTCCATCGTAAACCGATCCTTATCCAGACCAATCTCTTCGGCAATAGCCACCAGTGTGAGAATGCTGGATGGGTTGCGTGCATCCAGATAGTAGGCCTTTTGGATCGCCTTTGTCATGGCATCCTGCTTCTGCTCGGCATCAGCGCGATCGGTACCTTGTCCGCGGGCAGCAATGACAGCGCGACACGCGGGCCAGGTCGAACGCTTGGGTTCACAGACCGTCCAGAAATCAAAATTAAATTCTGTTCCTGGTATTCGTTTTTTTATTTCCAACCAGGTATCTCTCAGGTGTTGGCGCATAGACGCCGGCATGGGCGCATCAGTATCAGGGGCAAGCCCGCCTAGCAGCTCAACTACCTCCAGTCTCGATGCGTACTTATGCAGCACCGATTTTTTGAGTAGATGCCATGCGGGTGAAAACCCCCAGCACCAACTGCACATAGGGTCATGTGCATAATAAAGCGTAGGCATTTCGTTTTTCGTTGACTCCATCTTCAACCCCATATTTGTGAATTTGGTCAGTATGATTTTTGGTTTTATCGATTACCAGCTTTACCGTCCCTACCCGGCAAACCCGTACTATAACAAATTCAGCGGCCTCCGCTCACGTCTAATAACGCTCCATTGCAGTAAGACGACTGTTCAGACAACAACCACATGATGGTTTCCGCTACTTCTTCCGCACTACCACCACGACCCATCGGTACGGAAGCACATAGTCTCGCTACTCGTCCGGGTTCGCCCCCGGAAGTGTGAATGTCCGTATCGATTAAACCGGGTCTCACTGCGTTTACCCGAATTCCCTCGCTTCCAACCTCACGGGAAAGCCCAATCGTCAGCGTATCGATAGCCCCTTTGGAAACAGCGTAATCAATGTATTCATTCGCAGCGCCCAACACCGCTGCCCTCGAAGAAAGATTGACGATGCTCCCGCCAGATCCACCGCGGCTTACTGCCATTCGTCTGACCGCTTCCCTGGCACACAAGAGACTGCCGCGAACGTTGGTGGCTATTACCCGATCAATCCGCTCTGCTGTCATTTCAACTAGAGGCATTTGTGTTTCCAGCACACCGGCATTATTGACCAATGCCCGAACTGGACCGAAAGTACTCTCCGCGATTTCAAACAAGTTGACTACGTCTTTTTCAACTGCCACGTCGCTCCGTATCGCGAGACATTCTCCCCCTTCGGCTTGTAACACCTGCTCCAGTTCACTGGCGGCTTCCTTATTATGCAGATAACTGAAAACCACCGTGTATCCCCGGGCTATTGCCATTCTACAAACGGAAGCGCCAATCCCACGACCGCCTCCAGTTACTATCAGCACTGGATTCTCTACCAACCTACAGTTTATTTCGTTCATCTATCGTTCATTATTCATTCACACCTGCAGTTTATACTTTCCTGCTCACCCTACACATTCCGATTTCAATGATTCATTTCAGCATTCATTCTCGAATCACAAGATTATCCTGCGCGCTATTGGTGATTCTCACCAGCGCGTTGTCCACACAAGCTTTTAGTGATGAGACCCCCAAGGTTCAGGTTGAAGAAATTGAAGTTTCGAAACCAGCTGGTGAAAAAGATGCTTCTACCTTATGGCAAGAAACCAAAAAGAAAACCGGTGAAGCAGCAAGCAGTGCAGCGGAGTACTCTAAGGTGCAGGGGAGCAAGATCCTGGAAGCCAGCAAAACCGGCGTCGCAAAAGGTGCAGAAGTGGTGACTAAAGAATCCTCAAAAGCCTGGGATGCAACCAAAAAGGCGACCAAGACGGCTGTGGAGTTTACTGGTGAAAAAGCCGCGAAAGCAGGGGCGGTTATCTCCAACGTTGTGAAAGGGGGGGATTCAGAAGCCCCTGTTTCGGACAAAAGCATCAGCGATTAGCGCTCTCAAGGACAGAATCGAACTTAACGCTTTTAGCGAGGATAAAACTGCATCCATTGACGCCCCCGGATTCCACAATCTTCAATCCGGAAAACGCGCTTTCTAGTTCCCCAGGCTGAAGAACATAGTCCGGATTGAAACCAGGTTTTGTCTTCAGGTGATCAACATTAAATGTTTTATAAAACAGAAAACCTCCCGGCGCCAAAGCCTCGACCATATTGGGGTATAGGGAACGATTGAGGTATCGCACCACTGTGATGAGATCAAATGCGCCCTGTTTAAACGTTGCCCGTTCCAGATCCATTACGACCGAATGCACAGGGAGCGATTGCGATCTTGACTCAGCCTGACAAATTCGCAGCCCCTCAATGGCGCCATCTACCGCCACCATGTAATAGCCAAGAGAAGCGAGATACAGGCTAGCGGCGCCTTTGCCGCAGGCAATATCCAAACCGACGGAATGTTGGCGTCTAGCTAGGTTGCGAAAGATCGATTCCGCTGGCTGCGATAGCCATTCTGGCTCAGGCTTCGCTTCAACCACGCCATCCCCATTTGCATAACGCTCGTTCCAGCGCTCAATGTCAGAATTCATTACAAAGGCTCTAATAACCAAATCAGTTGGTCGAATAGAAACAGATCATGGCAATAGCTCGTTACCCCAGCGGCGCGCACATCGTTGTAAATAGTGGTTTGCGGACCAATCACGGACAAATCAAATCCTAGGTAAACTGACTAAATGGTTGCACCTGCACCAACTCACCCGGTTGAGCACCATCGCTCTCCGCTGGCAAAATGATAAAGCAGTTCGCCACACTCATCGAATGCAAAATTCCAGAGCCCTGTTCGCCCGTCGAACTGACCACCGTATTCCCCGCATCATCTTTACTCAAAACACCGCGCTGGTATTCCACTCGGCCCGGTCGTTTTCGCAAGTTGGAAGCTAACGGCACCTGCAGCTTTAAAACCGGTGCATCACGCTCTCCTGACAACCTCCGAATCGCTTCGCGTACAAAGATTTGATATGTCACCATGACGGATACCGGGTTACCGGGTAATCCAAAGAATAGACTTCCTTTCACATTTCCAAAAGACAGAGGTCGTCCTGGCTTAATGGCGACTTTCCAAAAGTTGACTGCGCCTATGGCGTCCAACGTCTGTTTGACATAGTCCGCATCTCCCACAGATGCTCCCGCCGACGTGATCACCACATCCGCGCAATCCGCGGCATCTTCGAAACCTTGTCGAATAGCATTGGGGTCGTCTCGCACAATACCGAGATCGACCAATTCCACATTGTCTTCGCTCAGCATGCCGAACAGAGTGTATCGATTGGAATCATAGAGGTCGCCGGTTTCAAGCACTTCACCAACCGATCGCAGCTCGTCACCAGTGGAGAAGAAGGCAACGCGAGGCCGGCGAAGAACGGGCAGTTCAGAGAACCCCAGAGATGCCGCCAGCCCGAGATGAGCCGGACCAATTCGTGTCCCTGCCGCAATCGCCACATCACCCGGAGCAAGATCTTCACCGGCCTGACGAACGTTGGCACCCGCCGATTCTCCCTCAGAGATTGTGACCGAATCGCCCTCTCTGGAAACTCTTTCTTGAGTAACCACCGTATCGCAACCCTCGGGCATCACCGCGCCGGTCATGATACGAATACATTCGCCACTTCTGACACCACCGCGGAAAGGTTTGCCTGCAAAAGAGATTCCCGCTACCTTAAATGTCGCTGTGTCCTCAGAAGGCAGGGCATCTCCTTTTAGCGCATAACCATCCATTGCAGAATTGGTATGGTTAGGCACGTTAACCCGGCTTTTGACATCAATCGCAGTTACCCTGCCTAAAGCAGTGCGAAGCGAGATCGATTCAGTTTGATGAATCGGGGTGATATCGGCCAGTATCCTGCGCAATGCCTCATCGGCTGAAATTGACCCAGGATCGAAGTCACAACTGATGTCTTGGGTATTGGCGGCACTCTTACTCATGTTTCTCTCCGATCAGGTTTCACGGTTCCATTCGCCTGATTTACCCCCTGATTTGTGTATCAAGCGTACATCTTTAATTTCCATCCCCCGATCTACGGCTTTACACATATCGTAGATCGTCAACAACGCCACCTGTAGCCCGGTCAATGCTTCCATTTCTACTCCTGTTCTTTCCGCGGTTTCTGCAGAAACCTCGCAACGAATCGAATTGGTTGCCTCTTCAATTTCCATGTCGACAGTAACGCGAGTCAACATCAAAGGGTGGCAGAGCGGTATGAGTTCTGCGGTTTTTTTGGCGGCCATGATACCGGCGATTCGCGCGACCGAGAGAACATCCCCTTTTTTATGATCGCCCTGTTTGATCATTGCCAGCGTTTCCGGTTGCATCACAATCCAGCCTTCCGTCACCGCGCGTCGGCGGGTAACTGTTTTTTCTCCCACATCTACCATATGTACATGACCCTTTTCGTCGAAGTGGGTCAAGTTGTTTGCGTCAGCCATCGGTTTGTCGAACCAGTGTTAAGAGCATGATATTGTAAGCCACGTTCATCGCTTGTCACCTTTTGGCAGTCAAAACACTTTCGCCTAGATATAATGTTTTATTGATGCAAGATCACTCCGTTGTTTTTTCGATATTCTTGATTTTTTCGGGTGCCGCGCTACTGGCGACGCTGGCGTTATACATGCGGCAAGCGATGCTCATCGCTTATCTTGTTCTCGGTGTTTTGCTGGGACCTTGGGGATTAAAACTGGTCACCGATGCAGCATTGATACAGGATATTGCAGAAATTGGGATTATTTTTCTTCTATTTTTGCTGGGTTTGAATTTGTCCCCACAAAAACTGCTGCATTTATTGAAAGAAACGACCCTGGTCACTGTTTTTTGTTCCCTGGTATTTAGCAGTGCAGCAGGTTTACTGGCGTGGGCATTCGGGTTTTCCTGGTCAGATATTTTACTCATTGGCATCGCCTGTTCCTTTTCAAGCACCATTGTTGGTCTCAAGCTATTGCCAACCACCGTGCTGCACCATAAACATACTGGAGAAGTGATTATCAGCGTTTTGCTGCTGCAGGATTTAATCGCCATTGTCACACTTCTTGTCTTGCAGGGTCTGGGTAAAGAAGGCTTGCCCCTATTCGAAGTTATTTTGTTGTTGGTAAGTCTGCCTGTGGTTTGTGCCGCTGCCTGGTTTGGACAACGGTGGGTATTGCTGCCCCTTTTCCGTCGATTCGATCGCATTCAAGAGTATGTATTTCTTCTATCTATCGGATGGTGTCTTGGAATTGCCCAGCTCGCGGTATCTCTAGGACTATCTTATGAAATCGGCGCTTTTATTGCGGGAATTACCATCGCTACAAGCCCGATGGCTCTATTCATTGCCGAAAGTCTAAAACCGCTGAGGGATTTCTTCCTGGTAATGTTTTTCTTCGGATTGGGAGCTGGTTTCGATATCAGCGCCGCCCCCGAAGTCATTTTCCCAGCAATCATACTGGGAGCCGGGTTACTCATATTAAAACCCGTGGTCTTTCGATATGCACTGGTAGGTCAATCAGAAAGCAATCAGCTCGCCTGGGAAACAGGAGTAAGGCTTGGGCAGCTAAGTGAATTCTCACTATTGATCGTATTCGTTGCGATCAGTCACAGCTTGATCTCGGATCAAGCTGCTACTTTGATTCAGCTCGCAACATTTATCAGCTTCATTTTTTCCGCCTGGTATATCGTGCTGAAATATCCAACCCCGATTGCTTTAAACGACCGGTTGAGGCGAGACTAGCTTTTCGTGAATACGGATTCCAAAGGCGTTCGCAGCGCCTGCAGGGTGGCACCATTTTTCGGGTCAAGTACCACAACAGCGAAACCAAGGTTTTCTTGATTCCAGTCGTCCCCCACTTCGATTAGATGCTCCTTTTCATAGCTTCCTACCGGCAGGGTATCTACCTGTTGCCAGTGTCTGACAACGAAATCATGATGCAAAGTTCTGCCTTTGTTTTCGCCAGCTCCAATCTCTCGAACAATATTGTTTTCGTAAATCACCAGGAAAAGCGGCGCGTCTTTAACCGGGTTATTTATCAGCATCTCTGCCACCAACCTGTTGTCCTCTGAGCGCACACCATAGGTAATCATCACCTGAGCCAGTTCTTCATTCGCCTCGGCAATTGCTCTGACGACCCGATTGGTGCCTCGGGTTTCTTCTCCACTCACCAAAAACTCGGGGGTATAAATAGAGCTTTGGCGATTTTGGATCGCAAGTTGTTTTTGGCGTTCGGTATAGGCTTTTTTAGAGAAGGGGTCTGGCCAACCAAGCCGATTCCAATAGTCGACGTGGAATGCCAATGGTACCGCATGGAAATCTGCGTTGATGGTGTCGCCGAGCTTGGATACCCACTTATCCGCAGGGGGACAGCTACTACAGCCTTCCGAGGTGTAGAGCTCAACAACCGGTGTGATAGTCGGTGCGCTGGTTACCTTTACCTCCCCTGCATAAGTGAAATTAGCAGCGATGAAGAGCGCTGCTGCTGGGAGAATCGAAAAGCGGTTAGTACCGCTGAAAAGACTGGAAATCATGGGTCATAAGTAGAGTCATTTTTTATTCCGACTGTATCTACCCAGTTTTAGTTCCGGCTCAGTTTTTCTGCTCAAACAAGGAGAGATACTCTCCATAGCCCTCAGTTTCTAACTCGTCTTTCGGAATAAAACGCATCGCCGCAGAGTTCATGCAATATCGTAACCCCGTGGGTGCTGGTCCATCCTTGAATACATGGCCCAGATGCGAATCCGCGACGGCACTTCTGACCTCAGTTCGTGGAAGGATTAACTTAAAATCTGTTTTGGTTTTAATGTATTGCGGATCAACCGGTTGGGTGAAACTCGGCCAACCCGTACCGGAATCAAATTTGTCCAGAGAACTAAATAAAGGTTCACCGCTGACGATATCGACAAATAGACCATCTCTTTTTTCGTCATTATACGCGTTATCGAACGGTCGCTCCGTTCCTTCTCTCTGGGTAACGTGAAATTGATTGTCATCCAGCATCTGCCGGATCATCGCGTCATCAGGTCGCGAGTAGCGTGGTTTTTCTGTCATTGATTTATGCCATTGGTTGCCATTTTGGGATTCTGTTTGTCGATTCAAAGTTCCCCTATAGTGGCTTTACGCCTGTAATCCCAGCAGATAATCGTGCAAATAACCAATATGATCAAGTACGTGGTCGGTATGTGTAAGAAGCTCTTCGCGACTATGGGCTCCACTGGTTACACCCACGGACATTCCTACACGAGCATTGATACCCATCATAATATCTCTTGGGCTGTCCCCAACCATCACCACCGCAGCCGCCTCTATGCCGGTTGCTGAAACAAATGCTTGCACCATACCCGGGTCTGGTTTTTCTCCAAAACCACTATCTGCCCCACAAATGAAATCAAATTGATTTGCAATCCCCATCGACTCCGCCATACGGATTGCGCCCTTCTCTGAATCCATGGTCGCAATGCCTAGTACGAAACCGGATTCTCTCAACTGCGCCATACAGGGGAAAAGGGGGTCGACCGCGGGTACAAGACCACTGGCACCGATATGGAACGCTTCACCGATCCGCTTAAGAACCGGCGGGTCGAGCGGTATGTCGAGCAGGCTGTTCCAGCTAGCAAGAATTTCCCGGCTGCTGCCAGCGGCAAGGACAGATTCAGGCTTCCACTGGTTTTCTTCAGGCACATAACCACCGTGAATCAAAATCTCCTCTGCCGACAGCTTTCCACCGCTGTAGTCAGCGATGATTTCTGATGCTGCACGGTAGGCTGCCAACCAGGTACCGTTAAAATCCAGTAAAGTGCCATCCTTATCGAATAAAATGCCTTTCAGTTTCATAGATTACTCTTTATTCAGGCGGCAAGCGGCCGCGACGGTACCCAACAATATCCGTTGGGGTCGAGAATAAAACACTCGCGCAACCCATGTGGTTTATCTGTAGATTCCTGCAACACCAGATAATCGTGTTTCCTCGCTCTGGCTTCAGCCTCGTCCGGATCGATGTCGTACAACCTGAGCTCGATCCCCCCGCCTCTGGCCCCATTTTCTGGCAACAACGAGGGAAGCGGATTGCTGCTATAGGTTTGATCAGCGTGCAGCTGCAAAAGCAAACCTTCATTGCCGTCGTTGGCCGAATCGAGTTTCAGAATGGCGTAGTCTTCAGATTGCCGCAATACCTGGAAGCCAAAAACTGCTTGCAAAAACTGGATTGTGGAGGCTGTTTCCTTCACCAACAAATTTAAGCCAAAGCCATTGAGTGAGCGGCCAAATTCATCGGCGGATATTTCTTCAAAATTCATGGAATGTAATTGGACAGTTTGGGATGGTAATAAGGTTTTAACGGCAAAATCGCGCAAATTTAATCTAGCCACCGTTTAGCAGTCTTTTTTCGCCTTTCATCAGATTTTCCAGCCAGATAAGCTCTTTTGTACAGAGTTATTCAACAGTTTTAGCGACAAGTACTTATTAATTAACGATTATTTGTATTAGAATGCACGTTATTAGGACGGAGCAGGGAAAATCCGGGGTAACACCAGAAGGCTCTATCCTGAGACGAACAAAAGATCAATCTTCGCAATTGGTCTGTAAACTGGGGAAAGCGCAATCAAGTCATCCGCAAGAAATGTGCAGTTTTTTGAGCGATGCTCGAATACGAGCAGGCATTTTCAAGCGCCAAAACGAAATAGACTAAAAACAAACGAAAACAAAAAATTGAAGGAGCTGTTGTCAAAGTGAACTATTTTGAAGAACAATTAAATGCAGATCAGAGCCTGGCCGAACTTGGGCAATTGATCGATAGCATTTATGGTTGGATGGAAAAAAATGGCTATCATAGCCAAAGAACCATCGAACGATTTGAGCAGGTCAAAGCGAGCCTCTCAGACCATCGTCGCAATGTGCTTTTTCTGGCAGAGTTTTCTCGTGGCAAAACGGAACTGATTAACGCTACCATATTTGGCGAGGCCGGTGCGAGGTACTTGCCTTCGTCACCAGGAAGAACTACTCGCTGTACAACCATATTGCAACACAACGATGATGAGCTACCTTCTATCCGTCTTTTGCCTACTGTTGCTAGCCAGAATATTCAAAAGCGCCCTATTGCCATGCTGCTTGAAGATGATTCCGTTTGGCAACATACGCTGTTTTCGTTAAATGATAAGGCTGGGGTAAAAGAAGCGTTTAAGCAAATCGCCGAATCCGAACATGTTTCAGTAGAAGACGCCAAATCTCTCGGGTTTGTTGAAGACGAAAGCGAGGATGGCTTGGATGACATCGGAATCGTCAATGGCATGGTACCCATACCTAAGTGGCGTCATGCACTAATAAACTACCCCCATTCACTACTAAAGCAAGGCCTGCGTATTATTGATACCCCGGGCCTCAATGCTCTCGGTGTTGAGCCGGAACTAACACTTCAGGCTCTGGACTCGGCGCATGCCATTGTATTCGTTTTGTCAGCAGACACCGGTATCACCCGCTCTGAACTGGCATTGTGGCGGGACCATGTTCGCGATGGCAACACAGATAACGTTATCGTCGTACTGAACAAAATCGATCTACTTTGGGATGACCTTAAGACGCGCTCGGAAATTGAGAAAGACATCAATATGCAGGTGAAAGAAGTCGCGCGCGTTTTGAAGATAGCCAATGACCAAGTGTTTCCTGTGGCGGCGCAGAAAGCAATGGTAGGTCGAGCGAAAGGCGACCAAAAGCTGGTGCGATCCAGCAACATCCAGCGTTACGAACAGGCGCTGGCGGATACGATTAACTACACCAATCAGCGTCACATAGTCGGCCATGCCGTGAGGGAGCTGTCTCCGACATTAGGAGCGATTCGCAATGTGGTAAAACGCCGAATTAGAGATACCGACTCCCATTTACAGGAGCTCTCTTCGTTACACGAGAATCAGGTTGACGTTGCTAAGACCAGCCTTGAAAAAGTGCAGCGGGATGTCAAGAAACACAATAAAGCGCGTGAACATATTGTTGAGCTCAAGAACGAGCTGCGAGAAGGTTATACGCAGTTTGTTCGCAGATTGGATTTGTTGTTCCTTGATCGAATGATTGCATCGTATCGCTACGAAATCAGTAATCAGCTCACCACCCCAGGACTACAACGCGAAATGAATGATTTTCACGCTGTAGCGGTAGATCGTTTTCAAATGGCGATGTCCTATGTAGTGCGTTTGGAAAATAAGATCATTAAAACTTTTAAGGAAGTGGAAAGCGTCCTGGGCGTAACTGGCCTGAATCCGCGAAAGATTGAGCCTCAGCTCTATATAGACTCTCTTAAAAAATTCCAGTCAAGCCATTCGCAACATAGTAAAGGTTTCAGCATGGTGATGACGGAACAACATATTCTTCGGGATCGCTACCATGGCGAAGTCATGGTCAAGATTCGCAAGTTGTACAAACAAACTCGCGATGACGTCGATCGATGGTGCCGTACCGTGCTGGTTCCTCTGGAGCTTGAGTTAAAGGAACGTGCAACTGAGATCAAGCAGCGCCATCAACGTTTGGAGCGCGTTTACAATAAAGACACCGAAGTACTGGATGAGATCAGTGATATGAAGGAGCGCTCTACGCAGCTGAAAGAGCGGCTAGTTACTATGGATCACTTTATGCAGCGTCTGACAGAGTGTGGTGAACGCAATAACAAGATGCCTGGCAATGTCATCAATCTTCATCCCGCGCCGGTTTCACAATCAGCAGGATAGTAGATTTAGTAGATTGGCGAGTACCCTCAGCGCCGGCGTATGTGAGGGTAAAAGACAAGGGTGCTAGCCTTTCGTTTGGCTGCCAACGTAGTTGAAGTGTAGAGGGCGCAGAACTTAGACGGTGCGTTCTTCTTTCACCATGTAAGTGCAAATCTTTGCCAATCGCGCTGATTCGTTTAGGCAGCGCGTACCTTTCTGATTGCATCTAACCGGGCTCGCCTAACAGCCTCGCCAATCTCCTGACCTGTTTTCCCTTTGTCCGCTGCCAGCGCGGAAATCTCTCTTGTGTTGACACCATTGGTGGCTTCAACATATTCGCGCAATAGGGACGCCTGGGGATATGCGCTCTGCTCCATGCCCTGGCGTCCCCGCTTGTCAGCTGTGCAGGCGGCAATAAACCGCTCGACTTGCTGTGGGTTTCGAAACCCATCCAGCTGTTCGATCAGCTTCAACACTGTTTTTGGTTTCAGTTCAATGACCCGATGAAGATGTAAGTGAAACTCACAGACCTTTAGCGCTAGATGCCGAAAACTCTTTGGCACCCGAAACCGCTCACAGACATCTTCTACCAATGGCATGCCGGTCTTTTCGTGACCGCGATGTGATGGCAACTCCTCTTTCGGCGTAACGCCCTTACCGAGATCATGAACCAACACGGCAAACACAATTTCAGGCGCACTTCCTGCCTTAGCTGCAGACTTAAGCGCCATTAAAGTATGGGTACCTGTATCGATTTCAGGGTGATACTGTTTTAACTGCGGTACCCCGAACAACCTGTCGACTTCTGGAAGCAAAACCGATAAGGCGCCACAAGAACGAAGTACTTCGATGAAACGATAGAATCCTCGATGACTCAATGACTTTTCCATTTCCTGCCAAACTCGTTCTGCAACCAGTGCATCCACCTCTCCCGCCGAAACCATTTGCTGCATTAACGACTGTGTTTCAGAACTCACCTCAAAACCCTGTTGTTCAAATCGGGCTGCAAATCGAGCAACTCTTAATATGCGAACCGGATCTTCAGCAAAAGCTTCTGAAACGTGACGCAGTTGACGATTTTGTAGATCAGATTGTCCACCCCAAGGATCAATCAAACGCCCCTCACCATCCATTGCTATTGCGTTAATGGTCAAATCTCTCCTTGATAGATCTTCTTCCAACGTCACCGTGGAATCGCTATCAAATTCAAAACCATGATACCCCAACCCAACTTTCCTCTCCTTTCTTGCCAGTGCATATTCTTCTGCAGTGATTGGATGGAGAAATACCGGGAAATCCTTACCGACCTGGCGAAATCCACGATTCAACATTTCTTTGGGTGTTGAACCAGTAACTACCCAGTCGCGATCTCCCTGTTCCAAACCGAGTAACCGATCGCGCACAGCACCTCCCACTAAGTGGACACTAAGGCCTTCTAGGTATTGATCAGATTTGAGTTTTTCGTTCATTAGTACAACTTGTATGCTTAACTCTTGTTTGGTAGACAAGGTATCATTCGGAATATCACGTTATTGAGTTCATCAAGTATTTTGTCCCGCATTCTGATTATATTCTTTCTTCTTTGCACCATAGCAATCAGTGGCTGCAGTCGAACCAGTTACTACTACCAGGCAGCGAAAGGACAGTTGTCTCTTCTTAACAAACGTGTTCCTGTCAAACAGTTAGTACAAAACCCAGGTACTCCCGAAGATTTGCGCCAGCGCTTACTACTTGCTGATCGTATGCGTCAATTCGCGCTGAAACAACTTCAATTAGAGAACAATTCGGGTTTCACTTCCTACGCCGATATCGGTCGACCTTACGTCACCTGGAATGTGGTGGCAGCGCCAGCATATTCGCTCACTCCCGAGACATGGTGCTTTCCTATCGCTGGTTGCGTCTCATACAAGGGTTATTTCAAAAAATCGGATGCTGAGAAATTTGAGAAGAAGCTTCTATCTGAAGGTAAAGATACGCTGCTCTATGGCGTATCTGCTTATTCCACCCTTGGTTGGTTCGCAGATCCACTTCTCAACACTTTCATAAACTATCAGGAGAATGATCTCGCTGCACTTATCTTTCACGAACTTGCCCACCAGGTTGTGTATGTCAAAGATGATTCTGATTTCAACGAGGCCTTTGCCACCGCCGTAGAAACCATTCTTCTTGAAAAGTGGCTCAATTTGCAAGGTAATCAGAGTGTTATCCACGCGCGCGCTCTGCAACAAAAGAAGCAAAACAGAATTACAGAACTAGTTTTGCAATATCGAGAACATTTACGGGCAGCGTATTCCGGCTCAAGTCCAGAAAAAGACAAACCCCGCATATTTAGCGAATTAAAACAAAAATACCAAGAGTTAAAACAACAAGGGAAGGGCACTCGATATTATGACTGGTGGTTTTCGCGCCCACTCGATAATGCCGATTTGCTCACCATTTCAACCTACTATCAATTGGTACCAGATTTTCTAAAACTCTATGAAAACAGCGATAGTGATCTTTCTGAGTTTATAAATAAAATAAGGGATCTGGCACGTATTGAGCGAGATAAACGAAGGAGATTGCTGACTAGTCAAGTCTAATCGCAATCAGTTCTGTTTTAGCTGGGACGTGTAAAATTTCGGTTGACAAGCATGACACCTAGTTTGTTAACAACAACTGTGAACAATAAACCATTTGACCTCGAATCGTCTTAAGATTAACAGGCTCATGTCCTATCAAAGATGCTTCGAAAAGACTTCTTTCGGTTGGCAAGGAGGGTTAATTGCGAACTGTTAGCGGAACAGTGGTTTATTCTTTATTTTGCTGCGAACAATCAATCCGAGCTGGCACGATGCGCATTGAAAACAATTCGCGTTTATCCAGAACGCTATAATCTCTGGTAAAGAAGTGCTCAATACAAACCCTACGGGATGGCGCAGATTCTTGGATATTTCGCTACTGGTCAACTCAATAGGGTGAAGACTTCTATACCAAAGTGGTAAAGATCCATTGCAAAGATTGTAAGCGAGTGATTGCGGGCTTAAGCGGATGGGATGCTAGCGAGCAGAAGATCAATGGCTAGCTAAAGTAGATTACATGATCGTGCGACCCAGGTAGTGGGAAGTAAACATAGTCGGACGGAGAATGCGATTTCGGTTTCCGCATCTCATGCTCCGAAACGGCTCTTGCCAATGGCATCACCCCAAACATATGACATTGCACAACAATATCTCATATATCATCTGCTCGACTCCCAGAAGTGGAAGTACCCTACTCTGTGATTTACTCAAATCTACGCAAATTGCCGGACGTCCCGATTCGTTTTTTATGGATACGTTTTACACAGATTGGGGGGCTTACTTCAATATCGACGTCGATTGTTGGCGATCAAGTAACCAATTTAATCTACCTTATCTTGAAGCGGTACTGGAAGAAGGGGTAGGAGATACAGGCGTGTTCGGAATGCGTTTGCAATGGGAAAGTCTCAACGCACTGGCATCCAGACTTCGAAGCCTGTTTTCATCCAATGCAAATGATAGAGAAGTTTTCTACAGTGTATTCGAAGCTACTCACTATATTCATTTGTCTCGGGACGACAAAATCGCGCAAGCAGTTTCGCTGTGCAAAGCAGAACAGACAGGGCTCTGGCATAGAAATCCCGATGGTTCAGAACGGGAACGACTCAAGAAAGGCGATGCCCCTGTTTATGGTTTTAAAGCTCTGTCACGGTATTTTAAATTGCTTGAACAGCAAGACAGCATGTGGATAGATTGGTTTGCACAACAGGGAATCCATCCTGTCACTGTTACCTACGAAGAGCTCTCTGAGAACCCTCAACCCACACTGGAAAAAATTCTTTACGCTCTAAACCTTGACCCTTCTGCTGCAGAGATAGCTAAACCAATGACGGCGAAAATGTCTGATAGTGAGAGTGTAAAGTGGAAGATGCAGTTTCTCTCGGATAGCAATACAGTTAGGTGAAAATTTAAACATTATAAAGTCCGGTAGGGACAAGAATCATCCTCGCATAAGCTGATGGATTGGGAAATAATCCCATTCGTGATTTCGATGGGGGTGACTTACAACGTGCGCTTCTGCAACCAAAGTGACCCCACTATGTACGTCTGGATTCATCGATTTAGTAACGATTCTGATCGGAAGCGACTCTAACAGCAGCCGACCAAAGTCACCATCTGAAATAATTTTTCATTCGAGAGGCGACAATGGTTCATCGATTGGCTCCTATCCGATGATCACCTATGCAGAAGATCCATTCTGTTTTAATATCATTTTGCTCTGAAAACGAGGTAAATAAACGCAAACTGCGATGATCTTGCGTTTGTTACTCTATCATTGCACTCTTCACTGAACCACGATTTGCCAGGGCTAAAAATTTGAAAGCGGAAATTCTTCAGTCGTTCATAGAAAAAATATGGAATGAGGGGGACGTTGACGCTGCCGGAGATTTTATTGCTGACAAATATACTGTCTTTCATGATCCGGGAGATCCATGGGAGGGTCAGGAATTGGATTTGGCAGGGTTTAAAAACCGAGTCACCGTATCGCGCGCGTCAGCACCAGATCAAACTTTTGATATCAAAGAGATTTATGAAAATGAAAACAGCGTTTGCCTCACCTGGCTATGGAGCGGCACACACCAAGGAGAAATAGCGAATTTTCCGCCTTCAGGTAAAACGCTGCACATGTCTGGCTCTACCGTTTATTATTTTTTAAATAATAAAATCACTGGTCATTGGCAGGTTGCCGATCGGTTCAGCATTTACCAGCAGCTACAGGAAATTGCGAGTCAACAAATTTGATCAAGTGATGTGCCTAAGAAGTCATCAGTAAACACATAACAAACTTGTCCAGTAAGATTCTCTGCGGAAGAAGTCATTCAAAATACGAACTAGACCGAAGAACCTGAAACTATTCGGATTTTTTTCCAGGTTGCTTCCCAATATGTGTTTCCCCTCGCGCTGCCGCCAACTCAATTTGTTTTTGGCGTTCTGCAAAACGCTCTCGGTCTTGCGGCGAAACCTTGTCGAAGCAGTGAGGACAACTAACCCCTTTGAGGTAATGCGCGCTTTGCATATCCTGTTCTGAAATGGGGAGTCGACAGGCGTGACATTGATCATAGCTGCCGGGCATCAAATTATGATCTACTGTGACCCGGTCATCGAAAACAAAGCATTCGCCCTGCCAGCGTGTCTCTTCCTCTGGCACCTTTTCAAGGTATTTAAGAATACCGCCCTTCAGATGATACACCTGCTCAAACCCCATTTCTTTGAGAAGGGCGGTTGATTTCTCGCAGCGGATACCGCCAGTACAAAACATCGCAACTTTTTTGTCTCGGAACGAGTCGAGATGCTGTTTCGCAAATTCTGGAAACTCCCTGAACGATTCGGTTTTTGGATTGATCGCATTTTTAAAAGTGCCCACCTGACATTCATAGTCATTTCTCGTATCTACCAATACCACCTCGGGGTCTTCAATCAATGCATTCCAGTCTTCTGGTTCCACATAGGTTCCAGCAGTGTGTCGTGGGTCGATACCTGCTACACCCATAGTGACAATCTCTTTCTTGAGCTTAACTTTACTGCGTTTAAATGGAGGCTTAGTGCTGATCGATTCCTTGTAGTCAATATTCGCGAGACCAGGCTGCTCAGAAAGCCATTGCAGCAGGTGATCGATCGCAGAGCGGCTCCCGGCAATGGTGCCGTTAATACCCTCACTCGCCAGCAACAGCGTACCTTTCACTTCCAACTCTTCCATTAGCGATAGCAGCGGCGCCTGCAAAGACTGGTAGGACTCTAGGCGTGTGAATTGATAAAGGGCGCAAACAATATACTGAGACATGTCAGGCGTATTCGGAGCTCGGATAATCGGTGATTATAGGAAATGCTGAAGGGTAGGGCATATGCAGATAATTATCACTATGAAAATCTTTTTAAATAACGAGTAGCCAGCACTTCTGTCACTCTGGCGAAGTGTGGTGCTAACTCCCGGGGTTCTGGAGCGTCAATGTGGCTACCAATCCACGCCAGTAGTGCCATCCTTCTTAGCATTACAAAAGTCGGTATTTCATTCATTTCATCATCAGTGAGCGTACGATGTCTTTGATAACCTCGGACCCAGGCTTGCTGCAGCTGCGGTAGTTCTGGGTGATCTTCTATAAAACTGACGGTGGCGGCAAAATCGTAGAGAAACCAGCTGAATCCACAGTCGTCGAAATCAATGAGCCTTGTTTCGCCGTTATCGACCAGCAGGTTCGCAAAACGCATATCAGCGTGAATCAACCCATATTGATCTCTCTCCGCACCAAACAACTCCAACCTTTTTAAGAGTGTATTCTCTAGCCGCGATAAAACTACCATTGAAGATCGTGCAAGATTGGGGGCGTTACGCCAATGCCCCCAGGTAGGTGCGCTGCCAAACACCGCTTCGGTATTCCAAGTGAACCGCTGAAACTGATTAGGGCGAATCCAGGAAACAGAATGGCAATGCATACGAGCAGCGATTTCACCGAGCTGGAGAAACATCGGTTCTAAATGGTCAGTTTCCGATGGGGTGTCACCTGGTACAAACGCAAACATCACCATCTGCCGCGTTTCTCGCCATTGCGGTATGTCTACGCTTTGAATCAAAGAGCCATTTTTTCCTGGGTAGACGCCAGGAGTTTGAACCACTTTTTCATCTCGCAGCGCTTTTGACCAGGCTAACTCTGATTCGATCGCCTGGATAGAGTGATAGTTCGGTCGATGAAGACGGAGAATGGAACGCCAACCTGCGGCGCGCACCAGAAAAGTGATGTTTTCCGAAACATTAATAAGAACAGCCTCCGCGTCATGCGGCACCTGATCCCACAATTGTAGTGCTTGTGTTGCGATATTTTGGAGTACCGGTAATTGCGCGGCGATCGCTGGAGAATAATTCAGCGCCTTCGAGTCAACCATCTTTACTAACCATAAGTCTGCAGGTTTTGATATTCCGTTGCTTCACAATCAGGTGCCGCGTCGCGTTATCGCTATTCCGCAAAGAATCGCGGCAAGAGCGGCTATCGTTGCAGCACCTACCGGTTCCGACAAAAACAGCCAGCTCCAGATCACGCCAAACAGCGGGACGAGATAGCCTACTTGAGCCATAAATACGGCGCCGTTATCGGCAATAATTTGCAGGCGAATCACGTAGGCGATAGCGGTACCCACTACGCCAAGTGTGACCAAAGACAAAATCGCACCAATATTCGCTTCTGTTACCAATGGTTGCTCAAACCAAAACGCGAGGGGCAACATGTAAACACAAGTTGTGACCAAAATACTTGCCGATGCCGGCAGCGGTGGGATATGTGAGATGCGACGGCTTAATACCGAAGAGCTTGCATAGCTCGCCCCGGCTCCGATCACAGCAAGCTGACCTTTCACGCTACCGGTTTCTGACACCAGCAAATCGTGCAACACCAGCAAGATGACTCCACAGAAACCGATGGAGATACCCACAACGCGGTTGACATTAAACCGTTCATCCGCGGACAAAAAATGGGAAAGCACGAGTGCAAAAAACGTACCCGAAGCCATTAACAGCGCAGCCTCTGCACTGGAGATAAACTGCATGCCCCAGCTAATCAGAAAAAATGGCAACGCACTATTGAGAGAACCGATCAAAATCATCTTGCGCCAGTCGGTGGCCGGTCTCCACAATTGATAACCTCTCATTACGCAAATGAATAACAACACCACCGCTGCGAGAGAAATGCGACCTGCGGCGATGGTAATCGGGCCAAAACCCTGCAATGCCAGCGCGATAAATATAAATGACGCGCCCCAAATTGCGCCAACAAATAGCAGCTTGGCAACGTCGCGGTGCGTTGCCCGACGAATCACTGTAGCGTTGGACATGGCGATTAGTGGATAGCGCTTCTCGATACCGAGATGAGAAACAAGGAACCAGGGTTCAGGGATTGCAGCCAATTCATTTGATAAGCGTTAATCTCATGACGGTGAAGGTTTCGCAAGAAACTCCGAGCATATGGAGATTCTTCAATCGATTACACTGCATTCGGATCAACTTTTTTTTGGAATGTTCAGGCGGGACTGTCGGTATACTATAGAAATGTGATTGAAGAAACCTTCGGGCAACAGAATGGCGAACATTGGACAACAATTCCTAGACGTAACCGAGATCCGACATGTTTAACCAACAGCAGATCCAAGAGTTTGAGAAGCAGGGGTTTCTGGTTGAACGCCGCCTCGCCGACAATGCAACCTGCGAAGCCATGATCGCGCACATCAAGAAGTCACTCAATCCGCCGTTAGCACCATTAGAGTTTGAAACCGATGTGCACTATCCGGGATCTCCGGCAGATCGGCTCTCTGAGGGCGGTGACACCCCAAGACGGCTGCTTCATGCCTATACCCGTGATGCTTTGTTCCGCGACTGGTCCACATCACCCCATGTCGTCGAGAGAGTCAAGCAACTCATGGGGGCCGAGCGCATCCAGGTCTCGCAGAACCACCATAACTGCATCATGACCAAACACCCCGGGTTTAGTAGTGCAACGCTGTGGCACCAGGACATCCGCTACTGGCTGTTCGACCAACCAGAGCTTATTAGCGTTTGGCTTGCTTTGGGAAAGGAGTTTGATCAAAACGGCGGTATGCACCTTATTCCCGGCACACACCAGCACGATCTGGATCGAGGATATTATGACGCCGCATATTTTTTACGGACAGATCTGGAGGAAAACCAGGCCCTTATCAACAGCGCGATTAGTGCAGACATGGAAGCAGGGGATGTTTTGTTTTTTCACTGCAAAACCCTGCATGCAGCTGGACGTAATCAAACTGACCAGGTGAAGTACTCACTGGTGTTTACTTATCACGATGAAAACAATCAACCTATCGCCGGTAGTCGATCTGCTGCATTCCCGGATATACCTTGTTAACTCCTTCTACCTCTTCGGGCCATCGTCCAAACCTGTTTAACCAGATAGACTTTCGATCGAACAACTGATCAAAATTTGAACCCATCAACTATTTCTTAACCGAGAACAACTAAGTGGAAATGAAATCGAATCGAGCTATTATCATTTTCATTCGGCGTAGGCGCCTGTCACAGATTGTTCTTTTGGTTTTTGAGTCCATCAGGAGAAAAGCTCACCATGTCGTCCTCTGATCACAAATCAGTTCGCTGGTACTACGACTTTATCTCTCCTTTCGCCTACCTGCAATTTTGTCGACTGCAAAGCGAAGTGGTAAAGCGGGACGACCTGGTCATAGAATACACCCCGGTTTTGTTTGCCGGCCTGCTCAATCATTTTGGTCAAAAAGGGCCGGCGGAAATTCCGGCCAAGCGACAAATGACCTACCGCTATTGTCACTGGTATGCAGAAAAACATGACATTCCTTTTCAGGCGCCAGCGGCCCATCCTTTCAATCCCCTTCCTATGCTTCGGTTAGCACTGGCCCACCGCAATACACCGCAAGTAATTGCACAGTTGTTCCATCACGTTTGGGTAGATAGCGCAGACGATGCCAGTTTCTCTTCCCTGGAAACGTTGGAAACTTTGCCGGGATTTAAAAATGCTGCCAAGCTGATTACCGAACCGGCGGTCAAAGAACAGCTCAAGACCAATACCGAAGGAGCCATCCAAAAAGGTATCTTTGGCGTGCCCACCATCGAAGTTGAAAGTGAGCTATTCTGGGGTTTGGATATGACCGAAATGGCGCTGACCTATTTACAGCAAAGAGAACAGCTGGACACCAAGGAATATCGACGTCTGGGTGATCTGCCCGTTGCCAAGGCGCGTTAAAACAAGTTAAAACTCCACTACCACGCACCCATCCAGTCCACCGGTTTCGATTGCCTGATGTGCCCTGGCAGTTTCCTCCAGTGCATAACTCTCGGCGATCCGATGCTTAAGCGCGTCGGTTGCCAGTGCCTGGGTAATACCTTCAGCGGCGGCCTGTTTGGCAGCTTCGGGCATGTTGTAGACCAATACCAGCTGCATTGTGATGTTATTAAACATCAGTGGGTAAAACGGGATAGTCGGTTGCATCTCTTTGGAAGAGGAATAGCTCGCGATAACGCCACTGGTTTTTAGAATTTGACTGCTGGTTTCAATATTGCGCCCAAACTCCACGTCGACGATTCGATCTACACCAATGCCGTTGGTAATATCCTTGATCGCAGAAACCAGATCGGTTTCGCGATAGTTCAACACGTGATCTGCACCGGTTTGCGTCGCCTGATCACAACGTGATTCGCTCCCCGCGGTAGCAATGACATTAGCGCCTGCCTGCTTTGCCCACTGCGCAGCATAGTAGCCCACTCTTCCCGATGCGCCCGTTACCAGCACGGTTTTTCCAGCAACATCGCCATCCGCAAATACACAACGATGCGCGGTCATCATCGGGATCCCTGCGCATGCCCCAATCGCGTAGGATGCCTGTTCAGGCAATGGGATCACTCTCGCTTCGGGTAACACCACCAATTCTGCGGCGGTTCCCCAGTGCCGCTGATATTGAGCCTGATACACCCAGACCCGATCACCCACTTTTAGTCCACTCACCCCCATCCCAACTTCTGAAACTATTCCCGCCCCATCGCTATGGGGAATCACAAACCCGTCGACGAATCCGGCAGGTTGCGCACCCGCCCTTTTCTTTACGTCGGAGGGATTCACACCTGAAGCGTGCAACCTCACCAACACTTCCCCGGGACCTGGAGCTGGTGGTGTTTTCTCTCCAAGCTGCATTACTTTGTCAGCATCTCCGCTTTCATGGAACCAAATTGCACGCATATTAATCTTCCTGGCTTTTGCCGGTTGTTGACTGCCTGTTCTTTTTCAGGCGGATGTATACCGTTCGATGTACTCTCGCGATGAGCTTTCCTTCTTTATCTTTCACTTCCACTGCAAATTCTTCGAGGCATTTCTCTCCGCTCGCTGCTTTCGCGCGAATCACCTCTACCCGCTCTTCCGTCAGGTAAAACTCAGCGTAAACATTTCCTCTGCCAGGTTTTACAAACTCAATACGGGCTGACTGATCCCAGATAATATGATCCTCTCCCAGATAGCGTAGCAACATGAATACATACATCATGTCGGTCATCGCAAATAAGCTGCCACCAAAATGGGTGCCCATAAAGTTGCGATTGGTTAGCCCCATTCGAAGCCGCACCTTTCCGTAACGAAAATCATCAGACACTTCTTGCACAGAAATGCCTGCACCCCACATTGGGGGCCACAAATTGAGTATCCGGCGGAACAACTTCGGGCGCTTAAACCAGTCTAGTGAATACATATTGTCATGTACGAATCAAATCGGCGAACGATGCCCTGGTCGCCGCGGCAAGATCGGCCGGACTGATCGCGATATCCAGCCCACGTCTGCCTCCGCTGACATAGATCTTTGCCTGTTCCTTTGCAAGAGAATCAATCACTGTAGTGAGCGCTTTTCGCTGCCCCAGCGGACTAACCCCACCGAGCACATATCCGGTCGTTCTCTGTACCAGGGTTTTGTCTGCCATCTCTGCTTTTTTTTCTCCCGCTGCAGAAGCCACCCTCTTCAGGTTGAGCGAATGCCGCACTGGGATAACTGCGACGACCAGTTTTTTAGAGCCAGTTTGAACTACCAGGGTTTTAAAGATGGCACCGACATCAACCCCGAGCTTTTCTGCCGCTTCTTCGCCGTACGAATCGGAAGCCGGATCATGATCATATTCATGTAGCGAGATAGCTAAACCGGCTTTTTGCGCTGCTAAAACTGCGGGGGTCATATCCGGATACCGCTACTGATCACTCCACACCGCCAGTTCATTTTGATTGGGGTCTTTGAAGTGAAAACGCCTGCCGCCCGGGAAAGAAAAGATGGGTTTGTGAATCACTCCTCCATTTTCAGTTACGCGATCAAGCACTTGCTCGAGATGTTCGGTATATAACACCACCAGGGCAGCTCCAGCGTCGCTGTCAGTATGAAGCGGTGAACGATAAAAACCACCATCATTGCTACCATCGTTAAAAGCGCAATAATCGGGGCCGTAGTCTTCAAATGTCCAACCAAAAGTTTTTCCATAAAACCGTTTGACCTTTTCGATATCACTGGCCGGTAGCTCGATATAGTTAATTTTAGTGTTGGTCATCACAGTGTTCCTTTGTCATCAATTTAATTGTGGAGCGCATCCAGCTGGCGATCGTGAAGTTTTGTGAGCAATATGAGAGCCGCCAGTGCGCCCAGCAGAGCAAACGCCATATCTGTTTGGGTATCCCAGACATAGCCCTGGGTACCGAGGAACGCTTCGGCAGAGTCTCCGGTGAATTCAGCCGCGAGCCATTCCAGCAATTCATAAAACGCACTAAATGCCAGACATATGCTCACTACCATGAGATGAGTCCAGTATTTGCCATTGACTACGTGATTTCTGATCATCACTTCCCGCGCCAAAACAGCAGGAGCAAAGCCTTGCATAAAATGTCCGACTTTGTCGTAATTATTGCGCGTTGATCCAAACCAGTCTCTGAATGTGTCAAACAGCGGTACTTCCGCGTAGGTATAGTGCCCACCCACCATCAACACCACCGCATGAACAAGTACCAGCGCTGTGAGTAAACTGGTGGGCGGAAACCGGAACCACGCCACCAACATAAGGGCTAGCCCGATGACTGCTGGTGCGACTTCCAAAACCCAGGTAAAGCGATCCTTGGGTTCTATTGCGGACCAAATAAATACAGCAACAAAGATGGCCAGCCAAATCAATTGGCTGTAGCCAATCGCAGGTCGACGATCAGCCGTTGTTGCCACTTTCCATTCTTTGCTTGATCCCCGCGTTGATTTCTTTAAATTCTTCAATCAGCGGATCGCAATGCGATTTTTCAGCCTGACACAATGCCTGCATTTGAATCGTCACTACCCCGTCCTTGGACATCACGTCTCTGCGAATCGCCGTCGGGTTTGCCGGATGATCCTCTGGGGTGATAGACCAAAGTGTATAGCTCCCATTGTTGGCGATGTTATAGATAATCCAGCCTTCATAATCTGTACGTGCTGCATCCGGATTCGCTTCCATTGCGTCAAAAACCTGCTCAACCGTCTCGTAGCCGATGCGGTTGGTTTCTTCAGCATAAGAAAGAGAAGATTCTGTAAAAACAAGGATGGCAATTGAAACAATCGCCAAGATACGTGTTGCAAACATGTTGATTTTAGAGCGTGAAAGATTCAGTTGTTGCCGAGTGCAGAACCACCCGGTTTATTAGACGAAAGGCGTTCGAAGGTAGGCTCGTCGTACGGAGAGTAGTCTATTTTTGACTTCGACCAGGAAGTAGCGTGGTGCAGCCTGTGCTCTTCCATTGTCATTCCAAATACAGAAAGGTGAATTTGTTCAATGAGCGCATCCACTTCCTCGTTTCTGACCAGACCGAGAAAAATACCAGCCTCGACAAACCCTTCAAGTTTGTGTCTCTGCTCCGCGGGCGGTATATGGCCTCTTTTTGATGTTCGAAAAAGATCGTTAAACCGCTTTTCGACCTCTTCTAAAAATCCGTGACGATTCATGTTAAACGATGGCTGTGTTCTGAAATAAGCTGTCCGAAGTGTATCAAATCATGAGGGTGTGTAAGCGGTGCAGAGCTAGCCGCCGTCGCGATTGAGATACCACCTGAGTGGCTTGGTGTTTTCTCGCGCCAGTTCTCCTTTGGCTTCCAGATCAAGCTGAACCGTCTTCGACCACCAGCCGCGTTTGGCGCCGCCCGGAAACAATTCGGCCGGAAGCTCATCTAAAAGAGCCTGCATGATTTCATTGTGTGTCAGACCAGGGGATGAATCAGGAAGAATACGGAACATGGCTTCTCGCATTGCCTCATATTTTGACCGGTCGACGTTAGTCACCAGCCCCGGGACGTTCACATTTTCGATACTGATTTTGTCATTCATATTCATTGACTTCTTACGCCGCTAGCAACTCACCGCAAAACCCAGCATACTTTCAGTTTTTATTGAGGGCGCACAAGCACTATAAATTTTTAGTGCGAAAACCCTCGCCATACGTCAAGGGGTATATTATGCAATGGGCGCTGCTTGCGGTCATTCTGATCGGATTGTTTCTCATCTCGGGGAAATTTCCGAAAATCGCGTTTTCCGTTTTTGGATTGCTGGTTGTCGCCGTTGTGGCAACGCTGGTGTTGACCAGTGACAAGGTCGTTCAGAAAACCACCCGCATTTCCATCTCGGATGTTTCGCTGTCGAATATGACGGTTGTTCCCGCGTATGGTGGCAGCTATCGTATCTCCGGTCGACTGCAAAATAGTCACGAGGAGATTCCCCTGAGGGAAACCATACTCACCACTTTTTTACTCGATTGTGACAACAGTGGTGGCTGTGTACCGGTTGGCCAGGAAACGACAAGACTAAACACGCGTGTTCCTGCAGGACAGGCCCGCGACTTCCAAACCAACCTATACTTTGGTGCGGCGAGTATTCAAGGGACCGCGGATTGGCGCTATGAAGTCTCCGCTGTGAAAAACTGACTTGATCGTGTGTATTCGCCCTGAAACCCCTTTTTCTTGTCATAATACCAGTCTAAGTCTTCGCTTTTTTCTTCGTTTCTTATGTTTACTTCAATAGCCACTGCCTTACATGTGCTCGCAGCCGTCGTGTGGGTTGGCGGAATGTTTTTTGCCTATGTCTGTTTGCGACCCGTGCTCGGGAGCAGCGAACCCGCTGAACGACTCACACTGTGGGCCAATGTCTTTAGCAAGTTTTTCCCCTGGGTCTGGATGTGCATTGTCATTTTGTTTCTAACCGGCTTTTACTTGATTGGACAGTACGGCGGATTTTCGGGGGCTGGAAAATATATATTCGCGATGATGACAATTGCCATCATCATGACCGCAATCTTCAAGTTTGTGTACATCGCACCCTTTAAGCACCTTAAACGTGGGGTCGAAGAAAAAGACTATGCTGTGGCGGGGTTTGCTCTTGGGACAATTCGTAAACTGGTGGCCACCAATTTAATTCTTGGCATCCTTGTCATCATTATTGCTACGGGCTTCAAAGCATGGCACTAGACGTATCCCAGAGAGTGAAAAATGTGCTGTTCACCGCTTTTCTGAGCCTCGCCCTCGTACTTCCGGTCGGTAACCTACTCGCCAATGCCGATAGGGAGCCGGCGAAAAAATTCAGCCTGAATGATCTGACCGGAGAACAGATTGCCCTCGAGGATTTTCAGGGGCAGGTATTGCTTGTCAATTTTTGGGCCACATGGTGTCCACCCTGCGTGCATGAATTGCCGTCTATCCAAGCACTCAAAGATCACTTTTCAGATCAGTCTTTCGAGGTGCTCGCACTCAACATGGGAGAGCGAGGAAAAGATATCGAAAATTTTCT
>JAHQWE010000032.1 GCA_019633985.1 Acidiferrobacterales bacterium | reverse complement strand
CTTCGACGAACCCGAGGTTGGCATACTCCATCAAAAAGCCGATCGCCGTACCGTGCACACCACAACCAAAGCAGTGATAGAACTGCTTCGCCGGGCTCACCGTGAACGACGGTGTTTTCTCCTCATGAAAGGGGCAGCAGGCCTGAAACTCCCGACCTTTTCGGGTCAAGGGGACGCGGCTATCGATCACGTCGACGATGTCGATGCGCGCCATTAAACTATCGATAAAGCTGCTGGGGATCTTGCCTGCCATGCGGGTATTCTAATTGCAAAACGAGATTCTATCCCGACACTGGTTTTTCTTGCTTCCTTCTTCGGAGCCCACTTTTTTCCGAACCGCTATCTGTGCATGGATTCGGGCTGCCCTGTGACCTGCCAGATGCATTGCGATACAATCCGGCGCTTCCTGCTAACGCGCCAAAACTACCCATTTAAATGACTGCAGACTATCGTCCATCCGAGCTGGAAGCACAGACTCAACAGTACTGGGAAGAATCCCAATGCTTCGCTGTTACTGAAGATCCGGACAAGGAAAAATACTACTGCCTGTCGATGTTGCCCTATCCGTCCGGTCAGCTACATATGGGTCACGTCAGAAACTACACCATTGGGGATGTCATTAGCCGTTACCAGCGGATGCTCGGTAAAAACGTATTGCAACCCATGGGATGGGACGCGTTTGGTTTACCTGCGGAAAATGCGGCGATTAAACATCAGATGCCGCCTGCGAAATGGACTTACGAGAATATTGAGTACATGCGAGACCAGCTCAAACGCCTTGGTTTCGCCTATGATTGGAACCGTGAGCTAGCAACTTGTAAGCCGGAGTACTATAAGTGGGAGCAATGGTTTTTCACCAAACTGTTGGAGAAAGGTCTTGCCTACAAGAAGATGGCAGTAGTGAACTGGGATCCAGTCGAACAAACTGTCCTCGCTAATGAACAGGTTGAAAATGGTCGTGGCTGGCGCTCCGGCGCTGTTGTCGAGCGAAGAGAAATTCCGCAGTGGTTTATCAAAATTACCGCTTATGCTGAGGAACTGCTCAATGAAATCGAGAACCTAGAAGGCTGGCCGGAAGCGGTTAAATCGATGCAGCGAAACTGGATCGGCCGCTCTGAAGGGGTCGAGTTCAGCTTCGAAGTGGAAGGTGGAGAACCATTGGGGGTTTACACTACGCGACCGGATACGATTATGGGGATCACCTTTATCTCTGTGGCCGCTGAGCATCCTCTGGCATTAAAAGCAGCGGCGGCAGACCCCGAAATCGCAGCATTTGTCGAAGAGTGCAAAAACGTCAAAACTGCTGAAGCGGAAATGGAAACCATGGAGAAGAAAGGGATTCCTCTTGGTGTTCAGGCAATCCACCCAATTAGCGGCGAGAAGATCGATATCTGGGCAGCAAATTTCGTGCTTATGGGATACGGCACTGGTGCTGTAATGGCTGTTCCAGCGCATGACCAGCGGGACTGGGAATTTGCCAAGAAACACGATCTTGAAATTCGCCAGGTCATCAAACCAAAGGAAGGAGATCATGATTTCGACGATGAATCCCTGATTACCAAAGAGGGAATCACCTGTAACTCTGGTGAATTCGATGATCTCGAGTTTGCCGACGCCTTTAACGCCATTGCTGATCACCTCGAAGAAAAAGGGGTAGGTAAACGAACCGTGAACTACCGACTTCGAGACTGGGGTGTATCCAGACAACGTTACTGGGGTTGTCCGATACCCGTTGTTTACGATACCGACGGTGAAGTGCACGGTGTTGCTGAGGAAGATTTGCCCGTGGTGTTACCAGAAGACGTGGCCTTTTCTGGAGTGAAATCTCCTATCAAAGAAGACCCTAATTTTATCAATACCACGTTACCTGGTTCCGATTCTCCGGCAACGCGAGAAACAGATACGTTCGATACATTTTTTGAATCGTCCTGGTACTACGCTCGATACTGCTGCCCCGGTTCAGACAACGCGATGCTGGATCAGCGCGCAAACTACTGGCTACCCGTTGACCAATATGTTGGCGGTATTGAACATGCGGTTTTGCATCTTCTTTACGCCCGATTCTTTCACAAGTTAATGCGTGATGTGGGATTAGTGAGTAGTGATGAACCGTTTACCCGGCTACTGACCCAGGGCATGGTGCTAAAAGACGGTAGCAAGATGTCAAAATCGAAAGGCAATACGGTTGATCCACAAGATTTGATCGATCAGCATGGCGCCGACACCGTGCGTCTATTTACCATGTTTGCTTCACCACCAGACCAGGCGCTCGAATGGAATGATGATGCGGTTGCGGGAGGCCATCGATTTTTGAAACGCTGGTGGTTCCTCGTTCACAATAATCTAGAGGTTCTGAAAAGTGCCGAGGAAACGCTGAAAAAAGAAGGCTGGACGACCGCCCTCAAGGATAAATCTGCGATCGATTTGCGCCGGACAACCCATACTTTATTGGAAAAGGCAGATCGCGATTACGGCCGCTTGCAATACAACACCGTTATCGCCGGTATGATGGAGTTGCTCAATGCATTAGACAAAATCGATGCCGGTGCCAATAGCGATACCGCCGCCGCCTTTCGAGAAGGCCTGGTTGTGTTAAACAAGGTATTAGCACCCATCACGCCGCATATTGCGCATACCTTATGGCACACACTTGGGGGTTCCGGTGATGTCATCGATGCCACCTGGCCATTGGTTGATCAGAAAGCCCTAGTCAGCGACACCCTGACACTAGCTATTCAGGTCAACGGAAAGTTACGTAGTCAGATGGAGGTCGCTACCGACGCCAGCAAAGAGTCCATTGAAGAGTTGGCCACAGCAGATGCCAAGGTACAGAATCACATAGCAGGAAAGACCGTGAGGAAGATTATTGTCGTGCCGGGCAGACTGGTGAATATCGTGGTTTAGGACGTATAATATTCACTCGCCTGATCGATAAAGCCGGAAACAAACCCACAGGAAATCACATGCTCCAACGCATCCACCAACAACTTGTTCTGATTGCTACCACTGCTGTTTTGATCGCAGGGTTGTCCGGCTGCGGATTCGCACTGCGCGGAAACGTCACATTGCCCGCAGAGCTTGATAGCGTTCTGGTTACCGGCAGTGATAGAGAGATGACCGGGCTACTGGAAGATTCCCTTGAAAATAGCGGATCAACAATTGTCGACAGCGAAGAGAATGCCTCTGCCGTTCTCGATTTGATTGAAAGCGAGTTTACCCGCGACGTACGAACCACTGACTCCAACGGTAGAGCGACTTCTTATACCTTGAAGTACAAGGTAGATTACGACGTTCGTAAAAGTAATGGCGAAGAAATACAGATTAACCAATCACTTACACAACTGAGAGTGCTGCAGTACGACCCATTGCAGGAGCTGCAGTCAGAAGAAGAAGCAGAGTTCCTTCAGGAGGAAATGCAGGAAGAAATTGTTCTGCAGATTCTGCGCCGACTCAGCCGAATCTAATCGATCGACTTTTTTCCAACTGTTTCGTCGTTCAATAGTTAACATTCTTTTTCATTGCGCGTCAGCCACAATTCTTTCGGCAACAGTCTGAACCAAGGAATCGCACCGATCTACTTTCTGTTCGGCAGCGAAATCTTGCTGGTTGAAGAAACGCTGGATCTCCTCCGACAACAGGCGCGCAATCAAGGCTTCGCTGAGCGCCTTCGATACAGCGTAGAGGCAGGATTTGATTGGAATCAACTCTTTGTTGGCGGACAGTCAATGTCGCTTTTTGCCGAAAAAAAACTGATCGAGTTAAGAATACCTACTGGCAAACCGGGAGATGCGGGCGGCAAAGCACTAGCCGAATATGCGGCTGCCGCACCATCGGAAGACACCACTTTAGTTGTGATTGCTGGCCCAATTGAAAAACGGACGCAGAACACAAAATGGTTTAAAGCTCTCGAATCAGCGGCAGTGACAACCGAATGCCCGGCAATATCTGCAGATCAGCTTCCCGGTTGGATCGGACATCGTCTGCGCGCGAAAGGTTTGCAATTTGACCCAGATGTCCCTGCCCGATTGGCGCATGACGTCGAAGGAAATCTTCTGGCGGCGTCGCAAGAGATCAACCTGTTGGCATTATTGGCCAAAAACGAGAGTATTAGCATGGAATTGGTGGAATCCTCCATTGCGGACCATGCCAGATTCAACGCATTTGCCTTTGTCGATGCTTGCCTGGCGGGTTCCCCAGCCCGACTAGTGCGTGTACTGCAGAGCCTCAAGCTGGAGCAAAGTGAGCCTATTCTAATTCTCTGGTCTCTGACAAGAGAAACACGCTCCCTATGCCAACTGGCGGCTATCCGTGAGCAGGGCGGCAATCCTCAAAGTCAGTTCAAGCGCTATGGCATATGGGGTAATCGTGCCGGTTTGGTCAGTAGCGCCTTGCGGCGGCTTTCTCTTGTTCAATGCCAAAACCTACTCCGTCGGCTGGCATTAGCTGACCTGCAGCTCAAGGGGCGCGCTACGCTAAAGCGCAAAGATATTTGGGAAGAGATTGAGAGTATCGGGTTGGGGATGAGTGGCGTGAGGATTCCTTGAGCGGAGTGACTTTTCTCGCGGCTTAACTGGGGAATAGGACAGGAGCCACTTGCTGTTTCTTACTCGAAGTCGCATAGTGAGCCTAATTTTCGAAACTGCTAAAAGAATAAAAGCCCAGAAGCGATAGAATTTTTCCAGCTGGATTCTCTACTAGAGATTCCGGTCACTCCCTCACTGTCCCATCTCCAATGACCACATATTTCTCCGTGGTCAATCCTTCTAATCCGACCGGCCCACGGACGTGCAACTTATTGGTGGAGATACCAATTTCAGCGCCCAATCCATATTCAAAACCATCTGCAAACTGCGTGGAGGCATTCCACATTACCGAGCTGGAATCGACTTCTCGCATAAACCTGCTGGCAGTTGCTTCATTCTCAGTAATAATTGAGTCAGTGTGTCCGGATCCATAAGTGGCAATATGTTCCATTGCCTGGTCGAGGTCGTCCACTATACGAATAGATAATATGCCGTCCAAATATTCGGTTTTCCAATCTTCTTCGGTGGCTTCGAGCATTGAGGAAATGATCTCGTTGCTGCGCGCACAACCTCTTAGTTCCACGCCTCGTTCGGAAAATTGTGCTGACAACTCGGGCAACACAGATTCTGCTTTCTGCGCATGAATGAGCAACGTTTCCATTGCCCCGCATATGCCATATCGTCTTGCTTTAGCATTAAACGCCACCTCGATGGCTTTTTGGACATCCGCATCCTGGTCAATGTAGACGTGGCAGATTCCATCGAGATGTTTAATCACCGGCACAGTGGCTTCACGACTGATTCGCTCGATCAGATTCTTACCACCACGCGGAATGATGATATCGACGGTTTCACTCGCTGTAATCAGCTCACCGACCGCAGATCTGTCGGTCGTCTCAACGACCTGCACGATGGATTGATCGAGTTCTGATTTCTCCAGGCCTGCCTGGATACACTTGGCGATAGCGAGGTTGGAGCGAATCGCTTCTGACCCGCCACGCAAAACTGCCGCATTACCGGCCTTTAAACACAGCACTGCAGCATCGATGGTGACATTGGGGCGAGATTCGTAAATAATCCCGATGACACCTAAAGGCACTCGCATCTTTCCCACTTTGATGCCGCTCGGTCTTTGATCAAATCCTGACAGAGAACCCACGGGATCAGGAAGATCGGCAACCTGTCGGCAACCTTCCGCCATCGCTCTTACCCGCTCAGGATTCAATTCCAACCGATCCAGCAAGGCAGAAGTCAGATCGATATCTCGGCCATGCTGCATGTCATGTGCGTTGGCTTCGAGAATATCTGGCATTTGCGTCTCCAAAGCATCCGCAATATGGTGCAATGCAGCGTTTTTCTGCTCGGTAGTAGCTTTGGCGATTAAGCGAGAAGCGCGCTTGGCATCCACGCATAATTCTCCGACCGTTTGGGCTTCTCGATCTAGTTTTGCAGTGGCAACAGCTGTCATTAGTTTAATGTCGCGAAACACTCGGTTAAATGCGGGTGCCAGATTCTACAGATTTGAATGCGTATGGAAAACGGGTCACGCGACAAAACTCAAAGTGATGTGGGCCCAGACCTGGTTCAGTCAAATTCTCTGCTTTCCGCAAGTAATAATCTGGAAATTTGTTCTCGAGCTTGATCCACACCACTGCGTTTTAGCGCTGAAAATAGCTGTACCGTGGTTTGCGGGGTATCACCGAGTGTGTTTTCGACCTGTTTGAGTATGCCGAGGCCCTTCCCCCTACTCATTTTGTCTGCCTTGGTGAGCAAAATATGAACCGGCAATGCAGACTCCCAACATAAATCCAGCATTTTCTGGTCCAGCTCGGTCAATGGACGACGAATATCCATGGGTAGTACTAACCCCCGCAAACTGCTTCTGGTCAACATAAACTCGCTGATAAACTCGCCCCAGTGGGCACGAAGCTGCTCTGGTGCTTTAGCGAACCCATACCCCGGCAGATCCACAAGTTTGAACCCATTCTCTAGATCAAAAAAGTTGATCTGCTGGGTTCTTCCCGGAGTTTTACTGGTTTTCGCCAAACCGTTCTGGTTGGTAATAGCGTTGATTGCGCTAGATTTGCCAACATTTGAACGCCCGGCAAAAGCAATCTCAGCGCCGTCGTCCGGGGGCAACTGGGAGCTCAAATGGGCACTAACAATGTACCTTGCGCGGCGAAAATCCAAGACAGCGACATTCATTGAAATACTTTGCTCTTAAATTGGTTAACGATCCCTAAATGCAGGGTTTTTCAGGCCGGGGCAAACAGCGGGCATAGCTTGAGGTTCCATCAAAATATTTTGCTATACTCCGCGCTCAATTTTACGCTTAACTTGGGTACACAAGGTTATTTTCCGCCGACGTATCTGGATCGAGGCAGATCCAGATTCCATCGTCGAGGACAATGCCCGGAGACCTCTTCCAGCTGAACGCTGCTTTGCTTATGAGAAGCCTCAGATGGAATCATGACTTAACAGGTTTGGACATCATGCAATTATTTTCTGCAACCCGTATTGTCGCCACGCTTGCTGGCGCATTATTGCTAACCTCCTCTCTGTCCCACGCAGAGGATGTATTAACCGCTGACCCGGAAGCGGGAAAGGCAAAAGCCGCATCATGCGCTTCTTGTCATGGCGCCGAGGGTATCTCGAACTCTCCGCAGTGGCCGCATCTGGCTGGTCAGGTTCCAGGTTATATCGCAATCCAGCTACACGAGTTCAAAAAAGGTGCTGAAGGCGAGCGCAATAACGCGATTATGGCCGGGATGGCGGCCGCCTTATCCGATCAGGACATTGCTGACATTGATGCCTACTACAGTACCCTGCCTGCAAATAAGGGATTTGTGACACCAGAGCAGGAAGAAACCGCTTTGGCCGGCAAGAAAGTATACCGCAGCGGCTTTGCTGACTTTGAAGTCCCAGCCTGTATGGGTTGTCATGGTCCTGCCGGAGCAGGAATTGCCCCCAAGTTTCCGAGGATTGCGGGGTTACCTAAAGAGTATATCGCTGCACAGCTGCAGGCGTTCAAGGCCGGCACACGCAGCAACCTGATGATGAGCCCAATCGCATATCCGCTCACAGAGCAGCAAATTGAAGCCTTGTCCGCCTATATATCAGGTCTCAATTAATACTCTTTCTTTTTTAGACTTCTAACAACTGACGCCGCCCGGCGTCAGTTCGCCCCTGCTGATGGATCTCCTCTGGCAAGATGCCACCGTTTGCCGTAAAACTCCCATACTCAATTAAGTTCAGATAACCACTACCCGGTTTGAGGTTCTGACAGCTTTCAAAGCGGGTGTCAGTGTCACTGACTTCGGAGCGATTACGCTAATCGCATGCTGCAAAAGGACGCTCTGCATTGGTATTTCCTTCGCCGATTTTTCTTTTTCTATTCCTGCCGGTTGTTTTGGCAGGTTATTTTCTGAGCGCAAGCAAATTTCGCAATCTCGTTTTACTTGTTGCAAGTCTGTTTTTTTACGCTTGGGGAGAGGGGCTGTATCTTCTTGTGATGATTTACAGCATTGCTGTAACCTGGTTTTTTGGATTGAAAATCGAAAATGTCACAACGATATCCTCTCGCAAAAAGCTGCTATGGTGCGGTGTGGCGAGCATTCTAGCGCCCCTTCTCTATTTCAAATATTTGGCATTTATCACCAACAGCTTCTCCTCAGCTGTTGGGTTACCTAACGTTGTCGATTCACTGCACCTGCCGATAGGAATCTCTTTTTTTACATTTCAGGCACTCTCATACCTGATCGACGTTTACCGCACTACCGCGAGTGCACAACGTTCAGTCTGGAACCTAGGCCTGTATATCTCTTTGTTTCCTCAACTCATCGCCGGGCCCATTGTCCGCTATCAAGATATTTACCGGCAAATCACAAATCGATTGACCTCCATTCAGCTTTTCGCATCCGGTGTTGAACGATTTATCTATGGGTTGGCCAAGAAAATCTTGATTGCCAACCCCTTGGGTTATGTCGCAGATATTTGTTTTGAACTGCCTCCCGCTGAGATTGGTCTTACCGGCCTTTGGCTTGGTGTGATTTGCTACAGCCTGCAAATATATTTTGATTTTTCCGGATATTCCGACATGGCGATTGGCCTCGGTCGCATGTTTGGTTTTAAATTCGCCGAAAACTTTAACTATCCTTATGCAGCAAGGTCAATTCGGGACTTCTGGAGAAGATGGCATATCTCGCTCTCTACATGGTTCCGCGACTACGTATATTTTCCGCTTGGCGGAAGCAGAGCAGGAAAATTCGTCACCATCCGAAATTTGCTCATCGTATTTCTCCTATGTGGTTTCTGGCACGGCGCCAGCTGGAATTTCATTATCTGGGGGTTACTACATGGCGCTTTTCTATCTCTGGAACGAACGTCTTTCGGCCTAGTTTTCGATCGCGCACCCCGATGGCTGCAACACTTCTATGTTCTCCTTGTTGTTGGTATTAGTTGGGTATTTTTCAGAGGCGCCAATATAAATCACAGCATCGACTATCTATACCGGTTACTCTATTTCAGTGACGGTTTCGCTCTACATTCGGCGTTATCCGTTGCAATGGATCTTCAATTCAACACTGCACTGTTAATTGGGTTGCTATTCAGCACGCCGATTTTTCGATCTTTCGCCAATAGATCATTGCAATTTAGCCAGGCAGTGAGGGGCGATTCCTATCCGGCACTCTCTTTAATGCGTGTCATTCTATTGTTAGCTTTGCTGATTGCATCGGTATTTGAAATTGCGGCTGGTGCTTATAACCCGTTTATATATTTTCGTTTCTGAGAACACATTTTGACTTCCGAGAACAAAAGACTGTTACTGCATTCAAAGCTGCTTGCCGTTTCGTTCTTTCTGGTCATTGCAGTACCTCCACTAGTTTCGCTGATTGGAGAACCAAAAAATGTCTCCATTCAAGAAAATAGAAGGCTCGCTCAGAAGCCATCTTTTTCTTTTCAATCTCTCTTATCGACTGCGTATCAACAGAAGTTATCGGAATACTATAGCGATCATTTTGGCCTTCGCGAAAATGTTTTGAAAGGAGCGAGGATGTACAGAGATTTTTTCTATCAGAAGGCGGTCTCCAGACATGTCGTATTTGGAAAACAGGAGTTTCTATTTTTCAATGCAGACGGATCGCTGCGTGATTTCACCGGGGATTTCACCAATAACCCAGATCAATTGGGTCTACTTGTTGAAGGCCTTGAACTCAAGCAACAGTGGTTATCAACTCTCGGAATCCATTATTTACTGGTTCCGGTTCCGGGAAAGATGTCTATTTACCCGGAGATGCTTCCCAACCGGATTCGACAGGTCGCGGGACAAACCCGGCTCGCTGTTTTTCGAAACCTCATCAAAGAAAAACCTGCCAGGGGCCATGTAGTAAACGCTCTCGATACCTTGCAGAAAGCGAAACTCGACAAACAAGTCTATTTCAAAACCGATACACACTGGAATGAGGATGGCGCTTACGAAGTCTATCGGTCTGTCGTTGATTTACTGAAACACCAATTTCCAGAAATCAAACCCGTTGAGGCTTCATCGATCAGGCGCAAGTTGAGGAAGAAAAAAGGAGATATCGCACTGGCCGCGGGTTTTGGCAACCAGTATCACGAATCAAGCACCGCACTGGAAATCCGGAACCGCTGTGCACAGCCGGAATACACCCAGCTCGAAAGCTTCGCTCAGACTGCCGCGTTCAAAATTAAGCCAAAGGCGCTTCCGACTATCAATGGATGCCCGGGCAAACGCCGCAAAGCATTAGTCGTGCATGATTCTTTTGGCGCTTATATGAAGTCGTTTCTGAGCGAAAGCTTCAAAGAGGTCATCTTTATGCCCTCGTATGATGTTTACGCTATGAAGGCATTTCTGGAAGAATTCCAACCAGATATTTATATCGATATCCGCGTTGATCGTCGCTTCCACCTTTTACTCGAACCAGATCCTCGTATGGCTCTGGATCTCAAAAAGCTAAATAACACAGTAGTGGATTAATCACATCCAACACAAATATTTAGCGACCCAGAAATATTGTTTAAATTCCGTCAGGCACTGGAACCCCATGCTGCCTGCATGCCGCGATCACTGTATTGCGGAGAAGACAGGCTATAGTCATCGGGCCAACACCACCTGGTACAGGAGTAATCGCACCAGCGACTTCACTGGCACCCGCATAGTCGACGTCCCCTACCAAACGCGTTTTGCCTTCTGCAGTTTCGATACGATTGATACCAACATCAATGACGGTTGCCCCCGGTTTAACCCAATCACCTTTCACCAATTCGGGAACACCGACCGCTGCAACGAGAATATCGGCTTCCCGACAAACAGCAGGCAGATCCTGGGTTCTGGAATGGGCAACAGTGACTGTACAATTTTCCTGTAAGAGCAGCATTGAAACCGGTTTACCAACGATATTTGAGCGACCAACGATCACCGCATTTTTACCGGTCAAATCGCCGAGATGATCCTTCAACAACAGCACACATCCCGCCGGGGTACAGGGAACCAATGACTCTTCCCCAATAGACAGTTTTCCCACATTCTCTATGTGAAAACCATCAACATCTTTCGCGACGCTAATCGCATTAATCACCTTTGATTCGTCAATGTGATCGGGTAATGGCAATTGCACCAAAATACCATTCACTGAATCATCGTTGTTCAGACGGTCAATCAAAGCAAGTAAATCCGCTTCGGAAGTGTCGGCGGGCAGTTTATGCTCGGTGGATTCCATACCGGCTTCCACCGTTTGTTTTCCCTTGCTCCTGACATACACCTGACTAGCAGGATCCTCACCAACTAGGACAACAGTAAGACCGGGTTTGACCCCATGGTTGGACTGAATTTCAGAAACAGCCTTTCCAATCTTCTCTCGGAGTCCGGCGGCAAACGCTTTGCCGTCAATTACTGTTGCCATAGAATTTACCTGTTTATGCAGAAATGAAGGCGCGAATTGTAGCGAATTGACCTGACTGAACCAACAGCCAGGCGGCGTTGGTTGGAACGGAAACGACTGCGCTATACTCTGCCCATTCCGCGGCGTCTGACGCCGATTCCACTTAAAAAATAGAATAACCATGTCTGATCAATCTGTCGCCCTTCTCTTTCCCGGTCAAGGATCTCAATATCAAGGTATCGGAAAAGACTTGTTCGATGCCCATGAAATCGTAAGAGAAACCTACATTGAAGCCAGTGACACCCTTGGAATAGATATGCAGGCCCTATCGTTTGACGATCCAAACGGTGAAATTAATCTGACCCGCAATACGCAGCCCGTTTTGCTCACTCACTCCATAGCTTGTTATCGCTTATTTCAGGAGCAAGGTGGAAATTCACTGCAACCTGCTATGGCCGCGGGTCACAGCCTCGGGGAATACTCTGCGCTGGTGGCATCTGGTGCGCTCAGCTTTCCATTGGGACTGTCGCTTGTGAGAAAGCGGGGTGAGCTTATGGGTGAGTTTGGTGAAGGGGAAATGGAAGCCTTAATGATTGATCTGGAGAGCGCTACTAGGCTGGCGCAGCAACACTATTGTGGAATCGCCGCCTGCAATCTACCAGACCAAAATGTCGTAGGGGGGCGCCCGGAAGATCTCGAGCAGCTGACTCAAACCATGGCCGAGCTTTATCCCAGAAAGCGCTCTGCGCGATTAAAAACCGAAGGTGCATTTCACACTTACTATATGGTTGAAGCAGCCAGGCGTTTTCGCCCAGTATTAGAAGAAGCCGATTTCGCCTTACCTCAATTTTCCGTGCTCTCAAATTTTTCGGGAGACATGCATGACAATGACTTGAACAGCATTCGCTCCAATTTGTTTATGCAGCTTTTTAATCCGGTGCTATGGCATAAAAATCTGCTCGCCGCCGGCGACGCGGGGGCAAATATTATGATCGAATTCGGTGGCGGCCTGGGCAAGGGAGAAACTGCTGCCGAGAAACGGCCCAACCTAGAGAGTATCGTTAAGAAAACCTTTCGTGGAAACGACGCAGCTCCCGCGTATCATTCAGTCATTAACCTGCAAACTCTGGATGACTGCTTGGCTGCTGTCGCCTAACACAAGCTTTAAAGTCAATTAATGCGTTAATGCGTCGTACAATCATCTAAAGCAACTATCCAGTTCGCAGTGTAGAAACGTGTTCAGTCACTGATCTTGCTAACGCTTGCAGATTGTATCCACCTTCTAAAACGGAGACCACACGTCCTTCGCATGCATAGTCGGCGAGATTCATTACCGCTTTAGTCATCCATCGATAGCTTTCATCAGTAAGGTTAATTGAGCCAAGGGGGTCTGCCTCGTGCGCATCAAAACCTGCTGAAATTAAAATAAAATCCGGCTTGAACGAGAGCGCACGCGGAAGAATCACTTCTTCAAAAGCCTGCTGATATTCAGCATCGCCGGCACCGGGAGTCATCGGACAGTTCACGGTGGTACCCTCTCCTTCGCCAATACCTCCTTCGGAAGCCGCACCGGTTCCGGGGTAATGCGGAAACTGATGCAGGCTCGCAAACAGGACGGATGGATCACTCTCGAATGTATGCTGAGTACCATTTCCATGGTGGACATCCCAATCAAGAATCATGACTCGTTCAATATCGTGCTGTTGTTGTAGGTGGCGAGCCGCAATCGCCACGCTGTTAAAAATACAAAAACCCATCGCTGTGTCATGTTCGGCATGATGGCCTGGTGGCCTTACCAGTGCAAAGCCATTGTTGGTATTGCCTGCCATCACTTCGTCAACCAGTCCGATCAAGCTTCCGGTAGCATGGGCCGCCACCTTGTATGATTCTGCTGAGACAGCGACATCCGGCGTGTCAATCCATGGATCTCCCGCTTCACACGCTGCGGCAATTTTGTCGGCATAACCGGCACCATGCACCAGCTCAATAGAATCAGGAGACACCGCAACTGGTGACACTTGCAGCAGTTCGGCATACCAGGGCTGCTGTTCGAGAAGTTCCTGGGTCTGCGCCAGTCGTTCGCTTCGTTCCGGATGTCCCGAACCGGTTTGATGTTCTTGGAACAACGGATCAGTCACAATTGAAGTTGCCATCACTTATCTACTTTTTTAGCTGTAGGCGTATTATCTCACAAGCCAAAGTACAAGAAACCCTTCATCAACGTGTCGATGAACGTTGACGAAGCGTGCAGGGATGTCGGCTAAACCAACTTTCTGGGTCGACCGGGCTTGCCAGGACTAAGGCGAATACCAGAGACGACTTCCAGTGCGTGCACAAACCCGGCAGAACCAAGCGCTAATTGTTTATCGATGGCTCTCGAGATGCTGTTGTGAGCAGCGACTACTCTGGGTTGCACGCATAATTCTCGATAACGGTGATACCGCTGAGTTTTGTCGTCAGCAAGATACTGGTATTGCAAATGTGGTTTGATCGACAGAATTCCGCTCGGTGACTGGTGCAGTAAAGCGCTGCTGCACGCCACTTTGTTTTCATTGCAGTCCAGTTTACAAGCCTGGTCGACACATTGCTCCACGTAGCACATTGCTTTCAGGAGATACTCCTCCGCTTCCAACGGAACGCAGCGATAGCGCTGCCCCCACAATGACTTTCGTTCGGGATAGAGCTTCGCGTATCGTGAAAAGAAATGGGCGGCATATCTGCGAGCTGCAGATTGCATTAACTTTTGGATCGAATTGGCGCGAGAGGGTGTCGCAACTAGCCAAATTTCAGAACTCAAAAACCCAAAGGCGTGTAGTGTGCACCCGGATTTTTGCAGCGCCGCGGTAAAATAAGTTTGTATTAAATCCAGATCCGTCTTATCCCTGATTATCGTTGCCCCAGGTGTTGCCGCCTGGTGCAATAGCACCGGAATACCGGGCTGACAAAATCTTGCTTTCCTTGCCATTACTCTCTCCTGCTTTACGGCTTCCTGTTCCAGACTGAAAGATGTTGTAGTGACAAGCAGGATATATAAAACAAACAATCCGCGGTGTGCGCAAACGCACATATCAACTCCACATTGTTTAGCGTGGGGGTTGTTTCGATATCGGTCGAACCTTAGGCGAGCGGTTTACAAGTATTGTTTGTCGTGTCTTATACACCCCAACATTGGAAAGAAGCTATGACCATTACCTGTGTGATTGAATATGAAATTGATCCCCATAAGAAAAGTATGTTTGCAGAGTATGCAAAGAACTGGGGGCAAGCGATCCCTCGATGTGGAGCGGATCTCGTGGGTTACTTTGCACCCCACGAGGGTTCAAGTACTCGCGCCTATGGCATCTATCATGTAGAAAGTTTGGCCGCTTACGAAACCTATCGGCAGCGATTAGCGGCTGACCCCCTCGGTCGACAAAACTATGAGTTTGCGCAGCGAGAACGATTTTTACGCAACGAAAGCAGAACATTTCTGAAGTTAGTCTCTTCCGGCTAACTTGGAATTCATCTATTCTTTACGATTCTCGAGGTACAATTTACGAAAAACCAGTGATAGTAAAAGATGACTCTGACCATCCTGAAATCAAAAGAAAAAGATCTCGGAGAGTTCTCCGTTAAACGAATACTTCCCTCAGCTGGAACACGAATGGTAGGTCCATTCATTTTCTTTGATCACATGGGGCCAGCAGATTTTCCCCCGGGAAAGGGCATCAGCGTCAGGCCGCATCCACATATCGGCATTGCGACGGTGACATATTTATTTGAGGGTGAAATTATTCATCGAGACAGTCTGGGAATCGTGCAGCCAATTCAGGCGGGAGCGGTGAATGTCATGACCGCTGGAAAAGGGATTGTGCACTCAGAACGATCGGGCGAGGACGTGAACGAGCAATCCAGAGTACACGGGATTCAATCCTGGATGGCATTGCCTGACCATCTTGAAGAGTGCGAACCAGAGTTCGCGCACTTCCCAGATGGTGAAGTGCCAGCTATCACACACGACGGCTGCCAAATCAAAGTGATCATGGGAGAGGCATACGGAGCCCGCTCTCCAGTGCAGCATTTCTCACCAATTCGCTATCTTGACTGCCTTATCCCGGCAGGCTCTTCTCTAGAACTACCTGATGACCAATCCGAGATCGCCGTTTATATTGTCAACGGGAGTGCCAGAATCGATATAGCGGGTGACACCCAATCACTCGAAGACGGCGGAATGGCAGTATTGAAAGAGAAAGACACGCTTTGTGTTTTCGCAAATTCCGATTGTCATTGTATGGTGATTGGCGGCGAGCCTCTAGGAGACCGACACATTTGGTGGAACTTCGTTGCCTCTGACGTAGAAAAAATCGAGCAAGCTAAGCGCCGCTGGCGAGCTGGAGAATTCGATCGGGTACCCGGCGATGATGAGTGGATTCCGCTTCCCGAGTAAATAAGGACAGCGATCATTGCAACCGCATAGACCGCCAGCCCATGAATCAACCTATACAGTTCTTCGTAGCCCCGGGCCGAGTGGTTACATCTAGTTCAACTGCGATAGTCTTAGGCGGCAAATTCCGCTCGATTTCAATGATCTGATATGACGACAGTATGTTGTTTGAGTTGTGAAGCTAGGCAGGCTCTACATTTCATATTATTATAAAACATCCACACTACCCAAGCATTTCGGCATTGAGCGTGTTCAACTGCCGTTTAAGATGTTCCTCTTCTACTCGGTTGTCGGTGAGTGAAATCGCGACCTCTAACTGCGCCGCTGCGCTTTGGCGATCACCAGCCCGCCGTAACATATCAGCTCTGGCAATGTAATAAGGGTGGTACTGGGAT
>JAHQWE010000031.1 GCA_019633985.1 Acidiferrobacterales bacterium | reverse complement strand
TCCGTTACTTCTCCCCAACTTTGTACGCTTTTAAACTCTACCCCTAGCAGTTGACTAGCGGCCGCAGTGAGCTCAGACATCAGGCGAAATCCACTGGCTATTCGCAACAAGTCACTGATCAACCAGGCAGCGCGAGGGTCCTTTGAATTCGCCATGACGTTAAGCGCTTCCTGTTGCTCAGGACCCCATCTTCCTGCAGAGAGGTTGTCGCCAAACGCAGCGTCTATCGCCTGTTTTAGTTCCGTTGTAAGTGGGCCATCGGGTACAACTGGTGCTTTACCAAAGGAGTCAGGGTTCCCTACCGGCTTCCAAGACAGGCTTGTTGTGTCGGTCTCCTCGCTGGCATCTTTTGCCAAGACTGGAGTGATAGCAGAGCAGATCCCTGCAAAAAATAAACAAAATAACGCAACGTAATTTCTCTTAAAACGCATTTCTGGATCTCGGTAGCAGTTAGTTTTACAAGTCGAGTTCCAGTTGGGACGTCTAAATAACGAAAGAGTTCGCCAGTGAGGATTGAATTCTGTTACACGCCGGTAGGTGATTTGGCTGGCGCCTTGAGTGGTTCTCAAGGGAATCGCTCAAATCCCCCTATACAATCAACAACGGGGGATTAGACAGCAGCTTATAATGAGGCCTGAGACAACATTCCTTGGCCTTGGTTTTCATAGAGATCAAAAGATGGAACGTTTTGATCTGGTTTTTACGGAACAGCTCATCGATAAATTAAGCAGCGGCTACTCCGAAAAATGGTGCGAGTAAATTATCCGGTTTACCTTTCGCCATCTCAGAAAATCGCACGGTCCTATTCACCGAGGCCAATAAATCTCGTGTCACAGAGTACAAGGGAATTTTATCTTGTCTGGCTTGGGTAATGGCAACTTTGATTTGAGATAACAAATGTGCATCTGGATGCTTTCGCTCCAGATTTTCAACGAGTTGGAGTGTTTTGCTCGCATAAATATTGAATTTCCCTTTTTTCGGAAAATCCAGGTCGTGAACGGTCTTGGATAGCAATATGGCTAATTTGACCATGTCTCGATTACTAATTGGCATTGATGGAAACCCCCATAATTTTAAAGCGTAAGATACGCTCGGCTTTCGATTGCGTTAGTGACTAAGAAGGTTGGAATACTGCTAACTGGATCTCGAAACATTTTGTTTTTCTGGGAGAGAGCAGAGTGAATTGCCCCAACAATTCTTCCGACCGTCGGTTAAAGTCTACCACTCATCCTCGAAAATTCACAATGAAAGAGTACATATTTTGGTGGGGATTTAATACGATCATGCAAAATCAATGGGTTAGTATGTTATTCAAGATTTAGCATGAATAATATTTTTGAACTCATTGTATTGCCGAGAATGGTGGTTGTATTGAGACAAGACTTGAATAAGCTGGTGACGTTTTTCACGGCTATTTTATGACATGCTTGTTCACTCCAAGGTTTTTATCAGCAACTGACATGTCCCTTAAAAGCGCTCAATCATCTGGACGTATTACGGTGATAGCTTCTGTGTTGATGGTGACCATTCTGGGTTCCATCCACGCCTTTTCGATATTCGTACCGGAATGGGAGTCGCGATTGGATACAGGCCGAGCCGAAGTGAGTTTAATCTACTCGGTGGCATTGGTCTTTCTAACTCTCGCGGTTTTGACAGGCTACCGTGTTTATCGCGTATGGAGTGCCGCTAAAATCTTTGCGCTAGTGGGTACAGTTGCAGGAATGGGTCTAGCTCTTTCAGGATTATTCGCTTCCTTACCAGCGTTATTGCTTTTTTACGGGGTACTGTTTGGCGCAGCCAATGGCTTGGGTTACGGGTATGCGTTGCAATTGTCTGCGCAAGCGACTCCAGAGCACCCCGGGGTTTCAATGTGCTTAGTAACCGCGTTTTACGCTGTTGGGGCAACACTTTCTCCCTTTCTCTTTTCGTCACTCATTCAAATTGGCGGTAACGGCCTCGCTTTGTACGCTGCAGGTATTATCGTATTTTTGGTTTCAGTGATTTCAGTTTGTTTGGTTCTTTGGGCGAAACCCGATTTTAAGAGCGAGAACCCATCCTCATTGATTGCGCTCTCTGCTGAATTGCGTAGAGCAAGGTGGTTGTTTTGGATTGGATATGGTGCCTCGGTGGCTTCCGGATTGATGGTTATTGGACATGCGTTTAACGTCGCAGACTGGTTGGGATTTGAGAACACCGAGGCCACCTTTGCAACGGTGATTGTCGCCCTTGGTAACATGCTCGGTGGTTTTAGTGCGGCCTATTTTTCCGACCGTATTGATAAGAGGAAATTGCTTTTGTTTCTGCCAGTCATCACAACATTGGGAGTGGTTGCACTGACGACACCATCTGCCAGTACGGTGGCTATAGGATTGTTCAGTTTAGGATTAGTTGGGTACAGTTATGGCGCTTTGATCGCTGTCTACCCGGTGGCAATTTCTGAGCAGTTTGGGGCACTTTCTTCTCCTAGAGTATATGGTCAAGTATTCACCGCCTGGGGAATTGCTGGATTACTTGCACCCTGGCTGAGTGGCTTTCTCTTTGACAGGACGGACTCATATCTCTCTGCGTTGATGATCGCAGTTGCCTGCAATGTTTTGGCAATTGTTGTTGTTCATAGTGCACTGCCAAAGCCTCAAACTAGCCGTTGAGATATTGAAATAGTATATTGATTGCTCCACATTCGCTCTAACAAAATTGGATATTCGAGCAGGAATGCTTAAAGCTCGAGTTGGTGTTTACTCTTTCACGTGCGGAAATCTAGCTTTGCAAGAACCCATCTAATCGTGAAAGCGCTTCACTGAGAAGCGTGACAGGGTTGGCATAACACAGGCGAAAATAACCGCTGCCAGCCTCTCCAAATGCACTACCTGGAGCGAGTCCCACACCTGTTTCCCGCAACAGCCTGCGCGCGAACTCAAGGCTATTTTCGATGCCATCGATAGAAAAAAATAAATAGAACGCACCATCTGGTTGGATAAAACCGATTTTCTCGATTGTCTTCATATTAGTCTCCACCTCGGTATACGACTGTTCGAGCTTATGTTTTAAATCACTTATCGCTTTTTCACCTGCATTAATCATGTTTTCTCCAGCAGCTTGAACGAAACCGGGTGCGCAGGCGATATTGAATTCTGTCAGTTTGCCGAGCGTAGGGTATGTCGCTTTCGGTGCTGCAACCCAGCCTAGCCGCCAACCGGTCATCGACCAGGCTTTGGAGAAACTATTGATTGAAATAACACGATCATCAGGAAGAGCGAAGTCAAGAGGGGAAGGGGCAGCCTTACCCTTTTGATAAAGCCTTGAATAGACCTCGTCAAAAACCAGCCATGTTCCAGTTTTCCTGCATTTCTCCAGAAGCACTTCCTGGTCGCATGAAGGCATCACCCAGCCAGTTGGATTCGAGGGAGAGTTGATTAAAACGGCCTTGATTTGAGGAGTGATCGAGTTGGTGAATCGGTCGATATCCAGGTTCCACCGGTCGTCTTTGATACCGAGATGTTGATATTGAACCTTCGCCCCGGCAATCTCAAACGCACAGGGGATATTGGGCCACCCGGGTTGGATACAGAGCACATTGTCTCCTGGATCTACAATAGCTTGGGCGGTGATCGCCAATGCCTGCGTGCCGGAAGCTGTGACCGTGATCCGATCTGCGTCGATGGGTTGGCTATGAAGTTTAGAAAGGTAGCGAGAGATAGCCTCACGAAGGCTTTTGCGACCATTATTGGGTTGATAAAAATGATCGCCATGTTGTAGCGCGTCAATCGCGGCACCCACTGCTAACGGGTCGGTCTGCCAGGCGCTCTCTCCAAAATAAAGTGGTATGACACTCTGAAGGTTCATCGCTTCTTCTGCAATGATTCGGATTTCGCTCGCCTGAAGGGCGAGTGATCGAGAGCTTAGATTTATTTCGTTCACTCGACTTTTCGTTTCATTGAGATTTGAAGGAGACTCATACTACACCGCATAATTCGCGTCATACACGGGTTTGCTAGATTGCCGTCAGATCGATACCCGTGCAGGGCTAATGAGAAGCAAGGAGGCGGCATGAAAAAACAGAAAGGTATCTCAACCGTGTCGGGGAACAATCTAAATTGCCTTATCAACTTGTGTCCTTGCAATTGTCTCGCATTGAGTCTGGCGCTCAGTCCTTGGCATAAAAAAGCCGCGTTGCTATTAGCAACGCGGCTTTTCCGAGCCACTAAGGCTCCTTTCTCCCAACCAAAATCAGGTGCTACAACGCAGGTAAAAACTTCGGAGGAATCCAGTTGCTATTATTTTCCCGTGAAAATACGGTCCATCTAATCGTTGAATTGTCAGAGGCAACACTCGGACGGAATTCCATGATTTTGTCTGCTGCCACACCGAGCTCTGGAATATTTCGTGTTCTTGCCCTCACTCTGCCATTATTTTGAATTCTCATCCACTGAATATAGTCCCCGGCATGATCATTCTGATTGTTTGAAAGATGCTCAACCTGGCTCAGGCTATTAGGAAACCGACCATTTAGACCGTAGTGAATGGTATAGGCGGCTTTGACCTGATTAAAAATACTGGAGGCTTCCGATACCCGCGATTTTATAGTGTGATCTTTGTATGCTGGTATTGCGAATGATGCAAGGATACCGAGTATAGTGACAGTGATCACTAACTCTATAAGTGTAAACCCACTCTGTTTTCTGTTGCCCCGATTGTTCCGAATAATGCTACCCATTTTTGTGAACCCCCAAAGTTACGATTAAAATGACGTTAAATCTGATTAGCAATTCCAGGGCCAGTTTTCCCCGTTCATCGTGGAATTTGTACCGTATTTCGATCTTGCGTGTAAAAATATAGATAAAAAACAATAATTTATTAAATTTTCATCAAGTTAATAATAGATTTGTGCGCTCGAATCCAGTATCTAAGCCAAATACAGTTCGAAGCTGGCGTGACACGAATTGTCAAAATTACCCTAGGATGTCGTACTCAAGTGAAAAATATTTTCAACTTGCTAGTTCATTCTGGCTGACATCCAAAATTGATGTGTTGTTCAAAACAGGATACTTGATTGCCCACCCATCAAGTACTTTGCGCTGTAGGTAGATTGTGGGTTAAATCTATTCTTTTGAATCATCTACTGGTCCCGATGAAAACTTTCGCAAGCTTTAGCCTCTTCGTCTTTCGACTCGTTCTGACTTCTGCACTAGCGCTATGGTTTCAGATATTTTTGATCGTACGATTTCCAGATTATCTATTGGTGGTTCAGGATCTGGTGAAACAGTTTTCCAGATCATTTTTTAAAAATCTGGATATTGATTCTAGCTACCAGGTTGCCTATAACCTGATCAATGGAGACGGCTTGGTGGTACACACCTGTTTTGTTCTTCTTGCTTTTACCGTTCTTTATGTAATTTTTACGCCGGCAAAGTACCTATTTAAAAAATAGGCTGGGTGTTTAGCGTTTCTTGAATGAGGTGTCGCCGGTTGAGGAGCTGCCAATCGACGCTTCAAGGACTAAATATTGTAGATTGTGTCCAGCAGAGATTCTGATTTTTGTGTATCTGTCGGTAAATCTGATCGATTACAATTTTGTTTGAGGCTCAGTAGGATAAAATTCACCATTCAGCGATTTGAATGGTGAGATGGTGCGCACCTGGTCTTCATCGCGAGTTATTGCGAAACAGAGTAGATTCGTTACCTCTTGTAATGAATAAAATTTAACCTAGGAAGAATGATGAAAACTGCAAAGAATTACCTCGAAGAGGCGAATGCGATCGTAACAAGAATTTCTTCGGAAGAAGCCATTGCAAAACACGGTACAAATGAAAATATCTTTGTCGATGTGCGAGACTCCAGCGATATTGAAAAAAGTGGGACAATCGCAGGTGCGTTACGGATTCCCAGAGGCTTTATCGAATTCGCCGCAGATGAAGCAACCCCATTTCATAACCCCGCTCTTAAGAAGGATGCGAACTTATTTTTGGTTTGTGGCGCGGGAGGGCAGGCCGCGTTAGCAGGGAAGACGCTAAAAGATATGGGTTTTACTTCGGTGATCAATGTGGGAGGTGTCAATGATTGGAAAGAAGCCGGCGGACCGATGGAATCCTGAAAAGTCTGAAGAAGTACTCATATAGCGCGGTATAACCGCGCTTTTTTTTGACCGCACTGTCGGGATGTTCGTTCTGCGTCAAATTCTTCCTCGAGAGCAAAACCAGGGAATTAATTTTTGTTTACTTGGTCACATTGCTAAACAAGCAAAAACCTTTTTATTTCTATGACCCATCCTCTTATTCAGGATAACTTAACGATTCTTGATCAAACTCGAGCCCTGGCTACCGATATTCTTGCAGATGATTATCTATTGGTTGGCGCACATTTCAGACATCTCATTGAGCACTACGCCTTGTTTCTAAAACATTGTGATCGCGGTGACGTGGACTACGACCAGCGTGATCGCAACAATCAGGGTGGCGTCAACGTTAAGGTATTTTTGATGCAGCTGCAGGACATTAAGGAGAAGCTCTCTACTTTGGAGATCAATCCGATCGCTTCGGTTAAGATTCGCTGTGCTACCTGTACTAGTTGGCAGGCAAACGGCGCTCTTTCTACGATAGGGCGGGAGTTGATATTTCTACATAGTCACTCAACCCATCATCTTGCGCTCATTGCAATGAAACTTGAGATGGCAGGACTCACAGTCAGTTCTGAGATTGGACTGGCGCCATCGACGAAGTTACACAATTTGCAAAACGCCAGTCAACTAAATCAATAGCGATCTCAATAGTACTGTTGTCATTAGAAACAGAAGAAACCCAAGGGAGTACGAGAGCTCTAGAGACAGATCAAGACGACCGTGTTAGCAAGACTCACAACAGGTAGGCATAGTTCGTCTTCGGATGGGCAGGCCTCGGAGGAGAGTTGATTGGGGTTCGGTGTTTTTCGGCAATTGTCGAACTGATCTGCAATTCCATCGCCATCGGAATCGTTAATACTGCAGTTATCACAGACATATGTCACGCTGTTATCGGAAACGATGGCAGCTGCATTGGGATTTCCGGCGAGATCCATTACTCTGCCTGCTGGTAGGTTGATCGTCACGGTGTCTCCTGAAGCCATTCCGATCACGCTGACGAGAAAATGGCGATGATCAGTATTTTGGACTGGCTGGGGATCTTCGTTGATTGTCCCAACACTACCGGCCAGTTCCAAATCCGTAAATGAGAACGTATTCGAATCAATTGGTTCTGAGAAGGTGATTAGAAACTTGGCAATGTTGCTGGTCGTCGGATCTTCCTGATCGGCAACTTGATCAATCACAGCTGTTGGTGGTGTGGTGTCGGGAGCTTCAACTGTAAATGCCGAGACTGCGAGTGTATTGGAGGAATTCCCAGCAGCATCAGTCACCTGGACAGTACAATCCAGGTAGGTGCCCGGACTCAGTTCTGCGAAATCCTGTTGAATCGCCCCGGCTGTTACCGCGGTATCTGGTGTGTTATCACAGCCTCCTCCAAATGATGCGTTTCCTGCTTCGCTACTGGAAAAAATGTAGCGCGGTGTGGTATCAAAAGTGGGAGAGTTGACACCTGAAAGTTCGGTGATGACCGGAGGAGAGGTGTCTAGCGGTTCATTATCCGGCAGTGCGTCACACAAAAATCCTTGACCGTCATCATAAAACTCAGCGACCTGGTCAGGTGAAAGTGCGAAATCAAAAATGCAAATATCATCTATGATTCCATGAAATCCGCGATCCCCCGCAGGTTGATTTCCCATTGTTACGGGAACACTGTTTGCTTGATCTACTGAACCAGTTTTCGTTGCCGAGCCCACATCTGTACCGTTATTGTA
>JAHQWE010000030.1 GCA_019633985.1 Acidiferrobacterales bacterium | reverse complement strand
TGCCGTGGCGAACCACAGCCATGGAGTCCTTCGTGTGTTTTATGACTTCATTTAACGTGCTGTTGTCATGGTGTGCATATGATGGAACGATGTCCAGCGGATTTCTGATTAAGTAGATTGCCTTGCAATTGGCATCTTGCGGAAACATGGGGTGACCGGAATATCTACTCAGGTAGGACTCGTGAACTTTAGTGAATGTTGTTCCCCTGAATCTCTGAACAAAATGTTTGTGGAAAACATATCGATACTGATCCAATTCCTGTGGGGTAAGTTCTGAGGAATTAAGCCCCATCGTTTCATCGAAGAGGTGGCAGGTAAGATGAGAAGACGGACCAATTAGTTGCCTGTCAGAATCTTGGCTTTCCCGGTGATCATTAAGGTAGCTGGTCAGCAATGCACGTAACCACGTATTGCCGGATTTCGGGTAACTACACAGCCAGATAAACGTCATAGGCGCTATGCTGTATTAGGATGAACATCTGAGGAAAGACTGGTATTTCCCAAAATCGTGGTTACTAGATCCTCTAAATGGCAGCCAGCGTCTGATCGGGTGATTTTAACAACGTCAGTCGATTGTATTAGCGTTGAAAGCAACTTGAAATGCAGAGAATCCAGATCCATTCCGGTGTAAAAACGTTTTCGAAAGGTAAAGTACGAGAGCCAATAAAAAGAGTCAGAATATGTCATGTATTCTGTAGATATTTCGGATTTTTCATAAATATCGAGTAGAAATATTTTATGGACTTTTGCCACCTGTGGGTGGAAATTGTCAACAGGCAGCAAATATTTTTCCACGTTTTTCCGTAGCCTTCTGGCCTGACATTCTGATTTTCCAAGTTTTTCTATTGCGTCGGGCTTTAACTTGGTAACGGGATAACTGGGCGAAATGGTTGGATTCATGTTTTCGTCCAGGGTAACTGCGGCGATATCATCCGTTACCATTGAATACCCCTTGGATGTGAGCGCGCTAAGGGTGGTAGATTTGCCCACACCTGATCTCCCAACAAGCAATAAAGCGCCAAGTTCCGTCATTACAGCGCTGGCATGTAGTGTTAAGAAATGCCTTTGCTGAAGCAGTGCAGCGAATGCCGAGCTTATTAGGAAGGCGTTAACATCGTCGTCTGAGGCGCTATTGCTTACTTCTATTTGTATTTCATTGCCGTTGCTTACTAAATAGTCTGCCACACCGCAAACATGTAGATGAAACCTGTTTTCTGTGGCTTGCCAATTTGCGAAATCTGAGGTGAATTTGATGTTGGCTAGTTGATCCCGGATGTTTACTCTGCGTATTGTTATGTCGACGTTTTGTTCTTTGCACTCGGTCAGGCAATCTATTGGGTAGTCAGAGCCGATGACCAGACCATACGCAAGATAGTGGTGTTTATCCATAAGTGATTTCTACGCAGCACTATCGTAATGCTCAAAAATCAGATGAACTCGATGTTCGTCCCCGTTGTTTTCTGCAGCATGCCTTACAATATTGTTTACTTCGTAGGCTGATCCATACTCGAGGTGACGGGTGTCGTCCTCGATAGTAAATAGTGCGCCAGGATTTGTAATTAACGGTACATGCATTTTGTGAGTTAGTAAATTCGAGCCCGCTCCATCCACATGCCTGTCAATTCGGTTCCCGGCAAGTAGCCTGGCCAGCATAACCTTCGAATAAATACATTTCTTATGACCATAGTGCGCTGTTATTTTATCCATGATTGGCAGTAGTCGATCCTTCCATATTTCCCAGATAGGGTTTGTGTAGAAGTCAGATGGATTTTGATTGCCCGGCGGGAAACGGAAAATGACATGCTGCGTGTGATGAAAAACGGAGAATTTATTTTCTTTACGGTCATCTTCCAGTGACCAGACTTTGTCAGACAATTTTCCAACCATTTCTGTAATTTCACTGACTTCGTAGGTGCCCAATTTACGAAACGTCTCGGGTTTAATGACATTTTTCATTGTATTTATTGCCGGCCTACTGACATTAGATTGTAGTTGAAGTAGTGAAGCAAATCTGTGTGGGGTTCAAAAACGGTGTTTATGGTTTTTACATCAGAGTCACTTAGCCGTTCTATTTGATCGGAGTTCATATCTCGCGGCCTTTCGTTATACATTCCTTTAACCGCTATTCTGCGGGTTAATTTAAGGTCTATCAGTTCGGGCACCAGGTCGGTAATCCGTGTTTCTGTTTGCTTTGGTGAGGCGCATAGTTCTTCGTATGAAATAAATACACCAGAGTGTCCAAAAGATTCAATGTTACTTTTCTGCACGCGCAGACACTGAGTTATGTGGTTGGCAGATAGTAAAAGAGCATCCTTTCGAGAGGTAGATCTGGTGCTAATTCGCCTGCAGATTCCCTCTACAACCGGATAAGGATTTCGCACCAGGAATATGAAGTTAGCATTTTGGAAATGTTCGAGCAGTTGGTCAATGATCAGCAGAAACGGTGGCGATTTTTCGACAAACAGACAGGCATCTTTGTGCGTTGCACTGGCTTGAAAATACCAGGCCTTTTTTGTCTTGCTCCAGTTGTACAGATCCCGATTTCGGATAATATTTACATTGGCAGTCGTTGCAGCCCAAGTTAGTGCAATATTGTGACGAATAGTATCCGGCCCGGTGTATCCCAGCATGTGTTGGCCTTCTCTGGGAAGGCTCCAGGCCTGCGAGCACAAAGAGAGCGCGCGCGCTACTAATGTTGAGCCGCTGTTATTGGGGCTAATGATAAATACGTGTTTCTTGATTGCCTTATGTGCGTTTTGTTCAGCGCCCGAAAAGCGAGTTTTTGGTATCTGATGCCTCAAGTTTCAAAACCAAATGTTATTAAACGATCATCACAGAAGTTATAGTATAAGGTGAGACGGGGAATCGAGTTGCCCGTATTTTTTGATGACATACGCTAAATTGGTTCTTTTGTTTTTATGGAACCTTTGGCTACAATTATTACAATGCTTGCAAGGTAAATTCCAGGTTGGATTGCGTGAAAGACCTGGGCCACAGGAACTGTTACTTCGATGAATGATATTAGGGATTTCGTTTGGCTGAGCTAAATTGGGCGCCATTTGATTGCAACCCGGGTGAAAAGGTCAGGGCTCTAGAGGCGCTTTTCACAAAAGCGCTGGCAAAACGGATGGACCCGGACTATCTCTGTGCACTGGCTGTTGATATTGGAAAATGCGCTCCCCTAGGCAGTAATCAAACGGTGTTGTTGATGGCAGAGTTGGTTAATCGTGGTATGCACACGGTAAATGTCTGGTCGTCGTACGGTCAGGCACTCCGTATTGCAGGCCGGACCGATGAAGCCATCGATGCCGCAAAGCGAGGTTTGGAACTTGCCCCTGATCGCAGTGATCTTCTGATTCTTTTGGGTAAACTTTATAGGGGAGCGTGCCGAATTGATGATGCGGAGAGTCTGCTTCGAAAAGCCTATGAAAAGTCCCCGGATCAGGCCTTTGTGCCATTATGTGAGGTTTTGATTCAACAAGGCAAGATTGGCGAAGTTGGCGAACTGATTGAGACCACTGCTGTTTATAGCGGTCAATCAACAGCAACCAAAGCATTGTCTGGTATTTATGGGCTTCATACGGCGAATCGGGATTTGCTTTGTATGCAGAATTCTGACGCAATGGTGATGTGTTCTCCAGAGGAACTCTATGGTTTGGAGAAGGTTGCTAGTATTAACGAGGAAATTTCTCGGTGCCTGTTGTCACATCCGGCTTTGGTGTTCGAGCCGGAAAGTACCGCTACATCAAAAGGTCGACAAGGCTTTATCGGTGATGTGTTACCGGAAAATTTGTCGAAGACTGTCATCGGCCTAATACAAAAACAAGTGGAGCAGGTGATAGATAAACTGCCCGTTGACCTATCTGAAGATAATCTTGGAAAACGGGCTAGCATCGTTTGCTGGGCGGTTGTTTTAGATGACGGGGGATTTCAGCGTCCACACATACATCCAGCCGGGTGGATCAGCGGTGTTTACTATGTCAGCGTACCGGATACAAATCATGAATTAACCGACAGTGGCTCTATTGTTTTTGGGGAGTTTCCAAAAACACTGGCACCTGATGACTGCAGTTACGAAAGAACTGTTTTTCGGCCAAAGAGTGGGCAGATGATTTTATTTCCGTCGTACCTGTACCATTCTACGGTGCCGCATTCAGGTGTTGAACCGAGAATATGCCTGTCTTTTGATGTTGCTCTTAGTTAATGCCGCTTCTCCGCTGATGTTTCCAGGTTGTGGTTAAACTGACTGAGTTTCAAATAGACATCCTGCGCACCGATTTTTATCGCCCAGCATTTTTCTTCTTTCGACAGCAAGTTTTGGTTAATTCTATAAAGCCTGAGTGAGATATTGGAAACTGCCGACTGATATTGCGATGGGGTAAAGTGAATTTTAGCCATGGAACACAAGTCTGTAATGTATGTGCATGGATTTCTCGCTCCTGCAAAGTTTACGTAGTAAATTTTGTGCCTCAGTGCATTGAGTTGTTTTGCAGCCTTAGGTACTCCTCCATATTGATTTTTATAGTCCAGCAGAAACTTGGTGACAAATTGAAATCGCAATTGATCATCAGTGGTTGACTCCTGTTGAATAGTCCCAATGTACTCCGAATGGGCTTGTTCTGACGGGTTTCTGTAAGAGATCAGTATCGATGTAATCTCGTTTGAGATGTCCAGCCAGTTTTGCGTTTGATTTTCATCTGTGAAGTGTCTGATATCCATTTTACAGGCAACAGGTCGTTGAGCGGTTTTATAAAGCCTCTGAAACTCTACGGAGGAAGGGCCGCCATAGTAAATCCCGGGCTCTTCCCAATAACCATGTGGATTAAGAGCTACATGTCTTTCTTGAGCAATAGCACCTTCTTTGGTATCGAATGCTCTGCCAGCTACTCTGATACCCAGGTGACGCAAAGATTGCATAATCAGTGACGAACCAGATCGTCCCATGGTCAGTACAATAATCATGATCGGACTTTTATGTTTTTAAAATATCTGTGGCAAAATTGAGCTGAACATGTTTTATTATTCGAACAGCCTGGGTTAAGCGGGTGGTAAACCAAAATATCATGAAATGATAGACCGAGTATTCCGAAAGATATCAACTATCAAAAACTTGGGTTTGGTACATTTTCTATTTTTTTTCTGTGCCTGGGTTTGTCTTATTCTATGTAATATGGTCATTCTTGTTACCCCATTTAAGCAGTTGTCAAAATTACTGGGTATTCATGATGGTCTGGCGCCTCGAGTGCCGCTTTGTACATTGGAACAGGAGTCGAAGGCCCGGATGGTTGGGTCAGCAATTAGACTGGCTGCCAAATACTCGCTATGGCGTTCTGATTGCTTTCCTCAGGCAATGGTCGCAAGATTCCTGTTAGGTTTGAATAAAGTGCCATACGCACTTTTTATGGGGGTCCGTCGCAGTGATAAGCAAGATGAACTTCAAGCCCATGCATGGGTCGTATCCGGACGTGTTCGAGTAACCGGTGGTGCCGGATTCCGTCAGTACACCTCTGTCGGTTGTTTTGTGTCTGTGTATTAGAACTGCAGTTGGCTTCTACCCAGGGAACTCGCTTGTTATTTCCTCAATGAGCTAGACTACAAGAGTTACTTGTAGTGATTAAAATCCCATATCCATTGATTTTATAGATTATGCCAACGACTTCTCCCAGCCAGTATGGATTGGCACTGCAGAATCCGGTTTCGATTGACTGGAATGAGCTCCGGTCTTCCCGAAAGCGGGATCCGGAGGTTTTGTTTTGCGCTGCCCGAATTGATAATCGACAGGAGTTGGTGAGTCGTCTGGGAGTAGATAGTTACAGTTCTGATGCAGATCTGATTTTGCATGCCTACAGGCAAAAGGGTACCGCCTGTGCAGATATGATTTTCGGTGACTTCGCATTTTTAGTGTACGATTTTTCGGCAAATCGAATTTTTGCCGCCAGAGATATAATGGGGTGTCAGCCAGTCTATTATAGCGTGCTACCCAACCGGCTGGTAATAGGTGAAACGATAGAACAATTGCTACAGATGCCCGGGGTGTCAGAGGCGCCAGCCGAAGACTTCATTGCCGCGAGCCTCTACGGAGCGTTTGCCCATCATGAGCACACGTTTTTTAAACATATTAAAAAGATACCTGCCGGCCACTACCTTGTTGCAAATGAAAAATCGCTTCACGTTAATCCCTATTGGGTGCCAGAACAAATAGCACAAAGGGAATTGTGGAATCACAATGAATTGCTGGAAGAAATTAGAGAATTAATTCGTCTGTCAATACGTGATCGACTGCCGGTTAGTGGTCGAACCGGAATTCATGTGAGCGGTGGATTAGACTGCTCTTCCATTGCAATACTCGGCGCTGAAGAGTTAAAGCGACAAAATCAGGAGCCGCCATTCGCGTTAACCTGGTACCCGCCACCTAATCCAGACAATACGAAATTCGAAAAAAGTGAATATGATCGCATCGAGTCAGTCTGCACCAGGGCCGGAATTGATCCCATATACACCATTCAGACGACTGAAAATATTCGCGATGTTTTAAATCGGGATCATATGGTTCGACCGATTTGCAATGCTACCTACAATGAATGGGTAGTACAAAAAGAAGCGATGGACCGGGGAGTCACTACTATTTTGTCGGGTTTTGGAGGGGATGAAGGAATATCTTTTGATGGACGTGGATATTTTCAAAGGCTGGCGCTATCGGGAAAGTGGTACGAGTTGAGTAAATTTGCCAGATCCAGAAAACGGAATCCTGTTCGTTTTTGTGCGTCACAACTGTTTCATGGCCTTAGTGATTTATTACTGTCAGATGCCGCGCTTATAGACCTGAAAAATAGGCTGGGGATCGATATGACGGTGTTTCGAGCGTTGATTGAAATATTGATATTGAGGAAGGACATTAATGTTCAAAATTTGTCTTTACATCAACAGACTCAATTTGCTCAAACTGCATCCTACATAAACAAAACCTTTGTTAATCGCGTAAAACGGCTGGATCCGATTCCTCCTGTTAGATATACCAATGACAAAGTAGCTCGTTGCGAATTACTAAGGTGGAGTCCTAATGTCGCGAGAATTGAGTCATGGGCTGCCGATGGGGCTCTTCACAATATTCGCTATGCGTATCCATTGCTGGACCGCCGCATAATTGAGTTCTCTTTGTCTTTACCGGGTGAGGTATTCGTTAATCAATCGTGGAAAAGATTTTTCTTTCGACAGGCTATGGAGCCGATTCTTCCACACAATGTTTGTTGGGAGACGAGTAAATCGGATCCGGCAAGAGCAAATCCGCTGATTAATTGTATGAAACAGACGTACAAATCTGTTGGCCGGAATCTCAGGCAAAATGGAACTGGTTCTCCGAAGGCGCAATACCTCGATATGCCACGTTTGATCCGCGACCTGGATTGTGAAAAAGTTGAGGCGCGAAGTCGCCTGGGCAGACTGATAATCGCGATGGAGTTTCTTGGTACCCAGGATTTGCGTTAGTCTATTTAAAAAACAATCCAGTCCGAATAGCCGCCGGGGGTTGACGGTGGATAACGAACATAGCGTTATGTCTACTGCACTTTGTATGTTTGGCAGCTGCTGTCAAGGGGAGACTGCTAGACGGATTTTATTTCCACCATCCTTCATCGATTTATGGGGTATGCGAGTTATCTTTGGCGCGGAACGCCGGTGGGCGTTGCGGGGTCATCAGTGCCAGGAGTGATGCCTCGCAAATCGATTGAGCCGGCAATGTGCTGCGCCACAAACCTTGAAAAGTTTGGCGAGTAGTGTCCAGTATCTACGATCGCTTTGCGGTCGCCCCATGCAGCAAACAGACCGGTCAGATCGACATATCCGCTGTTCGCAGGAAAAGCTGAATAGACTTGTTCTTTGAAGGCTCGTGCTTGCTGCTTGATGGGTAGTTTGCCGGGTCCAAACAGGTGTTCGGGGTAGTTATAGTGGGCGTCTGGTTGCAGAAAAAAGTAAGGCAACACGCCGTATTGAGCGGCAATTGCAGTTGCATTTTGGCGAGCCTGCAAGAACCTCTCAACTACGTGCTCTGGCTGTTGACCTGGCCGTTCAACCGGTTCGGCAAATCGCAGGCGCAAAGCATTACTCGCGCGAACCATCGGTATCCAACCCAACCTATCTTTAAGCCCGCTAAACTGTGCTGCATGGATGGTCCGAATATATTCGGTGGTCAGGCTAGGCGTATCGTCATCGCGTCCGAAGTTCAGGCCGTCCAGGAAGATGGCGATATCAGGTCGTTCTCCGCTGCGCAGCACCTCCATAAAGTGGTGCACCTCCTGTGTCGGATAAAAACCTACCCGGCCATGGTTCGTCACTTCGACGTTGAATCGAATACCCGATTGCCGCGCGCGCTCGTTTAATATCTGGCTCAGATAACTGGGCCATGTATCGCCATCCGCAACGCCTTTGCCGTAGGTGGTGCTGCCACCAAAGGCGAACACCTGCAAAGTTGGCCATTCGGGATTGGTTGGCTTCGGGTTGATGGTTTTTCGGACAGCCAGCCCGTTGGCTTTTATCTCTACGTTAATATAATCGCCCGCGAACTCACGGTGTCCGTACTGGCTATACGCCTGATATTCGAAGCCCAGCTGACCATGGTCGTAAATTTCGTCGAGCAGTTGTCCGATTTCCTGCTCGCTCATAACCCCTTCGTAGGCCTTGTAGTCGAAGATACTGAGGTTGGACGGCGTGCGCTTGCCGTTGTCGACCGCTCCGCCAGCCTCGTAGAACAAGCCATTTGGTGACAGATCTGACTTTGTAATTGGCGATATGGATTTAAAATCGTGGAATGAGAAGTAGACCCACAGTGACAGATTGAGCGCCACGAGCAAGAGGATCGAATTCAGCACGATAACCGCCAACTGGCCGTAGGCGTCCTGGAGTTTTACGGCAGGCTTCACGTCCTCGCAGAACCGTTGATACGTGTCATATTGTCAGTTGCTTTGACCGCTTTCGATCAAGCCTTCCCGTATTGCCTGAGTTTCGGCAACGAACTGCTGTAACCTGGTCTGCTTTTCCACCTGCTCCCTGGTTCGCGCAACTTCGCAAGTGCGGCACAAAATGTCGATTGCGTCATCCTTATATCCACGAAGGACCTCTTGAAAAACGGGGCCTTCGAACAAGGCTTCGTAGTCGCCCTCAACCAGGTTGCCGATTACGTGCGCCAACGTCCAGTCCATGCAGCACAAGGCTACATCACCGCTAGGCATCAACACATTTTGATAGATCCGCGGACACATCGCCAATTCGCCTAGCAGACGCTCCGGGGGTTTGCGGCCCTTGATTTCGATGTTGCCTGCCCGCGTATTGATCCAGCGGTTTTCAGGTTCCAGTCCATGAGCTCTGAGGACCGCATCAACTATCGCATGCGGTGCCTCGGGCCCCTCGTTTCCTTCGTGGACGTGAAAGGCCATGTTCGAAATACTGCAATCGATCAGACGCTGAAATGCTTGCAAATAAGCCTCGTCCACAATGATGCGTGTCAGCCCTTTCGTATCGGGCAGATGCACTGCAAATTTGGTGAAGGGGATGTGCTTGAACTGATCCACCTGCTGCGCGGTCAGGCCCATGACGGTGGTCGAAAGCCGGACCGCGAGCCCAATCTGGTGCGCATAGAGGATCATCTGCGTGCAATCAGGGTTTAGAAAGGGCTCGTAGTAACCGGTGAAATCAACCGTCACATCTTTCGGCAATTTGTCGGTGCATTGCTTAAACAGATCAAAGCTCATTTTTCTTGGGCCATTGAACTGTTTGTAGGCCATACCGATGCTCGCCTGCGGGCAGTAAGAGCACAGAACGCCGCAACCAATACCAGTCGAAATCAGTAACGATCTGTTCATGTTATCTACCGAGAATGTTAAGGTTATCTACCGAGAATGTTAAGGTCCGGCTAACGTCAAAATATAGTGTTCTTTGTTGTGATTGCAAATGTGATCGGCAATGGGTTTATGCAGAATCAGTCGTTTGCTGATGAACTCGCCCTAACAACACAATTACCGCAGACCATCTATCTGTGCAATTGATCGTCACTGCTGCAGCCTTGGTGATACCTGGCGTAGTTTGCGATGTTAACTCGTATCGTATTGACGGACTGCATTATGTGAATATTCTGTTGGGTGCATTTT
>JAHQWE010000029.1 GCA_019633985.1 Acidiferrobacterales bacterium | reverse complement strand
GGTTTATTTTGACTATTTGCTAGGAGGCTCGCGATAGAAATAAACACAAATGCCAAAACATTAATCATAGAGAATCAATAACTGCATGAACATTATTGATTTTATTTTATTATAAAAAATAATGGCTAAGATCCTTTCAGGGCAATAGTTCTAGTTGGCCACTACTTGCAGATCTCTACGGAAAATCTTACCGCAAGGAATATTGGCACCTTTAACCCCGACGATATTGACACCAATGCGGACTTTGCAGAGGGTACAGTGGTGGTCGCTCCTTCTCCCTGAGGACTGCCTCCATGAGTCTGCCCCCCTGCATTTGCCCTCACAATTGGGGGGAGACAACCTTGGTTCAAAGTAATTCCCTACAACCAGTTGTACCCGTTAGTACCAGATCTGATTTATCAACATGCTTTTTCATGCTTTTTCAGCCTGACTGATCAGTTTTTTCCAAATAATCTAATTTCAATTGGAAAACAAATTGAGTCTAGAGAAGGAACTAATAATGACGACATTTCAAGATTCAGCGAAATTCGATGTGGGAAATGTCCTAGATGAAGTCGCCATCGGGGACGTTAATGGAGATGGCAGCTTCGATCTGGTGACTAACTCACGAAATGATGAACACCCCTTGCAAGGTGCAATGCTGCTGACCCGTGCGATCGAAGAGGCGCGAGAGATCATGTTTAGTGCACCATGGCTCCTCTACAGCCCGACGCCGCGACTCGAAAAGGCGGCCGCCGAGCGACAGCTTAAGCATCAAATTTCAGCCGCCCTCGATCAGGGGTTCATCGTCCACGACCCTCTCCACCCTGAGTTTCGTAGTCTGAACCAACACAACCAGTATGGTCTGTTCAATCCCGATAACCGATATCACATCGCAACCATTTCAACGCCGGGCACCTACGTCATCCGTGGTAAGCGGGGAACAAGTGCAGACTTTCAAATCCAGGTAGGCACCGGAAGCCCCGGCTTCAATGAAAACCTAACGAGCCCAATAACATTGAGTCAGCTTTCCCTCGAAGATCTGATCGTTGATGACAATGGGAACTTCGAGATCGTAATCAGCGACACACAAACCGGTGACAACTGGCTTAGCAATACCAAAGATGGGCTGCAAGCAACAAACATCCTGATTCGAGAGAGCTTTATGGACTGGGAGAAGGAAAAGAGCGGCACCTGGTATATCGAGCGTACTGACACACGGGGCAAACCCAAACCATTGCCCACCCCCGCACTCGTGAACGACCAATACCTGCGAGCGTCTGAGTACCTTGTCGGCTCTGCCAGAGGCTGGGTCAAATTCGTCGACGGCCTAAGAGCCAACCTCGCCGTCAACAGACTGAGCCCACCTAGGGGGACGGACGCTGGTCTACCGGGGCAAAGGAACTCGGCGGGCCACTTTCCCATCCAGCCAGGCAAAGCAATCGTCATCACCGTACCCGACTCGAAGGCGAGGTACCAGTCAATCCAAATTGGTGACCTATGGTTCAATGGACTGGACTATTGTCACCGCCAGACTAGTCTTACGAGGTCGCAAGCACGACAGAGCTGCGATGGTAACTACAGGTTTGTAATTAGTACCGAAGACCCCGGCATTGCCAACTGGTTAGACCCAGCGGGCGCATCGACCTCGTTTGCGTTTCTTCGATGGCAAGGGCTCCCAGAGGATTATAAGTTTTCTGAGAATCCTTCTGTAGATGTGGTCGATTTTAACCAAGTTCGCAACTGTCTTCCAAACGAGCCCTACTTCAGCCCGGAGGATCGAGTAGAGCAGCTAGCAGCTAGGCAAGCGTCGTCGTTAATGAGCCCCCGGGGCTTCTAGCAAACGAAGCTTACTATGCCTGTTCTGATAGTTTTACCGGTCAACGGGTTGCGGGACAGAAATTTCGGCGCTGTCAAAATCAGGGTAACACTTTTAACTAGGTCATTATCGGCAAAACTGCTGTGATGTATGACTTTAAGGAATTGATTGCATCTAAGTTTTACACATACTGTTCCGATACTGAACAGTGCCCAATTCACCCTTAGAAATCAAGCTGTCCAAAGCCTATTAAATATTCGAAAAACTAGATTTTCAGGTACGAATAAGTAGATGTTCTTGGTATTTTATTTGCACTTTAGAGAAGGATAAAGGTGATGATAAAAAAATTCTTTCAGTCAAAAGGTATACAAGGCGGACTACTAGCCGTCGTTGCTGGAATGTTGATTACGATAGCTCCTAATGTGACTGGGATAATTAGCCGCTATTTTGAGAATGACGATGCTGAAACCCAAGCTAAAATCCAAGCGAATATTCAAGATATTGAATCAATTGTGGTTCAATTTCTGGGATATATCGCTGTCGGAGGTGGTGGATACGGGATGTATGGAAGAGCTATTGCCAATGGTCCATTGGTCGGCAAAAAATATAGTGAAACGGATTCTCGTTCACCCGACTTTCAGAGTCCATTCCCACAATTAACGTCGTCTGGCTTAAGAGATTTACACGACGTTAATAAGATTAGGCTTGACATGGGAAAAACGTCTTTGGAACAAGAGGTCGCTCATGCATCCGGACAATTTTCTTTAAGTAATGAAGGACTAGATCTAGCTGATGAAACGTTTCAAGAAGCAAGAATCATTGAGAGAGAAAGAATCAAAGAACACAATTCAGAAATATTACCTGGTTTTGGAGTATAGATAATGCGATTATTTTCAACTTCACTGGTAACAAACAAAAATGCAACTTGGTTGGTTGATAATGAGGTTCAGAAAGCAATTTTGAAATTGCCAGCTTTTAGGAATGTGCAAAGTGGTTCCTTTACTGGTAGAACAGTCGCTCTTGATATCTCGGATGAACTTTTCGATTTTATTAACGATGATACTGATTGTTATGATACTTATGGTGTTCATTATGTCGCACATGATCAGCCTGACTATGATTTGATTGACAAACGGGTAATCGCAAAGGAGAAACCTAAAAATGGTGCTCATCCTTCTGGCTTAGACCCAAATGATTATCGAAAAGAGAAAGGTTGGACGGGCGTTGATGGCATGGCTCGTCGGATTGTATATTTCATGTTGACGAATGAGAATCCAGCAAAGCGTTGGCATCCAAATTACAACAAGTTTTATGATTTATATACTGGTCCAGGCGAATGCAATATAATTTATATTGCTAACTGCAACCAAGACTGGAAGTTCCAAAAAGATACTCGCAATAAGTTTGAGGACCAGCGAATTATTTTGAAGTTCAAAGATGGTCGAGAACCATACTTTGATTTCTATCAATATTCAACGGTAGATCCTGGAACTCACTGGACTAAGAACCGAATGAATGCTGCAGGTGCAGCACAAGTGGTCTATGGCCAGCAAATTGGATGGGTTATGGGTTTCCACAATTACAAATCAAACCACCCAGCATTGATTAATTCCTCAGCGGGGCGTCCGATTGCTGTTGCACGTGACAACAATGAAGACTTTGAACGCAGAGGAGACAAAGTATACACTGGCTACTTTTTCTGTAATCAGCATCATGGTTGGGGAGCATCCTTAAGTAATATTGGGCGCACCAGTGCTGGGTGTCTCGTGGGAGCTAGTCCAAAATTGCATAAAGAATTTATAGATAAACTGAAGGCTGACCCCCGTTATAAGGCATCTCACAAGCGCTGTTGGACAACAACAATAATCCCGATGGAATTTCTTGCTGCTGGCGAAAACTTACCTTTTGAAAAGTGGACTTGACTCATGAATAATCCCTTTCCTCACTGGTTGTTTGACTCAGACTCACAATCAGAGCGGTTAGAAACCGAAATCCATCCCCCTCGACCTCCAAAACAGATTGGAGACCCTGAAGGATGGTCAAATGGCATTCCCGAGTGTGGTGGTGTCGTATGCTCCCATTTCGAGGGCAAAGGCCACACAAAAAATGGAATAGCTTCTGCATACCAAGACCCTTTAAGCCCAAATGGGCTCCCAATCACAGTTGATCCTGGGCTTACTTTTCACGATATCCTGAACCGCCCCTTTAGACTGGTAGATACCCTTCGTGAGAGTGAAGCCGAAGATATGTATTTTCGCCAACTGCGCGGCTCTCGATATCTTCAAGGGGTGCAGCAGCGTGTCCCTTGGTGGCCTCAGATGCACGTCAATCAGCTTGGGGCCTTACTATCATTTGTCTTTAATAATGGTCCAGGTAACTTGGATAACCATGATGGTGCACCTACATTAGCTGGAGCGATTTCATCAAAAGACTGGCAACAGATTGGTAAGGCAATTTTGCTTTATTGCCGTGGGAATGATAGGAAGCGAGCTTGGGGTTTAGTTCGACGTCGCTATGTTGAATATAAGCTAGGTGAAACGACAAAAATCTGGAATCCAGATGAACTAGAAAATCAAATTATCACCTGGAAATCTAGTGATGAAGTTAAGCAAATAGCTCACGAAATGGGTTGTAAAGGAGTCCCAAACTGATTCAAGATAATTGCGTGGGAATCTCATTCAACTGTTGAGGTTGAGGCATTTTTCCTCCTGTCGGACATTAAATAAAATGGATATAAGTCATTATTGATTTGATTGATGTAAAGCCTACGGACAGGGCACTTTGAGGTACTTGTAATCAGTACTGAAAACCCGCAATCAGTAGTTCGTGAGGCTGCCCATAACATATTGCAAATTAGAGGGATAATTGAAAGTCATAAATGGTCACAGCCGTGGCAGATGCTAATCCTATCGGCATTTATATGAGCTGTGTAATCTATTGAATAGATGTAAATGAATAGCTGTAAATGATTTATGATTTCTTCTTAGTTTTTTTCAAATTGATAAATTCTATCTTAGAGTCTATCGTTTGAAATTCTTGCCAATAAATATTACAGACAAATTCTCTCAGAATTAAAATCTAAACCAGTTAATTGGCAAGTGAGGCATTCGATGTCAACTGTGATACCGTCCTTTTCGACTACCGACGTCGCCAACATGGCAGCGGAAGCTCGTAAGACCCTTTCTCGACAGACTTCCAAACGCCAGGACAGGCTCCTCTCCAAATCTGCGGAACAACGCAGCGCATCGCGGATTGTGACGCCGATGTCGTTTGCAGAGCTGGCAAACGATCCGCTCTACAGGCGCATTGCCGCGGAATGTTGCCCTAAAGATTTGGCAGAACGGATCGCTAATCTCGGATTTGATAACGCCGCCCGCGTCGCAGCGTTCAAATCCGTATCCAGATTTCAGGACGAGATGACGCAGCGCAGCGATGCCCAACCTATTGATCGGGCGGACTTGCGAGATTTGCTTGCGCGATCGCAACGCGAAGCACGACGCGCTTATCGATTGATGCGCCACGCGTTTGCAGTAGGCGATCCCATGAACCAAGGGCTACGCCACACGCCCTCTTCCATCTCTTCTAGGCTCGATGATCCTCTTGCCGCAGCGGCTTCCCTCTCCTTTGCAAAGCCGTCCAGCTTACAGTCCAATCAGTCACCCGCAGCCTATCTGCGATATCTATATCGGATCGCCACCGGACTTGATACCGAAATTGGCATTATTCCCGATCCGCAAAGCCCGTTTTCTCTGGTTGTGCGCCGTCCTGATCTTGCACGGCTGAGGCTTAGCCAATCCAATCTTAAAAAAGAAGTGCCGACCCTCGAATTGGTCAACGAAGTGCTGAGTGCAGGCCTTGGGGACATCGATGTCAAAACTTCCTTTTACCCTATTGCCCTGCCCTATTCACGGGAGGCCACGGAAACACGGACAGCGCTGGCACAATTCGAGGGGCTGCGACTGAACGACATCGGTATGCGTACGATGGGTCTGGATTTGGCAGACTACCGTCCGCGTGCCTGGGCTCAAGATCAGGCCGGATTGATTGGCCTCATCGGTGCGCTGGACGAAGCCTCTGCCGAGGGAAGTACGATGACGCTGCTGTCAGAAGATGGTACTCAGACATCGGTGCAGCCAGACACCCTTGCGGAGCTATATCGCGCATCAGATTTAAAAACCGCGTCGAGCCTTACGCATCTTGTCTCCAGCCTCGACTTAGACTTTGCCGGGATAGCTCAACTGTTCGGCTTCTACGCTGTCTCGCAGGAATGGAGCGACCCTGCTGCAACGCCCCCCGTAACAACGCAGAAGGATTTTGCAACGGCCTTCCTCGCCAATGATGATGCTTTCGAAATCATTGTGGATGATGAGGGCGAAAAATCGGTGCAAATGGGGGAAGCACCTTTGCCCACGCCGGTCTTGCGATCTGTCAACTATCTAGCCAGACTGCACCACGCGAGCGGGATCGCGTTTCACAGCCTCAACCAAATCCTGTCGCTACCAGGCGCAAGTGCTCCTGCCGCAACGAACTCAGCAACTGATGAGACGAAGCTTGCGAGTCGCCGCGTGACCCCTACAGGGTTACGATTGTTGGCTAGTTTTCAACTGTACCGCGATGCCTACTCCGTCACCCCCGAAAGCTTTGCAGCGCTGTTTGGGGAGATCAGCCCGTACTGGCGCGCAGACGAAATCATTGAGGGTGATACCTCCATCGCTGGGTTAGAGCAAACCGAGATCTCGTTCATGCGCGCCTTGTTCGGCGATGATGCGCCTTTCGTTCATGAAACTGTCAGCCGTCGGAACACCCCGATTCAGGACGAGACGCTATTCCGCGTGGTGGCGCGCGGCTTTGGGCTTTCGACCCTGGAAATGGACGCACTCCTCGCAAAACTCGACGCGCGCTTTGACCTTTCGGGCGCACTCGATGCCCAAGGACTGGGTGCCCTTTATCGCCTCACCACTCTCTTCCGAATGCTGGGTTGGTCTATCCTCAGCGGCTTAGAACTGGTGGAGTCTCTCGCCAATCAGCTCGAAAATGGCACGAACCTATGGAGTGGGCTAACAATCCGTGCTGAAACCGAGGATGATACTACCGCCTTGCTCGATGCAATGGACTGGCTTGTCAACCTATCTCATTGGATGGCCGAGGTTGACATCACACCTGAAGTGTTGCTATCTCTTTTGGATCCAGGTGCCGCAGCGTGGAAGATATCTGATGAAAATGCGACTTGGCTTGAAGGGCTGACGAATACTGCCGCAGCGCTGAAAATTAATGTCAATATCTTCAATAAATTTGAGACTTGGCAAGACCATGATGGTCAGCCCACTGAGATTTCAGTGGAGACGTGGCAAAGCTATCTGACATCGATCAATGCGATCTATCGTCCTTCTGGGATTTTCCTCAATGGGCAAGACACAAACTCGATTGAAGCCGCATGTCGGGCATGTCTGGCAAGCAACTCAGATATCGTTTTGGACGACGACACCAATGACAACGACACCAATGACGACGATCCCAATCAGGCACAGCTCAAAAACTTGGTCTCAATCCTCGACCAGTTGCGCTATGAGCAAGAGCAACTGATCGAAACTCAAGTTGCGGCACTCAGCCCCTCCCTGAACGTGGCGAGTGCGGGGCCACTAATCCGATGGACGCAAACCAGCCCGCTTGATCTTTTGTTAGCGCTGACGGGCTCGGATGATGATAGATCTGCAGGATTGACGCAGCTATCAAATATTAAACGCCACCTCGCTGCTGTTGAAACATTCGAACTGGGCGACATCGATCTTTGGTTACTCGACAACCGACCTCATTGGCTGGCTCCGAGTTTTGCTGACGACATGATGACGGTGAAACCCCTGGAACTTGGTCAACTGTTTTGGCTTCAGCGTTTTGCCTCTGTACAGGTTGGCGCGGCCAGTGACGACGCGTGGCGGGGGCTGTTCATGCTCACGAATGAAGGGTTGTACGATCCTGATGCTTCGGACGAAGAACAGGCGCAATGGCGCGACAGTAGTCGTATTTTGCTGGCGTATTTGATGGGAACTACGCCGGAAGACATGACGACCTATATGGATGTCCTGTTTGATGAGAATGCTGTCGCACAGGATATTGTCCAGGTCGAGGCGCTGTCACGCCATATCCGATTGGCAGAGGACTTGAAAATTAGCGCGACAGAGCTCTTAGCGCTCAAAAATGTTAGCTCTTCCGACATATCGGGTGCATGGTCTGCAGCGGCGGCGGCAGCGCGATCAGGTCTATCTCGCATTCAAAATAGCGACAGTGCCAAACGATTCCGCAATCAACTTAGCGAGCTGGATCGCGATGCCCTGTGCGCGGCATTTTTGCAAACCAAGATCGCCAACACCGATGGGCTCAAAGACAACATCACCGATAGGGAGAGCCTGTACCGGTATCTTCTGCTGGATGTGAATGTGAGCAGTGACGTTCCCACTAGCCGTATAGTGGAAGCAATTAGCTCGCTCCAGCTGTTCATTTCGCGCGTGTTATCCCGCCTTGAAAATGGAGTCGTGCCCATCGATCGCGATGTGCTAGCGCAGCGGTGGGAGCTGGACAAGGAATACAGACTGTGGGAAGCAAATCAGAAACTGTTGCTCTACCCCCAAAACTACATCGAACCCGAACTACGCTACATCACTTCACCCGAGTTCGAAACCTTGCGGCAGGCCGTTTCCGGTTCTGGCATCAGTGACGATAGTGTTGAAAGTGCGGTCAACACTTACATGAATGGGTTGGCCAGCGCCTGTGACCTCAGCATCTGTAGCTTTTTTGCAGACCGAAATGCTAGTGATGGTGGCATTGCCCATGCCACTTACCACATTCTGGCCAAGGCTAAATGGGAACCTGGACGATTCTTCTACCGAAAACTAGAAGCCGATTATCAGACGATCGCTGAGCTAACTCAGCCTGAGCAATACCTCAAAGCAATGGACTGGACTTACTGGCAAGAGGTGTCGGTTCCTACCACGTTTGACCTATTCTCTGATGTCTCGGTTTGTGTGTTTGACAATCGGTTCTTTTTCTTTTGGCTTGAGCTGGAAGAGCGGCGCGAGCAGGCCACAGCGACTGGCGACACCACAACCGAGTCTGGCGATAACACCACAACAATCTGGCGCATCCACCCGCGTTATATGCGCTGCGATCGCAACGCGCTGGTGGGGGTCATGCTCATCCCTGTGCTGTATAAGAATGGCACATTGCAAATTCCAAACCAGACAGTGCTCGGCGACGGAGCGTTTGAGTGGAATGCGGGCAAGCCAATTCTGATAGGCACGTATCAGCCAACGCATTTACTAAACGGTCAGTTCCATGACGATCAACTAAAAAACGACCCTGGGCAAGACACGCTAAGCATCACCTTCGGAATCGATTTACCAGGCATATCAGCCGCTGTGGCTAGCAAAGAATCTGAGCGCCAATCTCTTCCCACTCTTCAGCAAACTACGCTGCGTATTTCTCTGTCTGACAATTGGTCAGAAGCAGTTCTAGACGTTAACTCTACTCTTAATCCTTTGATCATCAACGCTGCTCCGACTGGATATTCGCCAATCCATGCGGGTCTCTATTCGCAGAATAGGGCTATCTCAAGCAGTGATAAAATCTCAGAAAGACTTTCTCTTCAAACTAAAATAGAAGAACAATACCTTGATGTAAATTGTTCTTACGAAGAAGATTCCGTTCTATCCACGATTTCAATTGCCCCCAATGAAATCGGTTCAGATAGTCTTGGGAGCTTTCTGACGGAAATAAATTTTGGTCAAAGAATCTATACAGTTTTTAGCACCAACTTCAACGCACTGATCTATGGTGTTGTTGAAGAGATAGATTATGGACCAACAATAATCTCAGTCAAGCTTAAGACAACACTGCTCGATGCCTCTGGCAATCGTTTCGAAATTGAGGAGGATTCATGGAGCGAATATCCTGCAAAGCTGCTAAGCATTGGCAACCCTGATGGACCGGCAATTGATGCTCCCGGGGGGACATCGTTCAAGGTTCCGCTAGGCATCACTGCTCAACAACTTGTCAACTTCCCAAAACATTGGACACCAGATTTATTTGGCGATACAACCGTTACGGTTGAAGCAAAGATTCGAACAAAGTTTCCAAGCCTTAGACTCTTTTACTTTAACTTTTTTGCAGATAAAGTTCTGAGCGAGGTGGTGCTGCCAAACCAAAGAGAAACTGAGGAAACGCTCATTGTCGGAACATTTAGTTTGTTCCCAAGTAAAACAGACATCGCTTGGTCTAAGGATGGGAAGCATGGAAACCAGAACTTTTTGCATCTTAGCCCCCGAGAAGCAGAAACGAATGATGATACCTTTGTTTTACTAAACTCGTCTTCTGCGATGTCAAAACTAGCTCGCAGCATGCCCCGCCCAGGGAGTTATGAAAGCTTGTTTGACCTAAGTAATCAGTCTGACCCTGAAGACCTCGGCAACTTCCTGCAAACCTATCCTGATTCGTTGGCCGAAATCTATGTCGATGACCCAACGCCGTTAAATTTGGAACGTACCCCAAAGGATCGCTTTGATTTCGACAGCGCCTATGGAGCCTATGGATGGGAAGTCTTTTACCATATCCCATCGGCCATTGCCGCTGGCTTCGCCAATAGCGGAGAGTTTGATGCGGCGCTGCGGTGGTACCACAAAATTTTCGACCCGAAAACCAACGATATTTGGCATGTCGAACCTTTGAAGAGTGCCATCAATCCCAACGGTGCTTTAGCCTTTGATACTGGTGATCTGATTGTTGATCCAGATCGGATCGCAACCGATTATCCCTTTTATTATCAACAAGCTACGATCCGTCACTATCTCGAAACGCTGATCGAAGCCGGTGATGCGGACTACGAAACGCAAACACAAGAGAGTCTGCAGCGTGCCAAATCACGCTATGTCTATGCTAAGCAACTTTTCTCCGAAAACCTGTCGGAGACAATGGAAGTCCTCACGGACGTTCCTTGGCAAGATCCGTCCCTAGGTGAAGCTTCCGCCGATAGATGCGATGATTTTCTTCCGCCCTACAATGCAGAGCTGCAGGCACTTTATGGAACCATCGAACAGCGCCTCACGAACCTGCGACGATGGCTCGATCTCAACGGTGAGCCGATGAACGTGCCGCTTCTTGCTACACCCATTGATCCGCGAAATCTGCAAAAACGAGCCAAAGCTGCGCTGACACTGGGTGGCCGTGAAGTGTCCGAACTAGATCTCCCCTTCTCATTCAATGAAGTCGCACGTTCGACGAAGGGATATATCACTAACTTGAAACAGACTAGCGATCGCCTGTTGCGGATCAACGAAAAAATTGGTGACGTTGAGATGGCGGCTGAGCGTCTCGATATCGAGATACAAGCAGCTAAAACCGCAGAGGGTCTTCAGCAATACGCGATCGATGTTGCTGAAAAAGAGAAAGAGATTAGAGCTGCGATAGTAAGTCAGTCGACCTTCAGACTCGCTCGCCATCTTACTAATCTCGGATGGCTTTTTGCTAGGGCAGGCACAATCGATGTTGAGGCTGTAGGGACATTGATACACCTATTGAATAGCCAAATTAACCTAACGCTAAACTCCCTTATCACTAGTACAACTGCCAATATTCCTTCTATTTTTGGTTTCTCTAATGGAGGCACGGCTATTACTGCTCCCTTCATTGTTCGTACTATTGGAGGAATACACAGGAGCATGCTAGAAAGCAAAAAAAGTCAGCTCATTGAAAAGAAATGGCGGAATTTTCAAGATATTTCCGAAAAGGTGTTTGATATCGGAGAAAATACTAGTGCTTTGGCAGTTGATGTGCTCTCTCTTCAAAAAGCAGAAAAACAATTAACTTACGAAAGAGAGAAGAAATCTGGACAGACGATTCATAGGGATAGTATGGAAGACCTGCTTATCCAGTGGGGCAAGACCTTCAGCGGCTCTGGCAAACACAAAACGCTGAAAGCCGATATCGAACAGCTTTACGAGGATGAGTTCAGCGAAACCCTCACATTTGCGCGTCTCCTCGTCCAAATCTATGAAAATGACACGAATAATACTGATGGCGCAACCTTTATCAAAACAAACAGCCTGGGCAGTGAGGTAGAGCGATTTAATGCACCACATCGTTTGTCGCTGGACATTCAACGCCTCGAAACTGCCTATATCCGAGCCATGTTAGATCAAGCTTCGCGCACCAGTGAACTACAGTTATCTTTGAGCAATATCCCCGCGACCTCCGGTAACGGCTCTGCTGTAGAGGAGCTGATGCAAATGGGCGAAACCTATTTCGAGCTGACGGATGAGATGTTTGACTTGTTCTATCCCGATCAATATGACCGCCGAATCCAAAGTCTGCGGATCTGCTTCCCCCACCTTGCCGAACATGGGTTAAGCCCCCATGCTCGGCTCACCCAGATTTCCAACACCCGTTTTATCAGTAAAGACCGCGCTCAGTCAAAGCGATCGCTGATACAAAGAGACCGACATGCGCTGCAAAGTCTGTTGATTGGAAAATGCGAGATCGATACCGATCTGATGGACACACCGGAGGGTGGGCTCAAATGCTTCCAGAACACTGGTGTTGCATCTCAATGGCATCTCGAAATTCCTATGATCCGCGCCCTTAAACTGCGTCACATGGCTAGGGCGGAAAGCAGCGCGTGGCGGGCAGCCGCGACAGAGCAATATTCGAGGCTCCAACCACATCTGACAGAGGTCGAGCTGACGCTACGGTTCTCGGGGCGTTGGTGATGGGGTACGACAGCGATCCTGACGAAATCGCCATTGGGCCAAAAGCTATGACAGAAAATTAATTCAGAGCACAACCAAATATTTTGTGATGAGAGAGAAGCAGCGTTGGAAGCATAATCATCTATTCCGCTTCCAACGCGCTGAAGGCGTCCCCTTCAGGTGCTCCTTATATCGGTCCACATCTCGTGCCGTAATGTCCTGCCATCCCTTCTCAGTCCACTTAAGAAACAACCTAAACTCACGTTCATAGGCTTTCTGAGTGTTCGGCCTCAGCTCCCGAGATCGGAGGAATTCTGTGATTCGCATCCAACGTAAATCTGATGGTGCATCCGATGAAGGTTTAGGTTTAGCGACCCCCTCCTCAACCTACTGTGTACACACAAGTCTTCCCTGAGCTAGTTTCCATCCCTTAAAAATGGCTTCAAACTCTTTTAGCCCATTGAATAGAGTAGTTGTACCCGGTGGTCTCTGTGACTGATACCCT
>JAHQWE010000028.1 GCA_019633985.1 Acidiferrobacterales bacterium | reverse complement strand
TACATGCTTAGTCTGCGCTTTAAGTTAACCAAACTGCCAGTAGGCAGACAAACTTACAGTTCGGCGAGCTCGCTTACCTTTAGCAGCCGACTAACGAGCGCAGCCGGCGAGCGATCCTGTCTGAGATGACCTTCCGAACCCGAGCCGACAGGCGAGCTGGGTGGAAGGGAAAGCGGGCTTAAGCCGCTAACGCGTAGTTGTCGTCGTTGGCAACTATAGTTTTGCAGACGGATTAACGAGGAATCCTGCACCTCGGCATGCTCCGATGGCTTCGTGACCGACGTCGAAGCCAGTCACCCCCATGGAAACTAAAGTATACCAGAACTTGCTTCCGAGACGAGATTGGCCTACCTAAACTTACATATCTACGGTCAAAATCGTTATGGATCAATCCCTGCTAGAGATAGGCGTTTCCGCGAAATAAAACGGTGGTTGTCAGCGACAGTAGGATGCCTACAACCAGTGCCAAAAAAAGAAGGCCTGTAAGATGTAGATCGGTATTGAAACCGCAGCTTTGGGAGGACAAAACACCGTCCACCAATTGTAGATATTGATCACCGCAAATCCATTTTCCGATCTGCGTGGAAATCATATGGCCACCGAATCGGTCCGCAGCCCAGGCAATAACTGAAAAAAGAGACAGGAAAATTCCAGATTTTGTAACCAGTGTCATTGAAGATAAGCGATTTTTGCAGTTGATCAATGTACCGGGAAGAATTGTTTTTTCGATGTCCCAGTTATGCAGAAATCATTGCGAAATTTTTGCCGAAACAACAAATTCATCTGTGGGGATTGCCACATCTAAAGACTTCTGACCTCGATAACCTCCCGTCAACAAAAAATGATTCGGAGAAAAGTTGTGGGAGTTGGGTTATCGATTAATGAGGGAAAGAGCTATTTGCTACCGACCGAGCAGGCACTGAAACAGGCACTCGACCGTTGTATCGAAAAAGATCCCTCAGCCATTGAGGAGGTGCGAGATGTATTGCACGGTTTGCACCAAACCGTATCCAAACAAGTCTGGGAGCACGTGGTGGAAAATGTGGCGTTGTCCCATCCGGCAAGACACGAGATTTTTAAAGACCCGCTTACCCATCGGGCCTTTAATAAGCCGCGTGGGTATGCAGGAGATGCGGTGATGATCGACTACCTGTATGGATTGATCGACGGGAGTGATCTTGACGATGAATCCGCACGTTATGGTTTAAAGGTAACGATGCGGTCTCCCTCAGCGCGCGCGGTTCGGAATCGTTTGAGAATGATCGCAGACAGGTTGTCGCAAAAAATAGAAACTAGAACATTGCCAGAGATTCTCTCCGTTGCTTGCGGCCACTGTCGCGAGCTTGGTTTATGTGATGACTTAACCCCAGACGCGGTAAAGCGGTTTGTAGCGATGGATCAGGATAAAGAGTCCCTCGAGTTAGTGCTTCGGGATTATCCTAACAAGGGCGTAGAACCCTTTGAGGGTTCAGTGAGCAGTTTATTAAAGAACAGAGGTCCGGAAGGTAAGTTTGATTTTATTTACTCCCTTGGGCTCTACGATTATCTCGGTCAGCCATTTGCGCGAAAGCTGACAGCCAATTTATTTAATCGACTCCACCCCAATGGCGAACTGGTGATCGCCAATTTCGTGCCGAATATTCGAGATGTCGGCTATATGGAATCTTTTATGGCGTGGAATCTGGTTTATCGAGATCGCGCGGCGATGATGGAGTTACTGGAGTTTATTCCGGATGAGCAAATTAAGTGCACGCAGATCTTTGCGGAGCCCGAGTGCAATATCTTGTTTATGGTAGTGTCCAGGAATTAGATCGATTTTTGTTGAAGTTGGGCGAACACTAGTTTGAACAATTTCAGAAGTTTTGATCAAAGAGATAGGGAGGACGAAGAATTTCGCCCTCCCGTTTCAAGAATCCAATCTAGTTTCTACGACAGTATAGACCTGAATCCTCGCCATTCTCATCAAGAACTTCATTTACGCAGTTAAAGCGGAATATCCAAAGCCCTGTATTGCGGTCGGAGCCCAAGATGATCTGTTCACCGTTATGTTCTTCCACATGGATTCCCCAGAAGTTAGAGCCGTCTTCAGCGATAAATTGACCAACTTCGTGAACGTTCCAAGAATACACACCGCCGTTACCTGTGTGCCAATGCCCAGGGCGATACTCCACGGCACGAAGTCCAAGTGAGTACCAGGATATAAACGAACGAGGCCCCGCATCGAATGTTGGCGTGTCCCCAGCGGTGATAGGATCACCTTCGACATTGTGCATGGTGAGATCACCAGCGCCAGTTGCTAATTCAGGGTCAAGCAACTCTTGTGGTGCAAAGTATCCTATTTCACCCAGATAATCGATATTGAGTATTTCACGATCAAGCGGCGACTCTCCAGGCACCGATGGGGGCGCTAAAGTAGTGGTGCCTCCTTGCAGATTGTTCAACACGTGGTAGTAACCCCAGCCATCAAAACTCGCTTCGAGCGCGACTGCACCTGTAGGTGTTCCTTCAAAGTCAGTTAGTAATTCATCACCCTGATCAGCGCCGGATCCAACACAGGTAGAGGCGTCGTATACATCCCCAAGTCCGAGTACTTCAAACCCGTCACTACGGGGTAAAAACATCGCGGGAATGCCTGCCTCGACGATCATCGATACAGATGCTTCGCACCCAGTGGAGTGATTGAAAACAACGGCCGCTGTATATCCTGAAGCCTCGGCACTTTGAACCTTTGTTGTAAATGCACAAGCACCCCGTTGAATAATCGCGACAGAGTCGGCAGTTGGTGCCGGATCTATTGGGTCACATGCAAGCCCCGCGTAGACGGCGGTACCTGTTATCGCGTTGTCAGGGGTAACCTGAGGTACGTCACTGCCTTGGGTCGCCAGATGTCCTGTATTAGATGCATCGATTACCTGGTTACGGAATGGATCGAAATCTTCATCACCTGCCCAAATGTATTGCCCACTGTCTCCACCATAATTAGCGGCATGTCCGTTACCTTCCGCAGGGCTGGTGCCATATATTGGGTCGGGATCAGGATAAGTTGAATGCCCGAGTACGAATGGGTTTGCTGGATCTTGTATATCCAAAGTGACAAATCCCGCGTCCCAATAGGAGAGAACCGCTTGCCATCGACCATTAATCTTCTCAATACCGACATCGTGTAGCAGTGGTGCAGCAAATACGCCAGTGAACAGTTGCCCGTCGTCAGCGATTTGAGGATAGTCTCCAGACAGCCACGTACCTATTCCGGTACGACCGACCTCTACGGGTGACTGTGGCTTGCTGATATCGACGATAATGACATCGTCCAGTTCAATATCGTCTACAGCGATCAAATAACTTTTTCCATCATCTGCAGTCCATGAGAAAGTGTTGTGTATCTCGGTTTTGAGCTCGTGCTGCTTCAGAGCGTGGGGGTTGGTCGGATCGGTGACATCGAACAGAGAGATACCGCCTTTACCCAGTTGCTTTTTTCCACTACCGGTAAGCGCTCCACATTTTTCTTCGGTAATCACCAAAACATCACGAGTCTTGTTTTGAAAGGTGACGGTCGTTACCTTGACGTCATTGACCCTGGTATTTGGCGCAGATTTTACTTCGGCAACCACTGCTCCCTCCATGCTGTCGGGATAATTCTCTAGCACCTGAGCAATATCTACAATAAACACGCCATCTCTGGTGCATGCCGGATCTTGAAATGTGCCTACATATGCATAGCCTTTATGTGACCATACGTCTGTATAAAGACCATCGCTAATACCTGCCAAAGTATCTCTACCAATCACTTCGAAGCCATAGTTGATGTTTGGGGTGATATGTCCATCTGGCAGCGGTGTGTCATGCGCTGAGACCGCTGAAGCGAACAAACCCGTAGACAGCCATGCTGTCGTCGCTAGTTTAAATATTTTGTTCATTACTCTTCCTTCTTTGTTGTTTATGTTGAGGTGTGATCAGAGAGCAATGAATCAGCCTGGCCCAGGTTGTTATTTACAATCTTGGATGAATACTCGCTTCTTGCGAGAGTATTGTTGATCATGAATATCGACCTGTACTTTCAAGCATTCCTCACTGTTTTGGATTGCAAACCGAACTTTCATCGTCTCTGACCAGGGTGTTATTTAGATCTTATGCAACCTAAATAAGTGTTCTTAATTTACACAAAAAACATGATTCGCGCATGGTTATGCTTTTCGGGTTTTGAGTGCGTGCGGTTAAAACAAAAAGAATAAATATAAGATATTGAAAATTAAAAAAAAATATAAGAATTTAGTATTTTTTTATCTGAGAGACTCTATGTTTGCACAATTTGCTTAAATAGTTATGTGTTAATATTTTGCACTTTATGTGTCGCTCAATTGAAGGGTAATAACAAAATGACGTATTTACTGACAGATATTTTGAATTTCAGGGGCTTGGTTGTTGTCTCCACTCTGGTTCTGCTGGGAGGTTGCGGAGGAGGTGGTGGAGAATCAACAACCGGGGGCGGTGGAGGCGGCAGTGCGTCTTCTTCCATCGTGCTGAATCTCGCCAATTCAGGGGTGGCGAGTACACAGGTTTTCCCAGAAACTCTCCAAGAGGAAACGTCTATCCGGCTTGCAGTAAACAGGGTTTTTGAATCGCTACTGCCGTCTGCATGGGCAGACCATGTCTCAGTGTTTCTGAATGGAGTTGGCTATGGAAAAACCGGTGCCGGTGAATCACTGATTATTGCTTTATCCGCAGGAACATATCAGGTCACTTTTCAACCAGATGATGGCTCGATGAGTGATTGTTCTTCGCCATTTAGTATCGGACCAGATCAAATACTGTATTGGGACAATATTCGGTTAATCGACAATGGTGGTATATGTGAGGTCACTTACAACCAGGATATTGAAACTGTTGAAGAAGGTCTGATTAAGGGGGATGGAGAAGATCCAGAAGATGATGGAGCAAAGTCACTGATTTGCCATAAGAATGGTAAAACTCTCTCGGTTGGTCTACCCGCTGTTCAGGCGCATCTAGCCCATGGTGACACCACTGGGCCATGCCCCGAAGTTAGTGAAACGACCGATGTAGCCAATGTGGATGAAGCTGGCGTGAGTGAGGAAGAAGATGCGGAAGCTGATTCAGGTAAAAAACCAGGAAAGCCAGATAAGACTGGCAAGCCTGACAACTCGGGTAATTCGAGCAAGAAACCTTGATAGGTTATTAGCTCTATTTAATCCTAGTTTTCATGTGACCTGGAAGAAGAATCGGTACCGCCAATTTTTTTATTGTCTTCCTCCAGGTCGCTGAAGTAGTAAGTGCCAAAGCTCATCACACCGTGGTTATTTGATTTATCTCTATCTCTAATTTGTAACTCTCTGGCCTTCCTGTTGACCGCTGTTAGTGCCTCCATCGCTTTTTTCTCTGAAAAAGCCGCCAGTTCTTCTATCGATTCGTCAGTTAACTCGTCGTAAAACACGCTACGTTCAACAAAGGGTGGTTCTGCAGAACTGATATTGGCACGGCCGGCTGAAAGGTGTTGGGATACGTTCCTTCCAAGATAATACAACCGTTCTTCAACGGTTTTGGACGGAAAAAATGCGCTGGGCTCCAAAACTACTTCATCCTCTTGATTTATAGAAACCACACCGACACGCAACCACTCATCGAGTACTGACCGCGACCGGATGTTTGTAGTGACCTGCTCCACCAGTTCGTCAAAACTCTGACTGCCCCGTGATTTTGCTATTTTGGGTGTTCTGGCTAACGGGATAGGATTATTCTCTTCGTCCATAAACCTGTTATCAGAACACCAAATTGCAATCATGCGTGCACTCAAGTGCGCTTCACCAGAAAGTGTATATTCCTCATCCACCTCCATTCTTAGTCGCTTGACTTCTTGTCGATATAACCCAGTAATCAATGAAACCCGGCTGTCGGTGACTTTTTTATCTTGCAAACCAAACTCGTTCTCTGCGACATCGACGTAGATTGATTTAACTATTTTGTTAAACCACGGGTAGGTCAAACCGTTATCGAGCAACAGACCGATTAAAGGTCGCAAGATTTTCCTGGTTGCTGAGACCAGGCCGCTTGTTGGTGCGCCAGATTTGCGTTGTTTCGAACCGTCCTTCAATCTTCTATTATCGGTATTAACTGGATGATATTGACAGGTAGATTGACCCGTCCTATTAAGAAACCTATAGTCTTACTTTTGTTACAACCAGATCAACTCTTGAGAAATTCTTTCTATCGCTACTTAATTGTACCGCTATGCATGCTGCTCGTGTTCGGTGGATTGGTATCATGTGGTGGTTCAGATATTGCATCGGGTGGTGGTGACGGAGGTACTGGCCTGGGTGGGAGCGGTATTTCCTACGTAAGGGGTAATATCTCCGAGCTAAATGGAGTGCGTGTTGTGAGTTATGAAGGGCAGCGTGCTGGAAGTTGCGGTTTGCCCTCCTCTTGTTCGTATCAAAAATCATCCCTGGCATACGTGTCTTACATTATGGATGTATTAGTGGTGCAGACTGTTGCCCAGGTTCTGCGGGTATCGGATATTGTCGTTTCTGGGGGTGGAAGTGTCACTATGCCAGACAGCTCTGGTAACTTTGAGCTCGCTGGCGTACCGCCAAGCGATAATTTTATTCTTGAATTTTCTGTACAGGGAAATCTGATCGCCTCGATCTCATTGGGTAGCGTCGAGCAGAATTCCGTGGTTCAGGTCAGTGATATCACAATCAATTCCAGTACCCGGATTGTCAAGCCAGCAAGTATTACCTCAGAATCCATTCCTCCCTCTCACAGTGTTAGCGATCATTCTCCAGGTAACTCTGGTAACGCCTCCAATCAAAACGGCAATAATGGAAACAATATCCAAGGAAATGATGGAAAAGGTAACAGTGAAAACAATGGTAAGAATAATAATGGAAATAAACCTTTAGGTAACTCGGGTCATAGCGGGAATGGTATGACTGTGGAAAATAATTCGGGACAAGGAAACGCTGGTGGAAATAGTTCCAGCCAGGGAAACGCAGGCGGTAACAACCAGGGTCAGGGAAATAGCGGAGGAGGTAATCAGGGTCAGGGTAACTCTGGCGGATGAATCTGCGATCTAACCGGGGTGGTGTTCTCGACTTCTACCGGTTCGCTCCTCGACTAAAAATAGAGCTCCAAAGATAGTTCAACAAAATCACTGTTTCTAAACTCGTAGGACACGTTGTTTTCGTCGATATTGGAGAACGCTTGTGCTTCGAGACTGAGCTTCGCGTCCCCGAACACTCGGCGACTGCCCTCTATTCTCAGGCTGGTAGAGTCGTCATCTTGATCGACAAATATGCCAGCAAGAAGCTCACTACTTTCGGCATCGTTAAAGGCAAGTCTCGTTGCCAGAAATAAATCATTCTGAAAGTTCACTGAGGAAGGGTCATTTCTGCTGTCAGTGTGGTATTCCGCTAGTAGTCCCAGATCAAATAGACCGTCAGCCATGCCGTAGAAAGAATACTCAAAGCCACCCACGGCGGCAGTGAAGTCTTCGCCGAATGCGTCGTCGTCATAGTTTCGATTAATGACTTCTAATTTCCAGAGCCAGGCATCAATGGTTGCCTGAATATCTACACCCCATTGATCAATCAAGCCATATTGCGGAATCAGACGGCCATCAAATCCAGGCATAAAGCTCGGTTCACGGCTGGTTCCGTGAAACCACGACAGTCCATAGTCAATAATGCCTTTGTATCCACTAAAACGAAGCGCGTAGTCGATATTCAATTCTTCGGCATCTGATTGATAAACCGGATCATTGTTAATCGGGAAGGGTAGTGCAAGCGGATTATCAGAACCAAGAAATTCTCTTTCCCTGAATCCTGGAAGCAGAAAGCCGGTTAAAACGGTTTCTTCAAAAGATCGGCTTACCCGCACCATCGGCTGGCCGAGTTTATCTTCACCATCGATGCCCTCAAGCGCATCGGTTTGATTAATGATGTCTACCAGGTGGCTGGATTCGGTAACTCCCCAGAAGACCTTGCTGATCCCTATCGACAACTCCCAGTCGTCCAGTGCATTCAGTAAATGCAGCTCACGTATATCAGCGTGTTGCCGTTCTTCGTCACGGCTGTCTAGTCGTATAAACGGAGTGAAGTTATAGATTAAGTCGCCATCGTTAAAACTGCCTTTGATTTCAGGCTCAATTCCTACTGCGACGTTATCTTCAAACTTCGATTCGTCTTCGATACTGGTGTAGCTGGTAGCTTCCAGTTCTATTTTTACCGTGGCATCCATGGCCGATGCGCCGGCGGAAAACACGGCCAGCACACCGAAGAAAATCGTTTTACGAAAGCACATTGCCGTGACCAAACGTTAAGTTAGGGAGGAAGCGGGTTACTACAGCAGTCGCTTTAGCGCATTTTGGTTAAAGTCTTTGTCGCTTAATGAAGTTTCGAAATCGTAATTAGACCAGAGCAAAGAGGTGCTCTTGCCGGTTTGATGATTGCTCATCTCCATTTTATCCGCACGCCAGAATGAACCGTTGGCGGTTTCGTATTCCTGGTACCCTGTGTAAACCAAGGTTTTCAATAAGCTGTTCTTACGATCATAGAATTCTATTTTCATTGGCCGGTATTCGGCCTTGTCGATCCAGCTGATTTGACGTTTGTAACCTGAATTCTTGTACTGCGGAATGCGTTCAATCACATAGCATTCAAATTCCCCACAAGCTTCTTCCTGAAGAAACTTGTAGCTATATTTTTCAACTTCTTGAGAGGATAGGTCTTCAAATGCAAATTCGCTGCCCATAAAAGGTCCAGATTTGTTTTTCGAAGAGATGCGTTTTACGCGCTTGATAGAAGGAAGATACAACCATTGATCATCTGGTTCCAGGCCGTGAGAGAAGGTCAGCATGGCGGTGCCTTCCACATCTCTAGGCTGCTTAAAAAGAGAGAGGAATTTGTCTCCATCCCCATCCACTTCGAGGTTGCGGTTGGTGATCTTGCGCTTGCTCTCTTTTCCTGCCCTGTTTCGCAGGATCATTTCCATCTCAGAGCTAACATTGATCCAACCACTGTCCCTCTGATCACTGGCAACTGCGATTTCGAGACCTTTTTCTTCAGGCGTCTGTGCCAGAAGTGATGTTACAGGAAGTGCGGTGAACGCACTGACAATCATTAATTTCGATAGAGTGTGCATTTAATTTTCCTTAAAGTGAGATTTGATCGATATGGGTTACGCAGGCTGCGCAACGCTTTCGTCCACTGACTTTTTCTCTGAAGCTGAAGAACCCATTAACCAGCTGTCGAACCGAATCAATAGTGCGGGGAGCAGGAGAAAATCAACGACAATGGCTAACATAATTACGATTGCCACCAGCAGACCCATTTCCGCATTCAACGCAAATGAAGATGTCGCGAGAACCAGGAAGCCTGCTGCCAGGGCGATTGAAGTCGTCCACAATGCCATGCCGACGGTGGAGAAGGCATAGCGTACTGCAGCCTCTGCATCGAGACCTTGGTCACGGCGCGCGCGCAGGTACTTGGTCATAAAGTGAATGGTGTCATCGACAACAATACCTAACGTCATGGCGGTTACTACCGATAGACCTAATCCAATCTCGCCGTCGACAATGCCCCAGATTCCAAACGCCATCGCTGCGGGAGCGATATTGGGAATTAAAGTGAGCAGGCCGTAGCGGAGTGACTTCAAGGCAAAGATTAGGAGAAATGATATCGCTACGAGAGCAAACGCCGTGCCACCGAGCATGCTGACGATATTCCTCATACCAATATGGGAGAACATAATGGTTGGACTGGCGCCAGTCGTGTGTAGGTCTGGCGTATTGGATTTCATCCAGTCCGAGGTGCGCTTCTCGAAAGCCAGTGTCTCTGTGGTGGACATGGTTTCTAGTGTTGCGCTTAGCCGCGTTCTTTGCTTATCAATATCAATCTGGTTATTCAGATCCAGACCATACGGTAATGACATCTCATAAAGCAGCAGATACTGTGCCGCCATGTTCCTCTCATCCGGCAGTTTGTACCAGGATTCGTCATCTCCATGCATACTTTTGTTCACGCGTTTGAATACGTCGGTAATAACATTGACATGAATGACCTCTGGCTGAGAACGCAACCAGTCGGTGAATTGTTGCACCTGCGCTAGATATTCAGGGTTAGAAACGCCCCCAGATTCACCCGCGTCAATCGAATAATCGATAAAGTAAATCCCGGTGAGATTTTCTACCACGTAGTCGGTGTCAGTGCGAAATTCAATGCGGTCATCGAAGTAATTGACGAACACATCGTTGAGTTCGTTTTTGGGTATGGCCGCAATTAACGCAATGATGATGACTGACATCAGCGGCATCAGCATGTTTCGCTTTTCCACCACCCAGTTCGCCAGCTGATCCATTCTTTCAGACCCGACTGCCTTCTTTTTACTACTCCACACCGGGAGCAAGGTGACCAGCGCTGGCAGAAGGGTGATCGCCAGGAACCAGGCAAACATCACACCCGCCGCGGATACGTTACCCAAATCATGGAAGGGCGGCGCGTCGCTAAAGTTGAGCGACATAAAGCCAATAGCTGTTGTTACAGAGGTTAGAAGAACAGGCGTAAAATTGATGCGAATACTCTCGGCCATTGCATCTTTACTGCTTAACCCTTCCCGATGTTTTTGTAACCAACTAGCTAGTATATGAACACAATCCGCCACCGCCAGTGTCAGAATGATGATCGGTGCTGACATCAGCGGTGAGGTGATTTTGATACCTGCCCATCCACCAGCTCCCATAGCCGCCATGATGGACAATACAATGGTGAAAAATGTGGCGATCGTGCCGGTAAAGCCGCGCAGTTGCAGCAGTATTAAGACCAGTATTAGGCCGAGCGCAGCGGGAATCAGGTGCGTGGTGTCATACATCGACGCTTCTTGAAACGCCTGATTCATCATAATGATGCCTGTTAAATGCACATCAAGTTCGGGCCATGTTTCGTTCACCCAGCCGCGAATTTCGCGAACATAAGCAGCGACTTCAGGGCTTTCTGTGTCTTCGTTAATGCCCGGCAACTCAACAGTAATATTGATTGCAGCGACACGGGCGTCAGTAGAAATCAGTCGTTTTGCCAGGAACGGCTCGTTGATCGCAATATCTTTGATTCGCTCGAGATCGGCGTCTGTAAGACTCGCTGCGTCTTCGTACAAATCGGCAACAATCAAATCATCCTGTTCGGCTTCTGTATGCTGGTAGTTGCTCAGCGAATCGACTCGAATGGAATAGGGCGTTTCCCACGCACGATCTGTGATTTCTGATATCGCTCCCAAAGTTTCTGGTGTAAAGACATTGCCATCTTTGGGGGTAATAACAAATAAGACATTGTCATTCTTGGTGTAAGTATCTTGCAGCGTTTCAAATGCCAGGAGATGGGGATCATCCCCTGCAAAGAATACGCGGTAGTCATTGGTAAACGCGAGGAATTTACCGCCAGATGCCGCGCCCATGGCGATAACAAGAGAAATAACAATCGTGAGAACCCTGTTTTGGGTGACCCACTTTCCCCACTTAGTTGCAAACTGTTCCATTTTTGGTTTCCTGTGAAAGTGATTATTTCGAGCCAGCTATTTTTGGTTTTCTGGTCTCAGTTGTTCTAGGTAATGAAAAAGACCTTCGCCGCATTGCATGAGTGTGCTCAGTGATCGCTTTGATTTCGCCATTGCCATGCAACCCTGCATCGTGGCATCGATCATTAACGCGATCGATTCCGCCGACACAGCGGTTGTCACGTTGCCGGCTTCCTGGCCTTTTTTAAATGAATCGACCAGGCCGTCGTGTTTCAATTTGTAGAGCGCGTCAATACGAGCCTGAAACTCCTGATTGAGCGGTGCCATTTCCTGCGCAAAGTGATCCAGCGGACAGCCCAGCATGATGTCTTCTTCGCTCATGCACTCTCCAGTTTCTTGAAGGTGATTGCGCAAAGCGGTGATCGGATCATTAGATTGAGAGATTGGGTCGATAAACGAAACGCGAATGTAGTGGATGAATATTTCATCTAGTAGCGCAAAGCCAATCTCATCTTTGCTGGCAAAATGGTGGTAAAGCGCGCCTTTGGTGACACCTGCGCCATCGATAATGTTTTGAATGCTAGCTGCCTGGAAGCCGTTCAAGTGCACTTCCTTAAATGCCTGGGCCAGTATCCTGCTACGCGTGTCCTGAGGTTGGTCTTTGCACCAGCTGGTCCACCAATTGGCATTTTCTGCTGTGTTCACAGCTGAATCGATCTCGAGTGCATTGCTCATGGCGCGATTTTACAAACCGACCGTTTGGTATGTCAAATCATTTATAAGATTAATTCTGCAGATTTTAGTGAACAAACGGAGATGTCGGTCTACTGGATAAATTGTCTGATGACACCGATGAACGCTTCTCCATAGCGCTCTTGCTTCGTTTGACCGATGCCAGTTATCGAGGTAAGCGATTGATATTCTGTGGGTTTATGCGTTGCCAATGCAATCAATGTGGTGTCTGGAAATACCACGTAGGGCGGAATTCCCGCTTCCTTGGCGAGCCGTGTACGTAAACTGCGTAATGCCTCAAACAAAGGCTGATCACTTTCGTCAATCAGCAATTTGCCTCCTTTTTTCTCTGGCTTAGCGGTTTTGCGTGGACGGCGCTGTAATATTTCCACTTCTCCCCGCAGTACCGGACGACAGCTTTCATCCATTCTGAGACCGCCGTGACCTTCTTCGTCCATCACCAGATATCCTGAGGCAATAAGTTGGCGAAATAAATCGCGCCATTCACGGGCACTTATCGCATCTCCGGTACCAAACAACTCGAGCCGATCATGACCATTTTGTTTGACTCGGGAATCCGCGGTGCTTCCCCTTAGTACTTCGACTAAATAGCTAACGCCGTAACGCTGGCCGGTTCGATAAACGCAAGACAAGGCACGGCGCGCATTTTCTGTGCTGTCAATCACCTCGGGCGGTGCCAGACAGTTATCGCAATTTCCGCAGCTTTGCGGCATCTCTTCATCAAAGTATTTGAGCAAGGCGACTCGTCGACACGTGGTCAGCTCGCACCAGCCCAGCATGGTTCGCAGCTTATGCTGCATCAACAGCTTATGTTGCTGACCGGCGTCGCTTTCCTCCACGAAGGTGTTTAACGTCATTACATCTTTCAGGCTATACGCCATCCATGCCGTTGCCGGTAACCCATCTCGTCCTGCGCGACCGGTTTCCTGATAGTACGCCTCGAGATTCTTCGGTAGATTCATATGCGCGACAAACCGAACGTCGGGTTTATCAATTCCCATGCCAAATGCGATGGTCGCCACCATCACGATGCCATCTTCTAATAGGAAACGACGCTGGTTAGTGTTACGCGCTTCATCCGTCATGCCAGCGTGATACACCAAAGCAGTACGCCCTTTTTCGTTCAAGTAATCAGCGATCTGCTCGGTACGGTTTCGGGAAAGGCAGTAAACAATTCCTGCGTCATTTGGATGCTGAGTTGAAAGGAATCGCCAGAGCTGCTGTCTGGCATCATTGGCGTCGACAACATGATACGAAATGTTCGGCCGATCAAAGCTATGAACAAAGTGCTGTGCGTTCTCAAGCTGTAGTTGAACGCTAATTTCCTTGCGCACGCGTTGATCGGCAGTGGCTGTTAGCGCAACGCGAGGTATGTTTGGGAATATCGTGGGCAAACAATCTAGTTGTTGATACTCTTTCCGAAAGTCATGGCCCCATTGGGAGACACAATGGGCCTCGTCAATCGCGAACAAACTAACATCCACCTGACCGAGCAGTTCAAGGGTCTCGGGCATCAGCAACCGTTCAGGAGAGAGGTATAGCAGTTTCAATTCTCCACTTGTCAGCTGATTAGTCACCTGCCAGCGTTGCTCGTGATCTTGAGTGGAATTTAAGAAGCCTACACTCACCCCGAGCTGTTGCAAGGCCTCAACCTGATCCTGCATCAATGCGATAAGCGGTGAGACCACGACCGCAGTACCGCTACGAACGAGAGCGGGTATTTGGTAGCACAGAGATTTGCCTCCGCCTGTTGGCATGAGTACGAGACAGTCTTCTCCTTGAATCAAGGTATCCACGATCTCTTTTTGGGCATGACGGAATTCGGCGTAGCCAAAAACCTTTTTGAGCTGCTCTAAAGCGGCGTCGACTGACACGTTTGGGGTGTTCCTGAGTGTTGTTGTGAATGCGCCGGCGTGGCACTCTCGCGGTGCCCAATCATAGTCGACGTCACGTCTGAGTTCATCCGTTAATTTGTCAATCTGTCCCTGGTAATGTCACATTCTTCATCACAAGTTGCCGTAAAACCGAAAAACTTTTTGGCTGCTGTTTTAGTGATGGTGGGGATGACATTAATTTCTTCCAATGATGCAATTATGAAACTCTCTGGTGAAGAAATGTCTGTTGGGCAGATGTTGTTTATTCGAGGTTTCTTTGCGGTGGTGTTTTTTTCAATTTTTATTAAAGTTTCTGGAAAGCCACTTTGGCCAGCGCAGATGATGAACAAGTGGAGTTGGGCTAGGGCGGCCTGCGAATGTAGCGCTACCGTTTGCTTTATTACTTCTCTCACCTTACTCCCAATTGCGACGGCTTCGACTTTGGTCTGGATTACGCCGCTTCTACTTACCCTGGCCGCGGCTTTTTTTCTGAAGGAACGTGTCAGTGTCGGGCGTTGGCTAGCTGTTTCAGTCGGTTTTGCTGGAGTACTGTTGGTGACCAATCCGTTCGGCGACTCCTTTTCACTGGCCATGTTGCTGCCCCTTGCTTCCGCGTTTTTTGTTTCTCTCCGCGATTTGATGACCAGAAAAATCGATAAAGAGTTGGATTCGATCTATGTACTGCTGATTACTTTGTTCGTTGTCACGGTGGCAGGGCTGCTAATGACGCTACTAGAGTGGCGACCAGTTTCGATAGAAAGAGCGGCTTGGTTAGGTTTAAGTGCTGTATTACTTGGACTCGGTTTTCTCTCGCAAATAAACGCTGTGCGCATCGGCGAACTGTCATTTATCGCACCCTTCGTTTATACGGGAATATTGGTGGCGGTGTTCTGGGGGTATCTGATATGGAACCAGTTGCCGAATATCTATGTCTTCAGTGGTATGGCCCTGATTGTCGGCTCTGGAATTTACTTACTGAGTACGAATAAAACTGGGGAATGACAGGAAATCAAAGGGTATTAGTAGCGTTTTGTTTCTGCTTAATAAATACGTTCCAATAAAGAAATAGGGAATGACTCTGGCACCTGTTTTTATCGCGACGTTTGTCCTATGCCGCCTTTACTCTCTGTTATCAACCCTTTACACTTTTGACATTGAAGGGCGGGACAGCCCGAAAAGAGCAGAAGCCACGACAATAATTCGGAGTTGGGTGCAAGTGAGCTAGTGAAGCATTCTCAAAACGCTTCATAATATTGAATAATTACGAAAGGGGGAGCGGTGCATTTCTTGCGACTGCCATATCAATCGGATGGGACTAAAAGCTGGATTTATTTTTCAGTTTCGACAGTAATTGGGGTCTGCCTGCTGCTGATTTGGCAGCTCAATGTATTTGCCTCAGACGCAAACGGTTTTGGGCCAACATTTAAAACTGGTCATGTATATGCTCGCGGCATTCTTTTGGGGCAAAACGGACAGCCAATTTTTGCAGAATACAATGAGCAGGGTCAGGTCGTTCAGCAATATGGAGAAGCGGTTGGCGAGTATGAAGGTGCTCGCATCATTTCCGCGGATGATTACAAGTTCCAGTATGCCAGATATCTCGACTTTCTCTCCGAGTTCCGAACCTCTAAAGCACGGGCGGCCAATATCCTCACCCGCGAGGAATACATAGGAACGGATTTTCCAGCAGTCTCTTTACCAGATATCAATGGACAGTCGGGCGATACCATAGAAGTACCAGTTACCAAACCAGTGTTGGCGGCAGGGGTCCAAAGTGTCTTGGTCCGAAATCAGAATACGATCGTGACCCGTGATATTGCAGAAAACGATCTAGTCTTGTTTTCAGCAACGATTGATTTGCGAGCAGCCGAGGAAGCGCTTGGGGATGATGCTGAGTTTCCTGACCAAACTACCAAATCTCTATTGTTGAATAGTCGTGGGCAGATATTGCATCGCTCTTCGGTTGATATCGGATTGCGCACTGCTTTCTGGAATCGGCAGGATGGCAGTCAGTTTTCCAACACCGAGTTAGACGGTCGCAATGGTTATGGGGCAGGAGACACGCCTATTGCACCGATATCAGAAGCCTTGGTTTATCCTGATATGCAGTGGCATAGCAGAGGGCATACTGATGAAAACGGGCAGTTTAGTCTTTACTATTTTCTACCACCGTGCCCTGGGTTTAGTTGGTTTTACGACTACAACCTGATTGGCGAAATACCGTACCGAAATTTCAACCCGAAATCCCGAGCGTGGCAGCCCTGGGCCGTTTATTACACCACCGTGCCAGTAGGTGATCGCTGTGATGGTACAGCCCTCAACCTGTCAACAGCGACAGACCTCACAGGTCAGAGTGTTTACAACACACTGGTTGGAATTAATGCCAGTAGCCCACAACCAATTGTTCGAGCGGATATGCCGGTTGTTGCAAATATGATTACGGGTATAGGTATGCTCACAAATGATGGACAAAACCCGGTTGAGTTAGGTGAGCGCACCGAGTATGCGGTAAACGGCAGTATCGCAAATACACCGACACTGCCGGAAAATCTGGACCTGGATGCCAATGAAGTCGCAGATGATGTGCGTTTGGGTGAAGATGGGAAAGTGGAAGTGCGGTTTGATGGCGATTCCGAAAACCCGGATTTCACACGACTGGTTGACACGGTGCCCGATTTTTCCAGTCAAGGTTTGTTAAAGACTCTCAAGCCTGAGGATCTATCCGATACTGACCTATATGTTTACCGCCAAAGTACGGGGCAGTTACTGGTCGACCGCGAGGGCTTAAGAAATGAGGAGTATGGTACGTACAACTTAATTTGCGCGGAAACCGACCCTGATTGTGTGGCCGATGGTGAGGACGCAACCAATCGCTTTTTCTATCAAATGTTGATTCGTGGCCGCTGGTACTTTGACTATCTGGCGGGTGCACTCCCAGATTACCAGTCCAAGACCCGTATTAACGAAGAGCTAAGAGGGTTGGATAGTAATCACCTGCGACCGGGTGAGGAAATCAAGCTTGTCGCTATCAATCGCAAAACAGGTTATATCGGAACCGCCCTTGCGAAAGTAAAAGTGGGTGGAGTCGAAAACAATGCACTTAGCTTTGATATTCCCCCATTAATGTTGCAACCGCCCAACCTGAAAATTGAGGCCAAAAGAACAACAGAAGTTGAGGCGGGCCTGACCAGAGGAGAAGAGCGGCAATACACTATTGGTTCAGAGGGTGCGGGTTTAACCAGCGATAAAACCGTTGTGGTGACCACTGAATGGGTCGACCAAGATGGCTCGCCGTTACCAAAAGACTTACCCGGTTATACCGGCAGACTGGTGCAAGTTATTGATACAAATGAACTTGGCGTGCCTACCTCAAAGTTAAGTAATTTCGCGATACGCCCAGGCAGACGAACGCAGATTATAAGGCTCACTGAAGATGACGAACTAGGGCGAGAACATTTTTATATTCACGTTAGCGGTGAACCCATTGACGGTAATCCGAGCTTCGCCAGGGTAAGTGGTGCAGGAGAGGGGCCATTGCTCTATCGCCCTGATTATTACGTGCCAATTCGAGTTCCCATATTCGACGAAGAAGCAACGCGCCAGGTAAGAAACGAATTGCGTTACGCGCAAAAAGAAGAGCTTACCAACTTAACGTTGGATGACATCGATCCGGTCTATCACTGGCCCCACCGGCCAGAGATGCAATTCAGTGTTTTTGACCTGGATGTCAATCGGATTGCTGGCCTCGATGAATCAGAAGACGGTGTGTCGGAAGATATACAGACAATTATCTACGACCCCAACAGCCTCAGTGATTGCGAGCGCGATTCTGAGACGCTGCTTCAGTGCTTTCTAAACAACGCAGATGTCGTCACGTTTGAATACGCGTTGTTCAGCGACTCCATTGATCCACTTCCCACCATCGGCCCAGACCGCACGCTGGTGTTAAGCCTCGGTGGAGAGGAAGTCACAATCGGACCCCAGTATGGCGCAGATCAAACGATTCGATTTGAAGACCCAGAACATCTTCGGCACTTGGATGCTGCCGACTACCTAACCATTGCATTGTTTCAAAACAATGATGCGGAGAATTTGCTGTGGGAATTTGATTTAGTGAAAGCGGCGCTGGTGGTGGATCAGAATCGGGATGG
>JAHQWE010000004.1 GCA_019633985.1 Acidiferrobacterales bacterium | reverse complement strand
TCAATCCACCTTTCCGCTGAGAAATACCCCATTGTGTTGCTGGTTCGTTGTAGGGTCAGCATGCACCAGGGCAACTCGTTGTCGAACAAACTCAAATTAAAGTGCTGAAATGCGTGATTTAGCAAATCGTAGAATTCCTGTGTCGGATTGATTTTCACTTTTGTATCGTACGAAACAATAATAATATATTTCCCCCCAATGATTGAAGACGGTTAAGCCTTTGTTTAGGTAGTAATATAAATTCTATCTATCACCAATAACTTATTGAATTACTGTAAATATTTTCCATATCGACCAGATTCGTTTCGCGAGGTGCATTAGCGATCGCCCTGGATTGCCGGATTGATGAAGCAGCAAGTGCTTTAACATCCTGGACACCAAAACCTACACCAGATAAACCATTGGGAACGTTGGTTTCCTGCATCATCCGAATTAAACGCTTAGAAACTATTTCCCCTGACTCGCTTGGCATCGCATCCTTACAGTCGGCACCGAGAAAGCCAGCGGCTTCAAGGTGACGTTCGGGTGCACCCTCAGACAAATACGCGAAAATAGTCGGTGCACTAACGATCACACTGATGCCATGCGGTACGAAGGGGGAAGCGACGGGATAGCCCTCAGTGACAATATCCGCCATCAAATGAGTGATGCCATAGGACATTGCATGGGGTAGATGTGTACCACTATTGCCGAAAGCCATCCCGGCGAGTGTTGCACCCCACATAAGCTGATCGCGCGCTTCTCGATCTTCTGCATCATTCACGCCTCTAGCTAAAAATTCTCCCGCTATCTCCATGGCCTTCCTTGCTGACATATCGCTCCAGGGATTAGCGCCCTGCAAAAGAGTTCGTTTATTCGGGTCTGAGATGTGCTCCCATTTGGTATAAGCCTTCGCCGTGTAGCACTCTAGCGCATGGCAAACCAGATCAAATCCAGTGGAAGCAATGGCATTCGCGGGTAAGCTATCGGTACAAGCCGGATCCACCAACGCTACTTTGGGTAGTAACCAGGGAGAGCCAAGCACAAATTTGGTATTTAATGCACCAACACGCACCACCGAAACGGAGGTACATTCTGATCCGGTTCCTGAAGTGGTCGGACATGCAAAATGGGGCAGCAATGGACCGGGGATAGGTTGACTCGCGCCAACTGGCGGGGCGAAATAGTCGGTGAAATCGGCGGGGTGGGCAGAATAAATACTGGCCGCCTTTGCAGTGTCCATGACTGAACCGCCACCAACCGACACCAGTGCATCATAACTCGCGTTTCGGAGAAATTTTGCGCCGTCCATGATGCTGGTTTCATCGGGCTCGATGCGAATATCGGAAAACACCTCACAACTGATCTTGCTCGTCGCAAGCGACCTTAAAACGATATCTACGTATGGCCCATCTTTCAAAAAGGGGTCGGTGAAAACGGCAACATGTTGATGACCACCGGCTTTAACTCTCTCTCCGATTTCAGATAAGCATCCTCTGCCAAAGGTCAACTTTGGCATCATTACGGTGAAGCTCTCAGCGCCATGCTGGCAGGGTTCGAAGTATTGGCATCCCATAGTGAATTCTACATATTATGATTGAACGGATTCGGCAACGTTTTCGTCAGAGTCGAGAGTTTGCATTTTGTCGAGAATCCGTTGCTCTACATTTTGCATGTCTTGCAGTACATGCAAAATGTCTTCTTGTTGCTGCTGCAATACTGCCCGACGCTTAGCGATGACGTCGAGCACGAATTTCATTTGTCCGGTTTCACCGGAAGCCGAATCATATAACCCAAAGGTTTCACGGATCTCAGAGAGACTAAACCCCAGTCGCTTTGCGCGCATAATCAGTCTTAATCTGACCCGATCTCTGTCGTGGTAAATACGTTTGGTTCCCGCTCTCTCGGGTGTGAGTAGCCCTTGATCTTCATAGAATCGAATCGTTCTAGAGGTCAAGTCAAACTGCTCGGACAGCTGCGAAATCGTATAGGTGGTGGTCATGAGTCAAAGTGTAGGCGATGTTGACGTTTACGTAAACGTCATGCAAACTACATTTTTGCCTTCAGAGACCCCATGCTCGATACGAATCAGCAACGCGCGATAGACTCTCCTGCAGATGATCATACGCAGACTCTGCGGTTTGTTACCGCTGCCAGCCTGTTCGATGGTCACGACGCGGCAATCAATATTATGCGTCGAATTCTGCAATCCCATGGCGCGGAAGTCATTCACCTGGGGCATAACCGATCTGTACATGAGATTGTGACTGCTGCGTTACAGGAAGACGTCAACGGCATTGCGATTAGTTCCTATCAGGGTGGACATATTGAGTTTCTCAAGTACATGGTCGACATGTTGCAGGAACGCGGAGGCGAGAACATTCGAATATTTGCCGGTGGTGGTGGTGTTATCACACCTGATGAAATCGAGTCGCTGCACAATTACGGGGTGACCAGGGTTTATTCCCCAGAGGACGGTCAGGCGATGGGGTTGGAGGGAATGATTGCGCAAACCATCGAGTTGTCCCGGTTTGATCCTGGTGTTTATGCGCCCAAAGGGCTGGCGGCATTGCAGTCTGGGAATCAGCGTGCCCTCGCGCAGCAATTGACAACCATTGAGAACGGAACCATTCCCCCACCTCTGCTGGCTCAGATTCGACTAAAAGCCAGCTCGATGGATTCTCCCGCTCCAGTACTGGGTATCACTGGAACAGGTGGTGCAGGAAAATCATCTCTCACCGATGAGCTTATACTTCGCTTCCGTCTGGGACAACGTGATCAACTGCGTATTGCCGTTCTCGCGATCGATCCTTCCAGACGCAAGACAGGTGGGGCGTTGCTTGGCGATCGTATTCGAATGAACGCAATCAACCATTCCAATGTTTTTATGCGATCGGTGGCTACCCGTGAGTCTGCCAGTGAGTTGCCTACAAGCACCAGCGATATGATTGCCGCCTGTCAGGTTGCAGGATTTGACCTAGTGATCGTCGAAACGCCCGGTATCGGTCAAGGAAGTGCCGCGATCAGCGACCTCGTGGACACGTCACTCTATGTCATGACGCCCGAATTCGGCGCGCAAAGTCAGTTGGAAAAAATCGATATGTTGGACTTTGCCGATGTAGTTGCAATCAACAAGTTTGATAGAAAAGGCGCGCAGGATGCTTATCGCGATGTATGTAAGCAGGTTCAAAGGAACCGACAGGCTTTTGACGTTGCGCCGGATATGATGCCGGTATTCGGCACCATGGCGTCGCGATTTAATGACGACGGTGTGACCGCTCTTTACCAAGCCATTTTGCGGGTTCTCCAGGAGCAGGGCCTGAATTATCACGATAATGCGTTAACAACTGTCGAAACTAAGACTTCCAGCGATCAACAACAACTCATACCCGCCAAGCGCGTACGCTATTTAAGTGAGATTGCCGACACAATCAGACACTACAAACTGGAAACCGAGTCACAAGCGACGATCGCGCGTGAATACCAGCAGTTGAATGCGTCGATTAGCATGCTGAAGCAGGATGCGTTAACTGAAGATACGTCCCATTTAGAAAAACTCAGAGATAACCGATATCAAAAACTCGCCCCTGAAAATAGACAATTGCTGGACTCCTGGGCAGAGTTAAAACTACGCTATTTAGCAGATTCACTGGAAAGCGAAGTCAGGGGCAATTTGATGACCACCTCGTTGACGCGCAACAGCCTGTCGGGCAGCCGTATTCCACGAATCTCTGTTCCGAAGTATGTGGATCTGGGAGAACAGCTTAAATGGTTAAAACTGGATCATCTACCGGGACACTTTCCCTTTACCGCTGGAGTGTTTCCTTTAAAAAGGGAGAACGAGGATCCAACTCGCATGTTTGCCGGGGAAGGAGACGCTTTTCGCACCAATCGCAGATTCAAACAACTATCCGAACATTCCCCGGCGAAGCGATTATCCACCGCTTTTGATTCGGTAACTTTGTACGGATGTGACCCTGATGAACGGCCGGATATCTACGGTAAAGTAGGGAATTCAGGAGTGTCTATTGCGACGCTAGATGATATGAAAGCGCTCTACGACGGTTTTGATTTGTGTGACCCGATGACATCAGTCTCTATGACGATTAACGGTCCCGCGCCGATGATTCTGGCAATGTTTTTAAACACCGCCATCGAGCAACAGCAGAAGGCATTCCAAGAGCGTGAAGGTCGGGCGCCCAATACAGATGAGACCACGAAGATTCGCTCGAAGGCACTGAAAACCGTGCGCGGAACAGTGCAAGCAGATATTCTGAAGGAGGATCAAGGACAAAACACCTGTATTTTCTCCACTGAATTTGCACTGAAGCTAATGGGAGATATCCAGGAATACTTCGTGCAGCACGAAATCCGCAATTTTTATTCTGTATCCATTTCCGGCTACCACATTGCGGAAGCCGGCGCTAATCCGATATCACAGCTGGCGTTTACGCTCTCTAACGGTTTTACTTTCGTAGAGAGCTATCTGGCCAGAGGTATGCATATTGATGACTTTGCGCCAAATCTGTCTTTTTTCTTCAGTAACGGTATGGACCCGGAGTACACGGTGATGGGGCGCGTGGCACGGCGGATTTGGGCTGTGGCGATGCGTGACCGGTACGGTGCCAATGAGCGCTCTCAAAAACTGAAATACCATATCCAAACTTCTGGCCGATCTCTTCATGCCCAAGAGATGGACTTCAATGATATTCGAACCACATTGCAAGCCTTGATCGCCATCTACGATAACTGCAACAGCTTGCATACCAATGCTTTTGACGAAGCCGTAACGACACCCACCGACGAATCTGTTCGGCGGGCGTTAGCGATTCAGCTCGTGATCAATCGTGAGTGGGGATTGGCGATGAATGAAAACCCGAACCAGGGTAGTTTTATCATCGAAGAATTAACGGAGTTGGTAGAAGAGGCCGTTTTAACAGAGTTTGAACGGATTTCTGAGAGGGGCGGTGTATTAGGGGCGATGGAAACAGGATACCAGCGCGGAAAGATCCAGGAAGAGTCGTTGGAATATGAACATCGTAAGCACAGCGGCAGTTTGCCGATTGTCGGCGTCAACACCTTTCTCAGGGACGGCGAGCAGCCGCGACCGGATATTGCATTGGCACGCTCGAGCGAAGAAGAAAAAGAAAGTCAGATTCGACGACTCAGAGAATTTCACACGAAACATGTTGACCAGACTGAAGATGCACTTAATCAGGTCAAAAATGCCGTTCTCAATAACGAAAATATATTCAACAGTTTGATGGAGGCAGTGCAATATTGCTCACTTGGACAGATTTCCGACGCGCTTTACCAGGTCGGCGGCCAATATCGGAGAAATATGTAAAGCAGCCTATGCGGTAACCCCGTTAGCCGATTGACAATCGCTAATGCAATTGCGTTACTATGACGATCAGAAATGAAACATAATCGGTGAACGGAGGTCCATTTCCAGACACCAGATAACAACATAATTGAGAATTCTCCGCGATGACGGAAGAACTGAAGAAAACGAAACCATTGACGCCTAGTAAATATGAATAACCCAGCGCCTGACGCGCTTGATACTTTCCCCAAGTTACTGATTGATAATGCACGCCGAATAGGCGATCGACCTGCCGTACGAGAAAAAGAGTATGGCATCTGGCAAAGCTGGACCTGGTCGGAAGTCAAAACGAATATTTTTGAATTTGCTGCGGGGCTGCACACACTTGGATTCTCTCCCGGGGACAAAATCGCCATCGTGGGTCGCAATCGCCCCAGGCTCTACTGGACGATTACGGCTGCACAATGTCTTGGCGGCATTCCGGTGCCCGTCTACTCGGATTCCGTAGCGGAAGAGATGGAGTATGTACTTGATCACGCAGAGGTGCGCTTCGTACTAGCGGAAGATCAGGAACAGGTAGACAAGGTGATGGAAGTCAGTGAAAGACTGCCTAAGCTGGATCAAATTATCTATGATGATGTGCGCGGTCTCCGTGATTACGATAAAACCCAGTTACATGACTTTACTGATGTTCAGAAGCTGGGTAGGGAAGCGTTGACGGAAAATCCCGCACTACTGGATGCGCAGATTGCGGCAGGTTCCGGCAGTGACATCGGCATTTTTCTGTATACCTCCGGTACTACAGGTAAACCCAAAGGAGTGGTCCTCACCAACGACAACATTATCGTTACCTCGCGTAACAGCGTTAAAGTGGATGAATTAACTGAGCAGGAAGAAGTGCTTAGCTACCTACCTCTGGCGTGGGTAGGGGATCATATTTTTTCACACGGACAAGCCTACGTTGCGGGTTTTTGTATAAACTGCCCGGAGAGTGAAGAAACTGTCACCACTGACTTGCGTGAAATAGGGCCCACCTATTACTTTGCGCCACCCCGAGTATTTGAGGGTATTCTTACCCACGTTACTATCCGTATGGAAGACGCGAGTCCGTTGAAACAAAAGTTGTTTCACTTCTTTATGGACGTTGCAAGAAAGGTGGGTGTCAAGATATTGAATGGTCAGTCGGTTCCCGCACTGGATCGCTTCAAATATTGGCTTGGAAATCTTCTGATTTACGCCCCCCTCAAAAACACCATGGGGTTCAGCAGAATTAAATTAGCGTATACCGCTGGCGAAGCTATTGGCCCTGAAATTTTTGATTTCTACCGTTCCCTGGGGATCAATATCAAGCAGCTGTATGGCCAGACCGAAGCCGCGGTGTTCATAACGATGCAGCCCAATGGTGAGGTTTTCGCGGATACAGTCGGTGTGCCTGCCCCTGAAGTAGAAATCAAGATTACAGACGGTGGGGAAGTGATCTATCGCAGCCCGGGGGTATTTCACAGCTATTACAAGAATGAAGAAGCGACCCGAGAAACAAAAAACGCCGACGGCTGGGTGATGACCGGGGACGCCGGCTATTTCGATGACAACGGTCATCTTAAGATCATCGACCGGGCAAAAGACGTAGGGCGGTTAAACGACGGCAGTATGTTTGCCCCAAAGTATCTGGAAAACAAACTCAAGTTTTTCTCGCAGATCAAGGAAGTCGTTACGTTCGGCGATCAACGGGATTTCGTCACCGCCTTTATCAATATTGACCTGGATGCTGTTGGCAACTGGGCTGAACGAAACAACATACCTTATGCCAGCTACCTGGAGCTGGCAGCGCATCCAGAGGTATACAAAATGATGGCGGAGAACATCGAGCAAACGAATGCGGATTTAGCCACTGACAGCAAAATGGCCGGATCGCAAATTCATCGCTTCCTGATCTTACATAAAGAACTTGATCCAGATGATGGCGAGATGACCCGCACACGAAAGGTGAGAAGGACGGTCATATTTGATCGATACGATGTCTTGATCAACGCTTTATATGATGGTTCAAAGTCTGCGCACATCAAAACTGAAGTCACGTTTGAGGATGGCCGAACAGGGGCGATAGAGGCGGATGTTTCTATTTTGGATGTCAAGACTTTCCCTGCTGTGAGTAAATCGGCTTGAACGTCGATGGAAACAACCCAATTAATACGAGTTAATGAATACAGCTCAAAACACCGGTGATGCATTGTTATCACTCAAAAATATTTCTCTCTCTTTTGGCGGAGTGAAAGCGCTGACGGATATCAGCTTTGATATCTTAAAAGGGGAGATACGCGCGATTATCGGACCTAATGGTGCCGGCAAGAGCTCTATGTTGAATGTGATCAACGGCTTCTATCATCCTCAGCAAGGAGAAGTCTGGTTTAACGGCAGTTTACGCGGGCCGCTTAAGCCTCATGAGATTGCAAGACAGGGGATCGCACGAACCTTTCAAAATATTGCATTGTTTAAAGGTATGTCGACTCTGGATAATCTCATGACAGGTCGCATTACTAAGATGAACACCAATATTTTTTGGCAGGCGATCTGGAAAGGAAAGGCGGAAAAGGAGGAGCTCGAACATCGCGAAAAGGTGGAACACATTATCGACTTCCTGGAAATACAGGCGATCCGAAAAACCCCAGTTGGACGTCTTCCATATGGATTGCAAAAGCGGGTCGAACTGGGCCGCGCATTAGCCGCAGAATCGAAACTGTTGTTGCTTGACGAACCCATGGCTGGCATGAACGTAGAGGAGAAGGAAGATATGTGTCGTTTTGTGTTGGATGTCCATGAAGAATTTGGAACCACCATCGCTCTAATTGAACATGACATGGGCGTGGTGATGGATATCGCTGATCGCGTCGTTGTGCTCGACTATGGAAAGAAGATTGGCGACGGCTATCCGGACGATGTACGTGCAGATCAAAATGTGATTGATGCTTATCTCGGAGTATCTCATGACTAAAAATACGAATCAGCCGGCGAACATAGAAGCAATCTGCGAGGTGAGATCATGAGCCCAATGATTCTAAATACCATCGAGGTCATATTAAACGGGCTGATGGCCGGCGTGATGTATGCGTTGGTGGCCCTCGGGTTTGTACTCATCTTCAAAGCGTCCGGGATTTTCAACTATGCCCAAGGCGTCATGGCATTGTTCGCTGCACTGACACTGGTCGGTTTCCAGACGGGTCAGGTGCCGTTTTCTCATTTGATCAATGTGGTGTTTGGGACCAATTATCATCACTGGTCTAGCGGCATTAACAGTTTTCTTGCCATATTGCTTACGATGTTGGTCATGGTAGGGCTCGCATGGCTAGTGGAGAGGGTGGTTTTGCGGCACCTGGTAAATCAGGAACAGATCATTCTGTTTATGGCAACGATCGGTCTGGCGTTTTTTATGGAGGGTCTGGGTGATCTGATGTGGGGAGCGAACATCAAAGTGCTAGACGTTGGATTGCCTTCCGGGGGATCGTTCTGGTGGGAAGACGTGACCCGAGAATGGGCTTCTGAAGGTTCAGAATACTACGGCATGTACATTGATGTGCTGGACGTTTGGGCTGCAGGTATTGCTATTGTTCTGGTTATCGCACTCACCATCTTTTCCCAGTACACGAAAACCGGCAGGGCGCTTAGAGCGGTTGCAGATGATCACCAGGCGGCGTTAACAGTCGGTATTTCTCTGCGCACAATTTGGGTGGTGGTCTGGTCCATTGCAGGTTTTGTCGCACTGGTTGCCGGCATTATGTGGGGTTCCAAGTCAGGGATTCAGTTCTCCCTCTCGTTGATAGCGTTAAAAGCTTTACCGGTATTGATTCTCGGAGGTTTTACTTCGATCCCGGGCGCTATCATCGGCGGGCTGATTATTGGCGTTGGAGAGAAATTATTTGAGTTTGGCATCGGGCCGTTGATTGGCGGCGCAACCGAAAACTGGTTTGCCTACGTGCTTGCACTGATATTTTTAATGTTTCGTCCCCAAGGTTTGTTTGGCGACAAAATTATAGAGAGGGTCTAAATGTTTTACCGAGAATCAGGCGACTTTAAATCCAGCTACGCCGCTGATCAGCAAACATTCCCAATCAAATTTGACCGGATTGCGATTTATGCGTTTGTCGCGTTCCTGTTTCTGGTGGTGCCTTTTTTCATCAATGATTATTGGGAAAAATCCATTATCCTTCCGGTGTTGGTGTGGTCCCTGGCGGCACTTGGTCTGAATATTCTGACTGGTTATTGCGGCCAGGTCAGTCTGGGAACCGGGGGGTTCATGGCTGTCGGAGCCTACGCCTCATATAAGCTGACAACCAGTTTCCCAGAAATGAATATGTTTCTGGTGATCATTATGTCGGGTGGCATCACTGCATTGGTTGGAATCGTATTTGGCTTACCCAGCTTGAGAATTAAAGGTTTCTATCTTGCAGTCGCCACCCTGGCAGCACAGTTCTTCCTGGTGTGGTTATTCAACAAAGTGCCGTGGTTTTATAATTATTCAGCTTCAGGAATGATCACGGTCCCAGAGCGAACAGTATTTGGAGTCGCGGTTACTGGCTCTAACGCTCCTCCCTGGGCCACTTATTTGTTTTGTCTTATTTTTGTGGTCGTATTTGCCTTGATTGCGCGTAATTTAACGCGCGGTCGCCTGGGTCGATCCTGGATGGCAATCCGTGACATGGATATCGCTGCCGAAATAATCGGCGTTGCGCCACTGTCTGCCAAGCTCTCAGCCTTCGCCATCAGCTCGTTTTACATTGGCTTATCAGGTGCGCTCTTTTTCTCGATTTACTTAGGTGCGGCAGAACCGACCGAAGCATTTGGCATCGACAAATCATTTCTTGTGTTATTTATGATTATTATTGGCGGTCTCGGTTCGATCTTTGGTTCATTTATCGGTGCAGCGTTTATGTTTCTGTTACCGGTTTTGTTTAAAAATATCATGGTAGGCGGGTTTGGCTGGCCTACTGATATGGTCCAGCATCTGATTTTTATGCTGGTAGGGGGGTTGATCATGTTCTTCTTGATCGTCGAGCCCCATGGTCTGGCACAGCTATGGCGTGTGACCAAGGAAAAATTGCGACTCTGGCCCTTTCCACATTAATCACGAGAGTTATTGATCTGGATCTACCAACCGAGTTGGCAACATCACTAGAAAAATCAAATTAACAGATAAATCACATCACGACTGGAGTAAAAAGATGAAACTTAAAACACTATCCGCTGCAGCAATCGCTGCTACGATGGCTCTGGGAAGTGGCGCAGTCTCTGCGGACCTCACTTTCCCGTCTCTCAGCTATCGAACAGGCCCCTATGCACCGAACGGCATTCCATTTGCTGATGGATATGCAGACTACTTTACATTGCTGAACGAAAGAGACGGCGGTATTGGCGGCGCCAAAATCAATTTTATTGAGTGTGAAACCGGCTACAACACCGAAAAAGGGGTGGAGTGCTATGAGTCCACCAAAGGGGAAGGCTCTTTGGTTTATCAGCCGCTCTCAACCGGGATTACTTATCAACTGATTCCTAAAGCCACAGCAGATGGCATTCCGGTCCACTCGATGGGTTATGGCAGAACTTCTGCCGCGAATGGAAAGATCTTCAGCCATATTTTTAACTATCCAGGTACTTACTGGGATGCGGCTTCAATTATTGTTAAGCACATTCTCGATCAAGAAGGTGGCGATGCATCGGATAAAACCATAGCCCTGGTTTATCACAACTCCGCCTACGGTAAAGAGCCGATTCGTACGCTGGAGGAGCTTTCGAAAAAACACGGGTTTAAACTGACATTGCTTGCAGTAGACCATCCTGGTCAAGAGCAAAAATCGCAGTGGTTACAGATTCGACGTGAACGTCCTGACTATGTGCTGATGTGGGGCTGGGGCGTTATGAACCAGGTCGCGATCCAGGAAGCGGCCAATATCCGTTACCCTATGGATAAATTCATTGGTGTATGGTGGTCTTCCTCGGAGAACGACGTTATCCCAGCTGGTGATGGCGCTAACGGTTATAAGGCAATCAACTTCCACGGTGTAGGTGATGGGTTTGCGATTTACGACGATATTAAGAAATACGTTGTCGATGCCGGCAAAGCCGCAGGCGATGGCACGAACCTGGGAACCGTATTGTACAACCGAGGCATGTACGCGGCGATGTTGGCTGCAGAGGCAGCACGTACCGCGCAGGAAATTCATGGCGTCGCTGACATTACCCCGGCGCAAATGCGCGACGGAATGGAGGCGCTAAAAATTGATCAAGCTCGAATGGCAGAACTAGGATTGGCCAACTTTGGACCGGATATCAATGTCAGCTGTGAAAGTCATGGCGGGCCCGGACAGGCGGCAATTCAGCAGTGGGATGCGAGTGCAAAGAAGTGGACGCTGATTACTGATTTCACCGGCGCTGATCGTGATGTCGTGGATGCCTTGATTGCAGAAGACTCTGCTGCTTTTGCTGCTGAAAATAACATTACTGCGCGTAGCTGCAGCTAACTGACACGAAGGCTCCATAGCTTTCAATCTATTGTCCGGCGGTCTTTTTGCTAGCCGCCGGACATTTTGTATATCCAAGCACATACCGCCCAGATTTGAATGAGTAGCGAAGAAATTGTTTTAAGTGTTAAAAACATCGAGGTTATCTATAACCATGTGATTCTGGTGTTGAAAGGCGTCTCCCTTGACGTGCCTCGAGGTAGTATCGTTGCCCTGTTGGGCGCGAATGGCGCAGGCAAAACCACTACTATTAAATCGATCTCCAATATTCTAGGGACGGAACGGGGCGATGTCACAAAGGGTACTATTGAATTTATGGGGGAGAGAGTGGATAGCCTTTCTCCTAACGAATTGGTGAAGCGAGGCGTAATCCAGGTCATGGAAGGCAGACACTGCTTCGAACATCTTACCGTAGAAGAGAACCTATTGACTGGCGCTTACACGCGTAAAGCAAGTCGCAAGGAAATCAATGAATCTTTGGAACTGGTCTATAGCTACTTTCCTCGATTAAAGGAGCGTCGTAAAAGTCAGGCGGGTTATACGTCGGGTGGTGAACAGCAAATGATTGCAGTTGGTCGCGCATTGATGGCGCAACCTAGTGTCATTCTCTTAGATGAACCGTCAATGGGCCTGGCACCACAACTTGTAGAAGAAATATTTGAAATCGTTAAAGCGTTGAATGAGCAACAGGGTGTGACATTCTTGCTTGCAGAACAAAATACAACGGTCGCACTGCGCTATGCGACCTATGGTTACATTCTCGAAAATGGCCGCGTGGTGATGGATGGCACTGCTGAAACTCTTGCCAGCAACGAAGATGTCAAGGAATTCTATTTAGGTATGAGCGGCGGTGATCGAAAAAGCTTCCGAGATGTGAAGCACTACCGGCGACGAAAGCGGTGGTTGGCATAGTCAACGTAATTCGTAAAGGTGGACAGTCAAAATAGGTCATGCATTTAAGACAACGTGTTTTTTGTTATTCGCGAGAACAGTCTTACAAATCTTATTCTTGGTGCGCTATCTCGATGCTACCATCAAGACATGAACTTTAGTCCTCAAATCAATCGAGGTTCAACCCTGACAACTTCTGCGGATGATCGTCTTATCTGTTTAGGCCTGTCAGCCTAGAATCCAGCGTTTTATAAAGTAATCAGATCAGGAGTCTCCGTTAACATGAGTGAATATTACGATCAAAAAGAAATCCGATCTGCAGACGAACGATCAGCATCTCTGACTAGGGAAATACTCGCGCAGCTGCAACATGCCAAAACGAATGCGCCGGCCTATCAAAAGCTTTTGGAGAACATTGAGTTAGGCGATCTTTCTTCGCTAGACGATCTGGAAGATCTACCGGTGACCCGAAAATCAGCGTTAATCAAACTGCAGCAGGAAGCCCCACCGTTCGGTGGATTTACTGCTTTCAAGGAAGGGGAGCTGGCCTATACCTTTATTTCGCCTGGTCCGATATTTGATCCTCAAACTCATCGGAGGGATTATTGGCGATTTGCACGTTCCTTGCATGCCGTGGGCATGCGGAAGGGGGATCTGGTGCACAACACGTTTTCGTACCATATGACACCGGCAGGAGCGATGTTCTCTTCAGGTTGTCATGCGATTGGTGCCACCGTCATTCCCGGTGGTGTGGGGCAAACGGAACAACAAGTCGAAACTATTGCTGCTTTGAAACCTAGCGGATATAGCGGAACACCTTCATTTCTCAAAATCCTTCTGGAAAAAGCCGATGAAATGGAAGCGGACTGCAGTTCAATCGTACGCGCTTTGGTTTCTGGTGAAGCGTTTCCCCCTGCGATTCGTCAAGGCCTTAACGACCGGGGTATCCATGCTCTCCAGGCTTATGCCACCGCTGATCTTGGTATGATTGCGTATGAATCTTCCGCCGATTCAGGTTTGATATTGGATGAAGATGTATTTGTTGAAATTGTCAAACCCGGTACGGGAGAACGACTACCTATTGGTGAAGTTGGGGAAGTGGTAGTGACCACACTGAACCCCGACTATCCGTTGATTCGCTTCGCAACCGGTGACATGTCAGCCATTATGGCAGGGACGAGCCCTTGTGGTAGGACTAATACTAGAATAAAAGGTTGGATGGGCAGGGCAGATCAAACCGCGAAAGTCAGAGGTATGTTTGTTCGGCCTGAACAGGTTGCAGAACTGTTAAAACGTTATCCGCAAATTATCCGTGCAAGGCTGGTGATTGACTGGATTGATCAGACTGACAAAATGACAATGCATTGCGAGGTGGAATCACAGGATGAGAATTTGTCTGATGCCATTGGAGTTTCTATCAGAGATTTGTTTAAGGTCAGGGGCGCTGTCGAGCTAGTTGAAAAGGGCTCACTACCGAAAGACGGCGTCGTAATCGAAGACATACGTAAGTACGATTAGTCTGATTGCATCGCTAATCTAAACCTGCGCTCCGACCTGACAAATCTCTATGGTTATAACTGTGAATGTAAAAAGCTCGACCTCTTGTAGGATTGAGAAAATCGCGCAGTATTTCCCGAACCAGCTAAGACTCTCGCTTCCATGACTTTGAAAACCTCAGTGTAGACTTCCGCTGTCCATTGATCATTTATTCAAAGATAAGTCGAAGCAGAAAATCATGAGTGCGCCTCTTTCCGGCATCAAAGTCATTGACCTGTCGCAATATGCCCCGGGTCCTTACACTTCGAAGTTATTGCACGAGCTTGGCGCGGAGGTTTTGAAAATAGAGCCACCACAAGGAGACCCATTGCGTCAGATGTTTGGTGGTGATAAAGCGACCATTTCACCCGTTTATCTAACCCTTAACGAGGGCAAATTCATATCGAAAATTAATCTGAAGAAACCGCTTGAACAAAAACGCGTTCTCGAACAGATAGCGTTAGCCGACGTGATGATTGAATCCTTCCGTCCTGGAATTGTTAAGAAACTAGGGTTAGATCAAGCGACCTGCTACCGCATAAATCCGAGTCTGGTGTATGCATCTCTTTCAGGTTACGGGCAGGATGGCCCTTACAGCGATAAAGCTGGGCATGATATTAACTACGCGGCAGCAGCGGGATTATTAAGCTCTGTGAAACTGGGAAGCCCAATGTTCCCTTTAATTGCCGATCATGTCGGAGCGATGAATGCCGTGAATTTAATCCTTGCATCACTGGTGTCAAAACAAACCACTGGAAAAGGGTGTTACCTCGATATAAGTCTTTACGAACCCATGTTGAGCTGGCAATACTTTAATCAAAGTGTTGCGGTAGATCAAAAGAACTCTCTCCAACTCTTAACAGGTGGTGCAGCCTGTTATCAAATCTATCGAACATGCGATGAACGATACGTCACCCTTGGTGCACTTGAGTCACATTTCTGGAGAAATTTTTGTGAGGCTGTGGGGCGCCCAGAGTGGGGGGAAAGACAGTTTGAAGCGATACCCCAGCGTCAACTAATCGCCGATGTTTCGAAATTGATTGGTAGCAAACCGATCAAGCACTGGGAAGAGGTTTTAGGTGCAGTGGACTGTTGCTTCGAACCGATCCCCCTCGAGAACGAAGTTTATTCGCACCCACAAACCTGTTCGCGCAAGATATTTTCACAAACTCACCATGGCTTTCCGGGAAAGCGTGACGGTCAAAACCTTGCGGGCACTGGGCCCCTGATTGAACTCGAACCAGGTGAGTTTCCTGAGTGGTAGTTTCATTGTGTAACTTCGCAAAAGCGAACTATATTCACGGTAGTGGAAAACAGATCGATGATTTGAAAATGCCTTCCTTCTACAACAAAAGAAAAGATGAATTCTTGGAGCGTGCCTCTGTTATTCTATTCCGCTGATATCGTGTCTGGAATCACACTACTTGAACCTTTTTCCTGGCAGGGAGACCAGAACAATTGGTCTCTTAGTTCGCTTTGTCGCACCATAGAGACACTAAAACCCGAGTTTAATCTGATGCCAAATCACAAGCTTTAAAAATGGAATATCAAACTATTACTATTAAAAAAGACAACAGGGGTATTGCAACACTCACGTTGAATCGCCCGGACAAGCACAATGCAATGAGTTCTCAGATGATGGAGGAAATCACATTCGCCGCAAATTATCTTAACGAAGATCAGACGGTGCGCGGTGTTGTGTTAACTGGAGCTGGCAAAAGCTTTTGTGCCGGGGCGGATCTGGGCTGGATGCAAGACAATTTTCAACGTAATCGAGCAGAACGTATAGTAGAGAGCGAAAAACTGGCTCATATGTTAGAAGCATTGAATAATCTGGATAAACCACTGATTGCCCGAGTTAACGGCCAGGCTTATGCAGGTGGTATCGGATTAATTTCAGTTTGCGATATCGCAATTGGAGTTCTACAAGCCCGATTTTCTGTCACCGAAGTACGCCTTGGGCTCACACCCGCAAATATTTCGTTTTACCTGATTGGTCGTATCGGTGTAAAAAATGCACGCCGAACATTTTTGAATGCACATTTCTTCGATGGATTAGAAGCATGTCAGATTGGTCTGATTGATAAGGTAGTTGAGCCTAACGAACTGGATGACGCTGTAGAAAACGAGATCCAGGAACTACTGTCATGCGCCCCCGGCGCGGTTGGCATCACGAAACGATTGATACAGTTTGTCTGCAATAACGAGCGCGATGCGACGAAAAAGTACACCAGCGAACTACTCGCAGATTGCTGGGAAGGGGAAGAAGCACAAGGCGGTATCAAGGCGTTCTTTGACAAGAAACCAGTTCCTTGGAAGATCGAATAAGATCAACAGTAATCAAGAGACTGGTTAAGGTTTTGAGCTTCGCAATGATGAGTTCTGGGGGAGAAGGACTGAGGTGACGCCGGAAATAAAGATCACAACAATACCGAGCCAGGATGTCCAGTCGGGCTGGTCCTGAAACACCAGCATCCCAAACGCCGTTGCTGCAATGAGCTGGAAGTAAACAAGAGGAGCGAGTTTTGTTGCAGGCATCAGTTTAGTGACAAACAGTAATAGCAGGTTACCACCTGCGGAACCCAACGCGCTTAACAGCACAAGCGCACAAACCGCGAAGTAAGTGGATTGCTCAACTTCGGGCAAAGACTGGAGCCCAAAGGGCAAAAGAAAAATGCTTCCTATCATAAGCTGACTGATCAACAGCGAACTAGATCGATACCGGTTCGCAAGCATTCTGTTCATGACTAAGAAGCAGCCGTAGAATATTCCTGCAAGCACCGCAAAATAGATTCCAGTACTGCCGCCAAAGCCCGGCTTCACAACCAACAACACCCCTAGGAATCCTAAGATTAACAAAAGACACCTCGTCAGGTTGATTCGCTCCTGTAAAAATATGACTGCGCCAAAATAGGACACAACTGGGCCGATAAAAAATGCTGCAAACACATCTGCGATTGGTTCTGTGCGTAGTGAGGTAAGGATGCTACTAATTCCTGCGACGATGAAAAAACCGCGAAGCCAAACTCGGTAATCCTTCGCCAATGCCTGACTATCAGTGATACTTTCGTCTGACTTAAGAAACGTGGCCAGTAAGACAAATAGCAGACCGAATAGAAAACGACTCCATGCAATAAACCAGACCGCGACATTAAAGTGATTGGATAACAGCTTGCCCGCGGTATCACCGAGTGGGATTAACGACATGGCGACCAGCATCAATCCGATCGCTTTGATAGCATCACTATTCAATAGCTGGAAATAAGGATTGTAGTCTCAATTATCCTGGAGTGCCGCCAGTTGCTCAGGTGTATTGACGTTGGTGAACATATTTTCTTGTTTGGGAAATGTCACCTCCTTATACCCCTCCTGCGCGTACCAACGATCGATCTTCCGCTCACCAGATTTAAGGTAAGTAGTCAGGGATGGAATCAGATCCTTATGAAGCAATGCATAAACAGGTTGAAGACGATCTCCGTCCGAAGCAACTGCGATCTGGTGTCGTCCATCTTCTATCCCATGCATCATCTTCTCCACGTAGTCGCTGGAAACATATGGGCCATCGCAGGGAATCGTCAACAGCCAATCGGTTTCACAAGTCTTTAATCCAACAAGTATCCCAGCAAGCGGCCCCTGATAGTCTTGCATTTCGTCTTCAACCACCTGAAAGCCCATCCTTCGATATTCTTCTATATTCCGATTAGCATTAATCAAGAGATTGTTAGCCTGCCCGGAAATTTGCTCTGCGATCAACCTGACCAAGGGGGTACCGTTGAACTTGACAAGACCTTTGTCATTGCCCCCCATTCTGCTTGCCCGTCCACCGGCAAGAACAACCACGGTTACATCCTCTGCGTTCAATGCCACTTATCCTGTATTCCGCATGCCCGCAGCGATACCGTTAATCGCAATCAGTAGCGCATCCAACGCAGCGTCATCTTCGGTTTCGCGCGCTCTCGATAGTAGCTCCACCTGCAACAGGTTCAGCGGATCGACATAAGTATTTCGCACTTCAACCGAGCGACGTACAACGGGTTGCGTCTGCAGAGGAACACTATGCTTGGTAACCTTGAGCGTAAGCTCCATGGTTTGTTGAAATTTATCACGCAAATTGTTCCCTAGCTCCCTGAGATCATCAGACACTAACTTTGCATCATAGATAGCGGAAACATGTGGATCTGCTTTCGAAAACACCATTTCAATTGAATCCATGGTGGCGCTGAAAAACGGCCACTTCTCCTGCATTTCGTCAAGCAGCGATTGTTGCCCTCGATCAAAGGCAGACTGCAGCCCAGCACCGACTCCCAACCAGGCAGGCAGCATCAATCTAGTTTGCGTCCAAGCAAATATCCAGGGAATTGCTCGCAGCGTTTCAATACCCCCACCTGGTTTTCTTCTGGCTGGGCGGCTGCCAATCTTCAGATTGCCCAACTCCTGCTCTGGCGTCGCCATACGAAAGTAGGGGACAAATTGCGGATGGTCCCGAACGATATGACGAAACTCATTGACCGAATCTTCGGCCAAACTATCGACACAGCTACGCCAACTCTCTTCGGGTTGCGGCGGTGGAGCCAGCGTTGCTTCAAGTACCGATCCAATGTAGACCTCGAGGGTTTCTAGCGCCATTCCAGGAAGACCAAATTTTGCCTGGATCACTTCTCCTTGCTCAGTCACACGCATCGAGCAGTTTACCGAGCCCGGTGGCTGCGCCCTAATCGCCTCATAAGCTGGACCACCACCTCTTGCGACGGTACCACCCCGGCCGTGAAAGAGGGTTAAGTGAACGTCATGCTGATTAAAAACTTCCACTAGCGCTTCCTGGGCTCGGTAAAGCCCCCAGGACGCCGCCATCTTGCCCGCGTCTTTTGCAGAATCTGAGTACCCAATCATGACTTCTTGACGACCGCCAATGTGCTCCTTGTACCAGGGAATATTGAACAAGCGATTCATACAATCTGATGCCTTATTCAAATCATCCAGTCTTTCAAACAATGGCGCAATAGGGAGCATCCTTTTGACCCTGCATTCTTTCTGCAGCAAAGCCACCTCCAAAACGTCCGAAGGATCTCCAGCCATCGATATGACGTAAGTACCCAGAGATTCAGGATTTTCAGCAGCAAGCAAGCGAAAGGTTTCCAATACTTCACGAACGGCGTCGCTTGCCTCTTCTTCGGCTGGAAAGGTCGAGGCGATCAGAGGGCGTTTGCTCTGCAACTCGTTGATGAGAAAAGTTTGTTTTTCCTCTTCGTTCCACTCCAGGTAGCTACCCATACCCAAATGACGAGTAATGGTGTCAATAGCTTCTGCATGTCGATCTGCTTCCTGACGAATATCCAGCTTGAGCAAAACCAGACCGAAGCAATCAATCCTCCTCAGAATATCGCTCAAACGACCATCGGCAATCATCTGATTTCCTGTCTCTATCAGTGAGTCATAGCACAACATCAGCTCTTCTCGCAGTTGCGCAGATTGCGTGTACACGCCTTTTGTTTCGCTATAGTGCGACGGTTTCTTACCTGCTTCGAGTTGTTCAATAGCGCGACTATACATTTTGATAGTATTTCGCAGCTTCTTTCTCACACTACGCAGTAACACTCGATATGGTTCCGGCGACTTCTCCCCAATTTTCTCTTGAAACGCCTGACTGCAGGTTGTCATGGACAGATCCTGCCTGAGTTGGTCTATTTCCCGATAGAATAACTTCGCCGCCCGCAGCCTGGACATCAGGCAAACTTCCCGCGTGACAGCTGGAGTTGTGTTGGGATTACCATCACGGTCTCCCCCCATCCAGGAACCAAATTTAATTGGGACTGCTGTCAGTGGCAGTCTCTCACTAATCGCATGTTCCAGCGCCTGATCAAACTGTCTGAGTGCTAAGGGCACTGCATCCCAAAGAGTCTGCTCCACTGCAATTAAACCGTTTTTGGCTTCATCAACCGGGGTAGGGCGCAGTCTTCGGATTTCGTCTGTTTCCCAGACTTCTGAAATCGCTCGATGCAGAGCCAGTTCTATCTGCCTCCGCTCCACTCTGGAGAGATCAGGTTTGTCGCGTTGATAGAGCAATTTGCTGATTCGTAAAAACTTTGATGAAACGCTGCGCCGCACTATTTCTGTTGGATGTGCTGTTAAAACAAGTTCAATTGAAAGCTTGTTTACATGCTCCATCAAGCGCTCTGCAGTCACACCTTTCGAGATAAGTTTGTCGAAACCCGCTTCCAGGAAAGTCGGCGCGCTTTCCGCGGACTTGCCATTCACTGGCGATGCCGCCAGTAATCTACGTTGTCTGACCTGATGGTGCTGTTCAGCAATATTGGCGAGGTTCAGAAACAGGGCAAAGGCCCGAGCGAGAATGACCATTTCACTGGTATCGAGTCGATCAAGCCGAGCCATCAGTTTGGAGATATCTACTTCATCATGTTGGCGGGCGTCTTTGGCTAGTTGTCGTATCTCCTCAACCAACTGGTAGAGAGATTCCCCATGTTGATGGCGGATAGTATCTCCCAAGAGTGCGCCCAATAATCGAACATCATCACGCAAAGCCTGATCTTCATTATCCAGTGCATAAAATTGTTCGAGCCGGTTGATTTCCTGCTTATCGTTCATACGATCTATCAGTTTCCAGAGTTGAGTGACATGAGTAATTTCCGAGGGTATTCTAACGTTTATGCGCCTTGTAACAGAGAATAATATGAGTTTTAGGTAATGCCACCGGAACAACTCCTGATCAAATTTCTTATTCCAATAATAAGAAGCATTGATCGACACTAAATCCCGGACCCTTCAGTTCTCCAAAAAGGGTACAATCGCGGCTCGCCAACAGCGTCAAGATTCAAAAAAAAGGATTCGCAAAACGCTAAGTCAAATCGCTCATGCGACTCCCGCACTATCAGTCGACCAGCATAGCCCTCGTCACTCTTTTTTTAGATAAACCAAAACTTTATGAGCCGTATTCCGCAATCTAGGATTCGCAACTTCGCGATTATCGCCCACGTTGATCATGGGAAATCAACATTGGCGGATCGCTTTATTCAGATGTGTGGGGGATTAGAAGCGCGTGAGATGAAGGAGCAGGTTCTGGATTCCATGGAGATAGAACGTGAGCGCGGCATTACCATTAAGGCGCAAAGTGTAACGCTAAGATTTACCGCCGAAGACGGTGTGGAATATCAGTTGAATCTGATCGATACCCCAGGGCACGTAGATTTTTCTTACGAGGTTTCACGTTCGCTCACCGCTTGTGAGGGCGCACTACTGGTGGTCGATGCAGCGCAGGGAGTAGAGGCACAAACCGTTGCAAACTGTTATACCGCAATTGATCTTGGACTCACCGTTTTACCGGTTCTGAACAAAATAGATCTTCCCGCTGCAGAGCCTGATCGTGTTCTCGAAGAAATAGAAGAAGTCATCGGAATTGATAGCACCGACGCACTCTCAGTCAGCGCGAAAACGGGTATGGGCGTGAAAGATGTGCTGGAGCAAATCGTTAAGCTCATGCCACCTCCCGAAGGAAATCCTGATGCGCCTCTTCGTGCCTTGGTTCTGGATTCCTGGTTTGACAACTATTTGGGAGTGGTTTCTCTCATCCGAATACTCGACGGAAATCTAAGCGCTGCAAAAACAAAAATCCGAATGATGTCCACCGGTCTCGATCACGTGGTGGAGAAAGTCGGTATTTTTGAACCCAAAGCACTTAACGTGCCTGAGCTCACCACGGGCACTGTTGGGTTTCTAATCGCCGGTCTGAAAGATATCAAATCTGCCAGAGTCGGAGACACGGTCACCTTGACCAATCAGATGGCTGAAAGTGCGCTTGAGGGCTTCAAGGAAGTGAAACCCACAGTATTCGCCGGCCTGTATCCGATTAATAGTGCTGATTTCGAGGCTTTCCGCGTCGCCCTGGACAAGCTGAGCCTGAATGATTCCGCTTTGTCTTATCAGCCAGAATCCTCCCAAGCGCTGGGGTTTGGCTTTCGCTGCGGATTTCTCGGCATGCTACACATGGAAATCGTCCAGGAGCGGTTGGAGCGAGAATACAATCTCGAACTGATCACGACGGCGCCTACTGTGGTCTATGAGATTCATCAAAAGACTGGTTCGACTATCTATATTGATAATCCTGCGGATTTACCCGACCCATCCTCAATTGAAGAGATTCGGGAACCTTACATTATTGCGCGTATTCTCGTACCCCATGAACATGTTGGCGCTGTGCTCACCCTCTGTGTGGAAAAACGCGGTATCCAGAAAAATATTCACTATCACGGTCGTCAAGTCATGGTGGAATTTGAGATGCCGCTGAACGAGGTAGTGATGGATTTTTACGATCAGCTTAAATCTGATACGCGAGGCTATGCTTCATTGGACTATGAATTTATCGAGAATCGGCCCGCAGATATGGTCAAAGTAGACGTGATGATCAATGGAGAGAAAGTGGATCCGCTAGCGGTATTGGTGCATCGCGCGCAGAGCCAGTATCGAGCCCGCGCACTGGTAAAACGCATGCGGGGATTGATTCCCCGACAAATGTTCGATGTGGCGATCCAGGCTGCAATTGGTGCCAAGATCATCTCCAGAGAAACGGTTAAAGCACTCAGGAAAAACGTCACTGCCAAATGTTATGGTGGCGATATCACCCGAAAAAGAAAGTTATTGGAGAAACAGAAAGCGGGGAAAAAGAGGATGAAGCAAATTGGTTCCGTAGAAATACCTCAAGAAGCTTTCCTCTCGGTATTGAAAGTAGAACGAGAATAGATAGCCGGCACTCACTTTATTTGTTATTATTAGTTATCAATAACTTAAGAAAGCTTCTTAAATTATTTTAGTGGCAAAAATTTGTTATCTCACTCTAGGTTTCTACCTATTGGCTCGGTATGATTCCCGGCCAGAAGGAAACCCCATCATCAACAGGATTACCGCGGATATTAGCTAGTGGATTTTTCTTTAATTTTATTTATTTGTCTGGTTGTAACCGGAATTATCTCCTTGATCTACCGCCTCTTCTTTGAAGGGCAGGCTGCCACTTCTTCGGAACCAGCTGGTCTTGGTGCTCCAGCCCAGACGCATCCAACCGGGCAGTCGAATCAGCCGATTTTGGTCGAATACGCCCGTGCTTTGTTCCCGGTCATACTCATTGTATTTGTCCTTCGTTCATTCATTGTGGAACCCTTCAGAATTCCATCGGGGTCGATGTTACCCAGCCTGCATATTGGTGACTTCATCCTGGTAAACAAATTTAGCTATGGTATTCGACTTCCCGTTTTGCACAAGAAAGTTGCTTCTCTCGGAGATCCAGAACGAGGGGATGTAATGGTTTTCCGTTTCCCTAGAGATCCAAAGCTTAACTACATTAAAAGAGTCATAGGCATTCCAGGCGACACTCTGACCTATCGTAACAAGCAGCTGTTTATTAATGGCGAAGAAGCCAATCTAGAGGCAGACGGCGAATTCGCTTACCAGCAAATTGAAATGCGAGGTCGAACCGCGAGACAATTGCAGGAAACATTCGAAGAGGGTACACACTCTATCCTGATCGACGACTCCAATCCCGCTATTGACATGCAGGTCACCGTGCCAGAGGGCCAGTATTTTGTAATGGGCGATAATCGTGATCATAGTAATGATAGTCGGTACTGGCGGTTTGTTCCTGAAGAAAATATTGTAGGGAAAGCATTTTTCATTTGGTTTAGCTGGAAAAGCGCGACTGGTGGTGGCGTAAACTGGGGTAGAATTGGGGAGACAATACGCTAGTTTTGCGTTGATTTATTTGGTCTTAAAGGATCATTATGGCATTAATCCTAAATATATCGTTTTGAAAAACGGAGATTAAATTGAAAAATTCACAACAAGTGTTTCGACCGTCAAAAAAAATCGGCGGTAAGCAGCGGGGGGTATCATTTTGGGTAATAGTGTGGGGAGGCGCGTTTTTTGTACTAGCCGCTATCCTTGCTACCAGATCGGTTCCTGTCTACATGAATAACCAGAAAATTGGAGCGGCTCTAGAAGCACTGAAGGAGGAACCCGGCGTCATGACAGCGAGCAGATCGGCCCTATTAAGGAAGCTAAAGCGACGCCTAAATATCGACTACGCTGATACCTATGTAAATTTGGATAAAGCCTTTCGGGTGACTCAGAAAAAATCTTCTCGAGTTATGAGCATTAATTATGAAGTAGTCATCGGCCTGGTTTCTAATGCGTCGTTACTCTTTGACTTTGAAAATGAAGTCAATATAGAGAGAAATCCAGGCGGTTCCTGATTACTAACTACGAATGGCAGATCTCGGTTCACTCGAAAAAGCGCTCGATTATCGATTTTCAGATCAAGAGCTGTTAAACCGAGCTCTGACCCACCGTAGCTACCGACGAAGCAATAACGAACGCCTTGAGTATCTTGGAGACAGTATTCTCGGGTTTGTGATCGCCGAAACGCTGTTTCATCAATTCCCCCGAGCATCAGAAGGTGATCTCACAAAAATGCGAGCTCGTTTGGTTCGTGGCTCCACCCTGGCTGTGCTCTCGAGAGACCTGGATGTGCAGTCATTTCTATTACTGGGAGAGGGTGAGAAAAAAAGTGGGGGCTTTGACCGCGATAGTATTCTGGCTGATGCGCTGGAAGCGATTTTCGGCGCTATTTACCTGGATGGCGGTTTTCGAGCGGCGCGTACTGTCGTTCTTAATTTGTATGCCAACCAGCTTCGGGATATTAAGCCAGTTGATCTCAAGGACAATAAAACCCGCCTACAAGAAATTCTGCAAAAATCTGATAAAGAACTCCCGATATACGAAGTAATCAGTCAGTCAGGCAAGCCGCATAATCTGGTATTCGAAGTCAGCTGTAAAATTGATCACACTGACAGCCCTTTTATTGCCAAGGGAACCAGCCGCAGAAATGCCGAGCAGGAAGCAGCGGGAAGGGCTTTTGAAGCATTTGTTGGAAATGTTCCCGTTGCATAGACGTCAGAACGACTGATCCCACTTATTTTGCCTGACTCTCCAGAATCCCGTCACCAGTTCGGATTTATCACCCTCGCAGGGCCACCTAATGCCGGAAAATCAACGCTTTTGAATAAGCTGGTTGGGCAAAAGATATCCATTATATCGCGAAGACCCCAGACTACTCGTCACCGCATACTTGGGATTCGAACCGCTGAAGATTCTCAACTCGTATTCGTCGATACACCAGGTATCCACAATGACGAGAAGAAAAACCTAAACAAAATGATCAATCGTACGGCAATCAACAGTCTGTCTGATGTTGATCTAATTGTTTTTATGATTGACTACAAAGGTTGGACAGAGTTACTGGAACGAACTTTAAAGAAAGTGACCGAAAGGGCGGTACCGATCCTATTGGTTATAAACAAGATTGACGCGTTAAAAGACAAAACCCAGCTACTCCCACTGATACAGAAAAGTAGTCGTCTACATGCATTCGTCGATATTGTGCCTATCTCGGCGCTGACAATGAAAGACGTGGAGAGTTTCGTGGATGTTCTGTTGAAACATATTCCTATAGGTCCACCAGGATTTCCCGCTGATCAGGTAAGTGATCGTGGAGATCGATTTTTGATTTCGGAGTTAGTCAGAGAACAAACCTTTTTGTTATTGGGGAATGAACTACCCTATGAGTCAGCTGTGGAAGTAACAGGTTTTGACCGAAGCGATTCGGAGTTTTGGATATTGGATATGATCATTTGGGTGGAAAAATCCAGTCAAAAGTCCATCGTTATTGGCAAAGGCGGTCAACAGTTGAAGCTAATCGGTCAGCGCGCGCGGTATGCAATTGAAAAAGAATTTGGCGTGAGAGCAAGGCTCAATTTGTGGGTGAAAGAACGCAAGGGATGGGCAGACAATACAAACATGTTGCGGTCTCTGGGATATGTCGAAGAATGAGGGATAAATGAAGCACTTTCAGCAGGCGGCGATGATTCTACATACCCGACCCTACACGGAAAGTAGTCTTCTTCTCGACGTGTTTGTGCGGGATCATGGTCGGCTGATGCTATTGTCGAAAGGGGCCCGCAGGCAAAAAGCATCAATGCGAGGGGTGCTGATGCCATTTCAACCGCTATTGATCAGCTGGTCATCGAGGAATCAGCTTGGTATTTTAATGAACGCTGAAGTAAGCGGATTTCGCCCTCTACCAAGAGGTGAAGCACTGCAAAGTTGTTATTACATGAATGAGTTAATTCTCAAGTTGCTGCATCGCTTTGATCCTCATCCAACGCTTTACGACAACTATCACGCTACCGTTGAGAAACTGGTATCCACCGAAGATGATCAGGCTGAACTTCTCAGAGTATTTGAGAAGAAGTTGTTGCAGGAAATTGGCTTCGGCCTGATATTGGATTATGACTATGAAACCGGAGAGATGATCGATGAATCTCGGGAATATCAGTACATCGCGAATCAGGGGCCTGCGTTAAATGTCGGTGCATCAGATAGCAGTGTTCATGTTTCCGGCAAAACCTTGAGAGCACTAGCTATGGAGTCCATTATCCATCCTGTTGTAAAACGTCAGGCGAGAAAATTGACAAGAACCCTGATTCAGCACCAGCTCGGTACTAAACAACTCCGAACAAGAAGAGTAATGATGGCGATGAGAGGTTACGCCGAGGGTGCCAAGGTTAGTTCAACTGACGATCAACAGCGTAAGAGGGTGAACCAATCTTAGATCGATTGGTTCACCTAGATATTGCCCATCTCAATATATAAATTAGGTGGGCTTCTTTTTAGGCATGTACAAATCGGTTATCGTTCCTTCGAACGCTTCAGCTGCAAAGCCGATGGTCTCTGCAACAGTCGGATGAGCATGAATAGTCAGGGCAATATCGGCTGCATCTGCACCCATCTCAATCGCCAAGGCAGCTTCCGCGATGAGGTCTCCCGCATTAGTCCCGGTAATTGCAGCCCCCAGCAATTGATGATTATCTGGGTTAAACAATAGTTTCGTGATTCCCTCACTCCGTTCCTGGGATAGAGCGCGGCCGCTTGCAGCCCAAGGGAATATGCCTTTTTCATAGGATATACCTTCTTCCTTCGCCTCGGTCTCTGTCAATCCTACCCAAGCTACTTCAGGATCCGTATATGCAACCGAAGGGATAACTCGTGCATCGAAACCACTTTTTTGACCAGCCGCGACCTCTGCCGCGACCTTTCCTTCGTGTACTGCTTTGTGCGCGAGCATCGGTTGCCCCACCACATCGCCGATCGCAAAGATATGTGGAACATTGGTTCGCATTTGCGCATCGACACGGATGAAGCCCTTGTCGTCAACTTCTACACCAGCTTCCGGCGCTGCAATTGCATGCCCATTCGGCTTGCGTCCAACCGCGACAAGCACTTTATCGAATAACGCTGACTCTGGTGCTTTGTCTCCTGTCATTTCAACCCGAATACCAGAGTCTTCAGCCACCATCGCTGTCACTTTTGTGGAAGTCCAGATGGCTTCATATTGCTTCTTGATTATTTTCAGTAATGGTCTAACCATATCGGGATCAGCACCGACCATCAATTGACTCATCATCTCTACGACGCTCACTTTGCTGCCAAGTGCTCGATAAACAGTTGCCATTTCAAGACCAATGATTCCACCTCCCAAAATCAACAGTCTTTCCGGAATATCGTCGAGTTGTAGTGCGCCGGTAGAGTCAATCACTCTGGGGTCATCGTGAGGAAATCCGGGAATTTTCACCGGCGTTGAACCGACAGCAATCACCGCTTGCTTAAAATCGACTACCACTGTTTCCTCCGCAGATTTGACTTCAATCTGATGGCTGCCAACAAAACGACCATAGCCATTCAACACATTGACTTTACGCTGCTTGGCAAGACCTGTGAGTCCGCCAGTCAGACGATCGACAACACCGTTTTTCCAGCCGATTAGCTTTTCCAAATCGATAGCGGGTTTGCTATAAGCAATACCGATACCGTCGGCGTGATGCGCTTCGTCTATCACTTTCGCTGCATGCAACAATGCTTTCGACGGAATACAGCCAACATTCAGACAGACGCCGCCTATAACCGGATAACGTTCAATTAAAGCTACCTTCATACCAAGGTCTGCAGCACGAAATGCAGCCGTATAACCACCGGGGCCAGAACCCAGCACCACGAGATCAAACCGTTCATCAGAATCAGCAGATTGAGCTGTTGCGGGCAGAGACTGAAGAGAAGAACCACTATCAGAGTTAGCGTCTTTTGGCTGGGCTTTGACGTTTTTAGAATCAGTTGACGCTGAATCGATTCGCAGTATCAGATCGCCTTCCGAAATTTCATCACCTACGCGTAACAAGACTTCCTTCACCACACCGGCTTCACTGGCGGGAATTTCCATTGTGGCCTTATCACTTTCAACAGCAATCAGAGGATCTTCAAGAGCAATCGTGTCACCAGGAGACACAAAGATTTCGATGACGGGTACTTTTTCAAAATCCCCAATGTCTGGAACTTTTATTTCAATCATGATTGTTTCTCTCAACCGTCACAGGGCGAGTCGACGCATATCGGCAAATGCGCGGGCCAAATAGGCACAAAACCTCGCGCCGTCGGCACCATCGATTGCACGATGATCATAGGAAAGACTCAGAGGTAGTATTAGCCGAGGTTCAAATTCAGATCCATTCCAAACGGGTTGCATCTTGGATCGGGAGATGCCGAGAATTGCAACTTCCGGTGCATTCACTATGGGCGTAAATCCGACGCCACCGATGCCGCCCAGACTTGAAATGCTCATGCAGCCTCCCTGAAGCTCTGTAGGCGACAGCTTAGCTTCACGCGCTCGTTCACTGATTTCCCCCATTTCTTTGGCCAACTCAAAAATCGTTTTACGATCGACCTCCTTCAGCACCGGGACCACCAGACCTTGCGGGGTGTCTACCGCAATGCCGATATTAAAGTACTTCTTGAGTATCAAACTTGTTCCGTCCGGCGACAACGAAGCGTTGAACTCGGGAAACTTCTTCAAGGCACCAACCATAATCTTGAGCACAAAAGCCAACAATGTCACCTTAATCCCTTCTTTGGCCGCTTCCTCTTTGAGCGACTGTCGAAATGCTTCCAGTTCCGTGATGTCGGCCTCTTCATGCTGTGTAACATGAGGAATATTCAACCAGGCGCGCTGCAGATGTGGGCCAGAAAGCTTCTTTATCCGGGTCAGCGGCAGAGTCTCGATCTCCCCAAATCGGGAAAAATCGATTTCAGGAATTGCAGGAATACCATGCCCCTGGGATTCTGTGGTTGTTTCGGTCAGTTTCCCCTTTATCCACTTTTGTACATCTTCTTTGGTAATGCGACCCTTGGTCCCACTTCCTGGGACCTGTGTGAGATCCGCTCCCAGTTCTCGTGCAAAACGACGGATAGCGGGGCTAGCGTGGGGTAGGTCACTGGTCGGTTGCACTTTCTCCGGAAGAGAAGGGGGCGGAGAATGCAGTGGTTTTTTATCTGTTTCCTCTGTCTTCTGCTCTGAGTCAACTTCCAGCTCCGGAGCAGGGGGCTCGCTGACAATCACCTCTTCAGGTTCAATCGGGGCTTCAGATGGAGCAGTGGACTCTGCTTCAACAGTTATTACCACATGGCCCTCAGCGACTTTGTCACCGACTTTCACTGCCACAGAAACAACCTGGCCTGTGACAGGGGAGGGAATCTCCATGGTCGCCTTGTCGCTTTCGAGTGTTAACAGACCATCTTCAGCACTGATGCTATCGCCTTCGGACACCAGGACTTCAATCACTTCGACTTCGGCAAAATCACCGATATCCGGAATCTTAACTTCTGTTTTCTCAGTCATGTCTTCAGGCCTTCAAAGGATTGATCTTGTCAACTTCGATATCGTATTTCTCCAGCGCTTCCGTCACTAACATCGAAGGGACTTTCTCTTGTTCAGCGAGTGACTGCAGTGCCGTGGTGACAACATGATACCTGTCTACTTCAAAGAACTGGCGGAGCTTTTGTCTGGTATCGCTGCGTCCATAGCCATCTGTTCCTAGTACGTGGTAGCTTCCCGGCACCCAGGCTCGAATCTGTTCTGCATATAGCTTCATATAGTCGGTAGCGGCAATCACTGGACCTTCGGTGTTTTCCAGACACATCTGTGTATAGCTCTTTCCAGGTTCCCTCTCCGGATGTAGACGATTTTGTCGATCGATGTCCTGCCCATCTCTTGCCAACTCATTAAAACTGGTGACGCTCCAAATATCGCTATCTACACCATATTCCTCGCTAAGCATCTCCGCCGCAAACTCGACCTCTCTAAGAATGGCGCCACTACCAAGCAGTTGCACCTTTAATTTGTTTCCCTGCTTCGCCGTGGACTTCAATAGATACATCCCCCGTAATACACCTTCTTCAACGCCCTTCGGCATTGCGGGATGTACGTAGTTTTCGTTCATCACCGTGATATAGTAATAAATGCTTTCCTGTTCACCATACATACGACGCAACCCGTCTCTGATGATGATGGCGAGTTCATAGCTATACGTCGGGTCATAGGAGATGCAGTTTGGAACCGTTCCTGAGAGAATCAAGCTATGACCATCCTGATGCTGTAATCCTTCTCCAGCCAACGTTGTTCGACCAGATGTACCACCCAAAATAAACCCTCGTGACCGGCTATCACCAGCGGCCCAACATAAATCTCCCACCCGCTGGAAACCAAACATAGAGTAAAGAATAAAAAATGGGATCGTATGCAATTCGTGATTGCTGTAGGAGGTTCCAGCAGCGATCCAGGAACACATTGCACCGGCTTCATTGATACCTTCCTGCAGCACCTGACCGTCTTTATCCTCTCGATAGAACATAAGCTGGTCCGCATCTACGGGCTCATATAGCTGTCCATGGGGCGCATAGATACCGAGTTGTCGAAACATACCCTCCATGCCGAAAGTGCGAGACTCATCGGGAATGATCGGAACAATATGTTTCTTGATATCTTTATCGCGAATCAAAGCTGACAAGATACGAACAAATGCCATGGTAGTCGATATTTCTCTTTCACCTGTCCCCTCGAGCTGCGCTTCGAACAGGCTGAGGTCCGGCACTTTGAATCGCGGTTTTGAGCCAATGGATCTAGCTGGCAAAAACCCGCCAAGGGATTCCCGTCGGGCCAACATATATTCAATTTCTGGCGAACTAGGATCTGGCCGATAAAAGGGCGCTTCAGCGACCTCCTTATCGGTCAATGGAATGTTAAAGCGATCTCGGAATGCGAGCATGGCGTCTTCGCCCATCTTTTTCTGTTGATGAGTGGTGTTTTGCCCCTCTCCAGCTTCGCCCATTCCATATCCCTTGACGGTTTTAGCGAGTATTACTGTCGGCTGACCTTCGTGTTTCGTTGCCGCAGCATAGGCTGCGTAAAGTTTGTGAGGATCGTGTCCGCCGCGATTCAGTCGCCATATATCTTCATCAGACATATTCGATACCATCTCCAACAGTTTAGGGTGCTTTCCAAAAAACTTCTCGCGCACATAAGCGCCGTCATTGGCTTTGAATGCCTGATACTCGCCATCCACGGCGTCTTCCATTCTTTGTTGCAGCAAACCGTCATCATCTCTGGCGAGTAATGGATCCCAGTATGATCCCCATATGACCTTGATAACATTCCAGCCAGCGCCACGGAAATCGCTTTCCAGCTCCTGAATAATTTTTCCATTGCCCCGAACTGGCCCGTCTAGACGTTGTAGATTGCAGTTCACAACAAAGACCAAGTTGTCCAAGTTTTCTCGGCCAGCAACCGCCAGGGCTCCACCCGACTCCGGCTCATCCATTTCGCCGTCTCCAAGAAATGCCCAGATTTTTCGATCTCCTGCGTCGATTAACCCACGATTATGCAAATACTTCATATAGCGCGCCTGATAAATCGCCATGATTGGGCCAAGCCCCATGGATACCGTCGGAAACTGCCAGAAATCCTGCATTAGCCATGGATGTGGGTAAGAAGACAGCCCTTGACCATCCACTTCCTGGCGGAACAGCTTGAGTTTGTCTGCTCCCAGGCGACCTTCCAGATAAGCTCGCGCATAGATTCCAGGGGCTGAGTGCCCCTGTATGAATAACATATCCCCCAGTTGTTTCTCGGAAGACGCACGCCAGAAGTGATTAAATCCGACGTCATAAAGTGTCGCGGCAGAAGCAAAACTTGCGATATGACCTCCAAGCTCTGAGGATATCCGATTGGCTCTAACGACCATTGCCATCGCATTCCAACGTATCAAAGCGCGGATTCGGCGTTCAATGGCATGATCACCAGGGCTTCTAGCCTCCATGTGAGGCGGGATCGTATTTAGATATGCAGTATTTGCCTGGTACGGAATATGGACTCCATTACGCCTGGCAGTGTCGATCAGTGTTTCGATCAGGTAATGAGCACGCTCTCCGCCTTCACGCTGGATCACAGCGGTCAATGCTTCGAGCCATTCCTGGGTTTCTCCAGGGTCAGAATCAAGACGAGGCTCTTTCATAAATAGTGTAAGTATTGAGTGGTTAAATTATTTTTATAGGATTGAATTATACCAGTTTCCGATTTGAGACCGTTGTCTAGGTACCCGGTTCAACAAGAGTGACACGAATTGTGTTTCGGGTTTAGACGGCCAGAAATAGTTGTATTCAATACTTCATTTGGCTACACTCCGCGCTCGTTTTACCTACCAACTCCTCTCTTCACCTGATTTTGCACGCTACGGCAAATTTCGGGGAAGAATTAACCCGCAAGGAGATCCTATGCGACACTACGAAATCGTGTTTCTGGTCCATCCTGACCAGAGCGAACAGGTACCGGCAATGATTGACCGGTACAAAGAGATGGTAACAGCTGGCGATGGTCAGGTGCACCGATCTGAAGACTGGGGCAGACGTCGCCTCGCTTATTCCATCAACGATGTGCACAAGGCACATTACGTAATGATCAATATTGAGTGCTCATTGGAAGTGCTGCGTGAAATTGAGCGTAACTTCAAATTCAACGACTCTATTCTTCGACATCTGGTCATCAAGCAGAAAACTGCTCACACTGAAGAATCTCCGTTTGCTAAGGCGAAGGCAGAAGAGGATCGCTTGGATGAAGAAAAGCGTAAGTCAGCTGAAGCACGTTCATCAGCTGCTGAGACGAGTGAATCCGATACCGGCGATTCTGAAAAAAGTGAGGAAAAGGCCGCAGAAACTAAGACTGAAGAGGAGAAATCATAATGGCATTTAAGAAAAAGAAAGGTAATGCACCTCGTCGTTCTTTCCAGCGTCGGCCGCGATTCTGTAAATTTACCGCTGAAGGCATTGAATCTATTGATTACAAAGATCTCGAGATTCTGAAATCAAATATCAGCGAAACTGGTAAGATTCTACCCAGACGCACGACGGGTACCAAAGCCCATTTCCAACGTCAGCTAGCAACAGCAATCAAACGCGCGCGTTACCTTGCACTGATCCCTTATACCGATCAGCACGATAACTAGGAGCAATCATGGAAATCATACTACTTGAGAAAATCCAAAATGTGGGAGATCTGGGCGAGCTGGTCAATGTTAAAAATGGGTATGCACGCAACTATCTGATCCCACAAAAGAAGGCTGTCCGAGCGACCGAAGATGCCAAATCACTCGTTGAGGAAAAACGCCGCCAACTAGCTGAAGAAGAGAGCAAACGTGTGGAAGCCGCTAAGGCTCGTGCGGAACTGGCCGTGAAAGAAATTTCAGTCAGCCGACTCTGCAGTGAGGAAGGCAAATTATACGGATCGGTTACACCGGCAGATATTGCCGAAACCATGACCGAAGCCGGAACACGGATTGAAAAATCTGAAGTATTTTTGCCTGAAGGCCCTCTGAAGCACACTGGAGATTTTGAGGCAGATGTCATTCTGCATCCGGAAGTGCGGTTCTCTATTAAAGTGAACGTTGCTGGAGAAGAAAGTGAAGCACCAGAAGGTTATGTTGATGACACACCCGCGGAGCCAGTACCGGCCCCGGCTGAAGAGGATGCGGCAGCAACTGAAGAAGACTGATTAAGTTTGATCTCTGTAAAAAAGCGCCTGCGGGCGCTTTTTTATTTGGCAGAACAAGATAGTCGGATCGGGGTTGCCGATTTGGTTCAGAGTATCGATAGCTCCAATTGCTAATATGAGTGCCGTCGAATACGGATCATGGCTATAATGGCTTGCTGATTTTATGACATGGCGATTTGTTTGTAATGTACATAGAAAAACGCCATAAATATCGGCTTTTTGTTTAATCATCTTCACCAAATTCAATGCAGACACACTTCCACGACGAATCCGCTCAAACTTAGACAACAACATGGATCTGGTTTTAAACAATGGTTAGCGAAGTGGCTGAATTAGTTTCAGGGTCTGCAAAACTGCCGCCACAGGCTTTGGAAGCGGAACAATCTTTGCTTGGCGGTTTGCTGCTGGATAACCGACATTGGGATGTGGTGACGGAGCAGGTGGGTGTGACCGATTTTTACAGTCAGAATCACCGACTTATTTTCGAAGCCATTCGAGGGTTACAAATAGCCAATGATCCAGCAGATGTTGTTACCGTATCCGAGTGGTTAGAGCAAAATGGCCAGCTCGATACTGCTGGCGGGTTAGCGTATGTAGGTACTCTGGCGAACAATACTCCGAGCACTGCAAATATTCTCACTTATGCGAAGATTGTTCGCGAACGCGCAATTCTTCGCTCTCTCATATCGGCGGCCAATGATATTTCTGATGCTGCCTATACCCCGGAAGGCAGAACTCCCCGTGAAGTACTTGATCATGCGGAAAAACTCGTTTTTGATATTTCCGAGCGCGACGGCAGAAGTCGGCAGGGTTTTACATCGATACAGGATCTCCTCACACTTGCGATTGATCGCATCGAGGAATTGTTTGAATCAAAGGAATCAGTCACTGGTATCCCGACAGGGTTTACCGATTTGGATGAAATGACATCCGGCCTGCAACGTGGGGATTTGGTGATCGTGGCGGGAAGACCATCGATGGGAAAAACGTCATTTGCCATGAATATCGCAGAATATGTTGCACTGGAACGTCAACTACCGGTAGCCGTGTTTAGCATGGAAATGCCTGGCGAAGCGCTTTCGATGAGAATGCTCTCCTCCATAGGGCGCATTAATTCAAACAAAATTCGCACCGGCCGACTCGGTGATGATGATTGGCCACGACTAAATTCTGCAGTGGGGCTATTGGATAAAGCACCGATGTTTATCGATGATTCGGCGGGATTAAATCCGTTGGATCTTCGTTCGCGCGCCAGAAGACTGGTAAAGGATCATAACGAACTGGGGCTCATCGTTATCGACTATCTGCAATTGATGCAGGCGTCCGAAGGCTCGGAAAATCGCGCCACCGAAATCTCTTTAATGACTCGTTCGCTGAAAATGCTTGCCAAAGAACTTAACGTTCCGGTTATCGTGCTGTCTCAGTTGAACCGGAGCCTCGAACAGCGACCCAACAAACGTCCTATTATGTCTGACCTTAGAGAATCGGGCGCTATTGAGCAGGACGCAGACGTCATTTTATTCGTTTATAGAGATGAAGTTTATAACGAAGATAGTGATCAAAAAGGTGTCGCTGAAATCATCATCGGCAAACAACGGAATGGACCAATTGGAACCACACGTCTGACTTTTCGGGGGGAGTTTACTCGCTTCGAGAACTTCACATCTGCTGAATTCGGTCAAGGTTACTAATTTGTGTGGTTAAGGCTTCAAGAGCCAGCGAGATGAATATGTCCAGCCAGGAGTCCTTATGGCGAGTCAGGGCCCTAATTCGTTACTCGTCGCTAGCGCAAAATCTCCGAGTGATTCGTAAGTTTTCTGGCAGCGCTCAAGTGTATGCGGTTGTCAAGGCAGATGCTTACGGACACGGCATCGAACACATTGCCAAATATGCTTGCGATGTCGATGGCTTGGCCGTGGCAACGATCGAAGAAGGGATTATCCTGAGAAAGGTCGTATCAGAGAATACTCCCGTTATGGTGCTCTCGGAGTTTAATCACCCGTCGCAAATACAGCTGTTCCAGCAACATCATCTTGAACTGGTGGTACATAAAATCTCGCAGTTGGAATGGCTGGAGTCCAATCCTCTAACAGATAAATCCAAACAACTTGCTGGGTGGATCAAATTTGATACCGGAATGGGGCGTTTGGGTTTGTCGGTGGATGAAGCAGATTCCCTTGTTCGGCGATTCCTTTCACTACAACACTTTCACCATCGCGGAATCATGTCCCATCTCGCGAGCGCGGACGAGCCAGATCATGCCCAAAATCATCACCAATTTACATTGTTCGGTAAATTAAATCAGTATCAAATTCCGATCATGTCGCTATGTAATTCCGCAGGGTTACTCACAATAGGCACCCAAAGTCAGACGATGGTGCGACCCGGAATCTTGCTTTACGGTATATCGCCCCTGAATGCCAACCCGAAACTGCAAGAATTGTCTCCAGTGATGATTTTCCAAAGCAAATTGATCGATATCAAAACTCTGAAAAAGGGAGAAAGCGTAGGCTACGGTGCGACATGGAAAGCGACTAAAACCAGTCGCATTGGCATTGTGTCCTGCGGCTATGCTGACGGTTACCCGAGACTTGCTGGTAATCGTGGCTGGGTCATGATCAATGGCAAACCAGCGGCAATTATTGGAAGAATTTCGATGGATACCATGGCTGTGGATATCAGCAATCACGAAAAGGTTGTCGACGGCGAAATTGTGGAATTATGGGGTGACGATGTTTTGGTTACGCAAGTGGCAGAATGGGCTGAAACGATTCCTTATGAGTTGCTGTGTCAGGTCGGCAATCGTGTGCCTCGGGTCGCATTGGATTGACTGTTAAGAGACAATCCGCATTGATAGAAACTCTTCCTGGATAAAAAAAGAGAAATGGCCAAGTCGACAGCCAAAATGAAAACACGCTTTTTCTGCAAGGAATGCGGAACGGAAAGTGCCAAATGGGCGGGACAATGCCCGGGCTGTGAAGCCTGGAACACGCTCGTTGAACAGGTTTCTCAGAGTGCCGAAGGGGTCAATCGTTTCGCCGGATTTGCCCCGTCTTCGAAAGTGTCAAAACTCAGCGAAGTTGATATCTCAGAGGTACAACGGACTTCCAGTGGCAGCGAAGAGTTTGATCGAGTTCTCGGCGGTGGTCTGGTACCTGGTTCAATCGTATTGATCGGTGGTGACCCCGGTATAGGGAAATCTACACTATTACTCCAGTACCTGTCTCAAATCAGCGAAAACCACTCAGTGTTATACGTCAGTGGAGAGGAATCGGCTGAACAGATTGCGGTGAGAGCAAAGCGTTTGGGGCTGCCCGGCGAGAACCTCGTCGTGATGGCGGAAAACCGATTAGAGTCGGCTCTGGAAACTGCTATTCAGCATCAGCCTGCGGTATTGGTAGCAGACTCAATACAAACTTTTTATAGTGATGAACTTACCGCTGCGCCGGGTAGTGTCTCGCAAGTGAGAGAGTGTGCTGCACGCCTGGTAAGGTTTGCCAAACAAAGTGGCACCACAGTGATATTGGTCGGGCATGTCACCAAGGAAGGCGCATTAGCAGGCCCACGGATTCTTGAGCATATGGTAGACAGTGTGCTCTATTTTGAGGGTGACAACTCCAGCAGTTTTCGGCTAATTCGAGCGATCAAGAACCGCTTTGGTGCAGTGAATGAGATTGGTGTGTTTGCGATGACCGAACTGGGATTGAAAGATGTCACCAATCCCTCAGCGATGTTCGTCAGTCGCCATGGGGCCTCGAAACCCGGTAGTGTTGTACTCGCCACGCAAGAGGGCACGCGTCCACTACTGGTCGAAGTACAAGCACTGGTAGATGATAGTGTGTTGTCAAACCCCCGACGATTGTGCGTTGGCTTGGAACAAAACAGGCTCGCCATGTTGCTCGCTATTGTTCATCGCCATGCGGGCGTTTCGCTAAATAGTTACGACGTCTTTGCCAACGTGGTTGGCGGAGTTAGAATTAGCGAAACTGGAGCCGACCTCGCGCTTTTAATGGCTATTATTTCAAGTGTTCGAAATCGAGCTGCGGGAAGCGACCTAGTCGTTTTCGGAGAGGTTGGACTTTCTGGTGAACTTCGACCCGTGCAACGTGGTTTGGATAGACTCAAAGAAGCACAAAAACTGGGATTCGAGAGGGCGCTCATTCCTGCGGCCAACATGCCGGATAAATCTTCACTTAATGCACTCGATCAAATCGAGCTTATTCCTGTGCGACGTATCGAAGACGCGCTGTCAATATTTGATGTATGATTAATTTTTACCTAACCTGGATCACACTATGAGTTTTATCAAGAAGTCCTCGGTCGCTGTTGTTGCAGCGGTTTCGTTCGTCCAGTTCGGCGCAGTATCCGCCCAGGATCTGTCTCTGGATACAGACGAGAAAAAGTATAGCTATGCCGTGGGCACCCGTCTCGCTCAACAACTTTTACAGCAGTTTGGCGGTCAAGATGGTGAGATGGATATGCAATCCCTGGCAGCGGGAATCACCGACGCAGTCACGGGTGCTGAATTGAAGATGACAAACGAAGAAGCGATTGCCGCGATCGACGCCAAACAGCAGGCAAGATTAGCCGCAGCTCTTGAGGAGGCTAACGCAGCTGGCGAAAAAGGCAATGCATATAGAGAAGAAAATGCGAAAAAGGACGGTGTGACGCAAACCGACAGCGGATTGCAATATACAGTTATTAACAGTGGAGACGAGAGCGGCAAAAACCCATCGGCTGAATCCACTGTCATGGTGCACTATCGCGGAACACTGATTGATGGAACGGAATTCGACAGTTCTTATTCACGTGGGGAACCCGCTACTTTCTCATTAACGGGAATCATACCCGGCTGGGGTGAAGCGTTGCAGTTGATGCGGCCTGGCGATAAATGGTCTGTCGTTATTCCGCCAGAACTGGCCTATGGTCAAAGAGGGGCAGGGCCGCAAATTGGGCCGAATGAAACCCTGATTTTTGAAATAGAACTTCTTGAAATCAAATAGTTAGATCGTATTTGCTTGATAAATAGCCCCGCGATGCATATCACGGGGCTATTTTTTTGGGATACCGTCTAAACGCGTTCAGGTTGAATTCATCGCGGCTTCAGGTAGACAGTCTATGCTACGCCCATGTTCAATGATGTGAGGTCTCATAAAATGACCAATTTCAAAAAGGTTTCAACTTTATTGCTGCCAGCTGCTTTGTTAGCGCTGTCTTCCGCTGCAAACGCTGAGTACAGTCAGGGAACCATCGATGAGGCTACCGTTCTCAGCGCTGACCCTGTATATCGCACGGTTCGAATTAACGAACCCACTGAGCAATGTTGGGATGAGAAAGTACATCAGCCCGCACACTCAGGATACAAGTCACATACTCCCAAGATTTTAGGCGCAATTGTTGGCGCGGCGGTGGGAAATGAATTCGGTAAAGGACGGGGTAAGGATATCGCAACTGTTGCAGGTGCCGTTCTCGGTGGCTCGATTGGTAGAGACGCACAGGCGCATCACCGCCGAAGCCATCATGGTAACGGAGGCTACAGCTACCAGAAGCGATGCGAGTTGGTAGACAGCTATCGTACTGAAGAGCGATTAGATGGCTATGACGTCACCTACCGATACAATGGGCATGTTGGTTCCACATTTACTAAACATGATCCTGGTTCAACAATCAGAGTGAGCGTTAACGTCGTTCCGGTAGAGTAGCCACGAACACTGCGCAAGCTAAAAAATGGGGCAGGAGATGGTCAATTCTGATCATCTCCTGTGTCGCTAGTGAGCGACAAAATAAATGATAGAATCGAACTATCGACTGATTAGCAAATCGTTGCTGCTTTTTTCTTTCACCATTGTTGCATTTGACAACATGTATTTGGAAACCGATCTCACGTAACATGGCTACCATGCGTTCCTCTTCACTAGGTATATTGCTAGGCACTCTCATTTTGATGAGTTTATCTACGTCAGCTGGTGCTTTGGATGCAAATGGTAGTTCCGCGCACAAGGGGAATAGCATGGACGACGTTGCAAGAATGATCCGCCAGACCCGGCGTTGGCAGATACTGGAAGCGGTTCCCAAGAAAAAGGGAGAGAAAATGCGATATCGTTTTAAGGTGATCAATACAACTGGAAAAGTAAAGATCATCAGTATAGATCCGCTCAGGCCTAACCTGAGAAAACTCGAACAATAACCAATTAGAGAAAGGCGCAGCGAAAACTGCGTTGTTACGGTACATGCGAATACTGATAGTAGAAGACGAAAACACCCTGCGAGCACAGCTGGTCAATAAATTCCGACAGAAAGGCTTCGCCGTTGACGAAGCGAAAGATGGAGAAGAGGCACTTTTTTTTGCTAAAGAGTATCCTGTCGACATTGCCGTTGTTGATATCGGACTTCCCAAATTGTCAGGGATAGAGGTTATTCGACGGCTCAGGGCTGATGGAATTGAATACCCGATTCTGGTTTTAACTGCACGTTCGAGATGGCAGGATAAAGTAGAAGGGCTCGATGCAGGCGCAGACGACTACCTTGCAAAACCTTTCCACTTCGAGGAACTGCATGCCAGAGTTTCCGCATTGATTCGAAGATCAGCGGGACAGTCCAGTCCAATCATTGAAGTCGGAAAAATATGGATGGACACGCGTTCGCAGGAAGTCTCTGTTGAAGGTAATACGTTAGATTTGACGGCTTTCGAATATAAATTGCTGCACTATCTGATGATGAACCAGGGCAAAGTGGTATCAAAAATGGAGCTGACCGAGCATCTTTATGATGAAGACGCGGATCGTGACAGCAATGTTATCGAGGTTTTTGTCGGGCGTCTTCGAAAGAAACTTGATCCGGAAAGTACGCTTAATCCAATCGAAACGTTGCGAGGACGCGGCTATCGATTCTCAGCTTCTGCTTGAACACACTCTCGTTACGCAAGCGGCTGCTTCTAGCAGCTGCGTTAATACTTATTACCTTCTTAGGTCTTGCTGGGTTCGCGCTGGATCGAGCATTTATCAGTAGCGCTGAAGTTTCACTCAAAAACCAACTGCGAACCCAAACCTTCGCATTACTTTCGGTGCTGGAAGTGAATGCGGAGGGAGAAATTATCTTACCCGCACAACTACCCGAGGCTCGATTGCTTGTTCCTAATTCCGGCCTCTATGCAGTCATTGTCGACCACAAGAATAATGCCAGCTGGCAATCGCCTTCCTCCATCGGCATAGATCTCAAAGATCTGGAAAAAGAAATACAGGGGTCAGAATCTTTTTACCGCGATGGTTCATCGCTGGATAGCCCGTTTCGATACAGCTTCTCAATTTCGTGGGAGACGGAAGACAACAACGAATTTGAATTTACCTTGGTCCTGATTGAGGCTAGCAAGCATTTTGCTGCATTCGTCGATGAGCATCGGGGCAAGATTATACTTTGGCTGGGAATGGTAGGTGCCTTTTTGCTTTTTATGCAGCTGCTCGCTTTAAACTGGAGTTTGTCGCCGCTTAGAAAGGTAACCAACGAACTTGATCTAATAGAAAAAGCGAAGCAAGATCGTATTCAAGGGAGATATCCGCGGGAAATCGAACAATTAAGCCAACGAATTAATCAGTTTATTGGTACAGAGCGGAAAAATATGACCCGTTACAGGAATACGCTCGGAGACTTGGCTCATAGCTTGAAAACACCGCTGGCCGTATTGCGTGGGATTTCCGATAGCGGTAAACAAGTCGATAGCGAAGAACTCGGGCAATACGTTGGCAGAATGAGCGATATTGTGGAATATCAGTTACAACGTGCGGCCGCGTCCAGAGTTTCCCTCATCGGTGTGAGGGTGAATCTTTCTACTATCCACAACCGGGTTCGAGACTCACTCAATAAAGTCTATGCAGATAAAAACATAGACTGTGAATCGAATGGTTTTGAAGACATACACTTTTATGGTGACGAATCTGACCTGTACGAGATTCTTGGAAACCTGATGGACAATGCCTATAAATGGGCGAAAAACCAGGTTCGTGTTCACGGATATAAATTACCGGAGTCTGACGAACATCCTGGAGGGATTCGATTGGTCATCGAAGATGATGGGCCGGGGATTAACGCTGAAATGAAATCACGCGTGCTGCAGCGTGGGGTTCGCGCCGATCAACGCACTGAAGGGCAGGGCATTGGACTCGCTGTATGTATGGAGATTGCCGAGCGCTATGATGGCACCATTGATATCAACGATAGTGACCTTGGCGGCGCGAGACTTGAAATTTCATTGCGCAGCGCTGTAGGCAGCTAGCTAGTAGTTTTAGTCAGAGGTTTGTATCGAGAATGGGGATCCACTGGGCGTGATAGGCCATCGACAGCAAAAAAGATAACGTAGCGTAATTGGGCGTTAGGCGTTAACAAACAATAAAAAAAGGTGCGGTATCAATTACTCTGCAAAAACCAGCACTATTGACACGTTATCAGGTGCGCCGCCCATCAGGCAAGCCCGAATGAGCGTATCGATGCATAGCTCAGGTTCATGTGCCCTCAGAGTTAGTACAGTAGCAATGTCATTATCTTCTACTACCCCTGTCAAACCGTCCGAGCAAAGGAGAAAGACATCTCCCTTCAAAACTGGAGAAGTAAACACGTCGGGCTCGCAATTCGATTCAATTCCTAGCGCTTTTTTTAACACGTGATGACTATAACTCGGTACATGTCCATCCGGATGCTCAGAAAGTAGATCGTTGGCAAGCGTATGGTCAGTCGTAAGCTGACTTAATTCGCCTCCCGAGAATCGATAACATCTTGAGTCTCCAATATGACCGACTTTAATACCGGAACTGTCAAAACTTGCCGCCACAAGTGTTGTACCCATGCCCTCCATGTGGGCTAGTTTTCTGCCATTACCGTAGACTTCGCTATTCGCGGTGGTAATCGCTTCCCGCATTACATCGTCATGGTGAACTGTTTGAGGATCGTCGCTGATGAGAAACTGCTCTTCGTAATATTTACAAAACGTGGTCACCGCCATCTTGCTGGCAATTTCGCCCGCTTTATGTCCCCCCATACCGTCTGCAAGTACCGCAATATTTAAATCAGGCACGATGCGAACGCTGTCCTCGTTCAACTGTCTGACCCGTCCGACATCCGTGGCCGCTATCATTTTAAAATCTATACTCAAGTCTTTATCGCTCTTTTTATCGCTGGGAATCGGCTGAATGGTTCCATGTTTTCGGCCTAAGCCATGGCTAAATTGGAGAAAGAAACTACTATCTAAATGGCGCGTAGAAGTTCGTTGATACCCACCTTGGAGCGAGTTTTTTCGTCAACTTTCTTAACGATAACAGCGCAATAAAGGCTATGGCTGCCATCCGCTGCTGGAATCGAACCGGAAACAACAACGGAACCCGGTGGAACATAGCCATACGACACTTCTCCGGTATCCCGATCTAATATTCGGGTACTTTGACCGATGTAAACCCCCATCGAGACAACTGATCCGGCGCCTACTACAACGCCCTCTACAATTTCACTCCTCGCGCCGATAAAACAGTTGTCCTCAATAATCGTAGGAGAGGCCTGGAGTGGTTCCAATACTCCGCCTATACCGACTCCACCTGACAAATGAACGTTCTTACCGATTTGCGCACAAGACCCGACTGTCGCCCAGGTATCTACCATCGTGCCACTATCGACACGAGCGCCAATATTCACGTAACTCGGCATTAAAACCACGTCGGATGCGATATAACATCCTCTTCGAACAGCGGCCGGAGGCACAACTCTGAATCCGCCATCTCTAAAATCCTGTTCTGTAAAATGACTGAATTTTTGGGGAACCTTGTCGTAATAAACGGCCTCTCCAGATTCAATTCGCTTATTGTCTTCCATCCTGAATGAAAGCAGCACAGCCTTCTTTAGCCACTCGTTCACTTTCCAGCCGTGATTCTCACCACTGTTTGTCGGTTCGGCGACTCTGGCTTCGCCGCTGTCCAGTTGCCCAAGAGCAAATTCCACCGCTTCCTTGGTGGACGCCGGAGCCGATGACGGGGTTAGATTGGCGCGCTCTTCCCATGCCTGCTCAATAATTTCAGCTGCTTGTGTCATTTTTTTAGAAAATAGTTGATGTCGATTGGGACTGGAAATGTGATGCGTAATCAATCCTGTGATGACGAAGATTCTTTATCTACACTTATCGTCAGTGAGAGTCCATTTTTGTCAGTATTTATATCTCCAGATGCTGCAGAGGATTCCTTAAGGTAATTCTTGAAGAAGACTAAGCAACTTACGTGCCAACCTCATGAAATCATTCTCAAATTTGTCAGCGGGATTATAGTGGAAATCGTCTCAAAATGATTTGGTTAATCTCCGATTCGAACAGGTTTTTATCCTACTATCGATGGGTGGGGATTCTATTCTCGAGCAATTTGAGATAACCTCACGTTCCGAAATTTTCGTGATCGATGGCGGCGTATTGTCTCACTAGTCTGTGTCGACACCGTCATGCGTATCCGCCTCGGATCGTCATCTTTAGTATCATTTTCACAGGACTATAGGGACGTTCGTGATTGCGTAATCTCGGGAAATCCAGAGCAGATCGTCGACACCTCGCATGGGCAGACCTCAGGCAAATCATTCGATTTCTACCGTTGCGTTGGGGTGGTTTGAGCCAACTTTCTGAATATATCTGGTAATGGGGCGTTTTTAGTGTGTTGGATGTACTCTAGTACGGCCACCCGAAACAAATGAATGAAGCACAATAAACTGAAAGTAGTGAGAAAAGCATGACTGAATCGTTGATTGATGATGATCTGACAATCACCATATCCGACGCTTATGGGTCCAAGTTCTATCAGACCAAGCGCTCATTCAAATGGAAACTGATACTGGCCGGGGTTGCGATGATCGGAATCGTCGCGGTTTCAGTGTTTGGTAATGTCTGGCAACTCAATGAACAAAAATCCCTGACCGCCACGAATTCTGCCCTAGAAGCAGAAATTATCCAGTTTGATAGCGCGAACTCTAATTTAAACCAGGTGATTAGCTCGAAGTCCGAAGTCATAGAGCGAATTAGCAATGAGCTCGTCAAAATAGAGAGAAATAGCGGCGTTGAAACGGCTGACAAAGAGCTGGAGTTGGATGAGCGAATTAAATTAATCGCAGACTATTACTCGGATAAGGACGCAGAATTTTCCGAAATAGGGAATAGGGTTCAACAGATAGAGGGATTGATCGGACTGTCAGATGAAGACAAGGAAGCCAGCAATCTGGTGGCCCGAGTCGAACTCGCCAGTCTCACAGCCGCTCATGAGAAAATACTGCACGATAGTATTCCGAATGGATATCCGATTGAATCCAGGGTGGTAACCAGCAAGTTTGGAAGTCGTATTCACCCGATCACAAAGGTAAAAAGCTTCCACAAGGGAGTGGACATCCGTGCCAAAACCCCGAAACCGATCTATGCCACAGCCGACGGAATTGTTCGCGCTGCGGATTATTCGAAGCTCAGCGGCAACCGAATAGTTGTGCAACACAATTTTGGCTTCGAAACTCGTTATTCACATCTAGATTCAATGGATGTGGAACCCGGTGACATCGTTCATAAAGGCGACCTGCTTGGCGCATCTGGTAACACTGGATTGAGCGATGCACCACATTTGCACTATGAAATCAGGTATCTCGGCAAATCGATCGACCCTGATCAGTTTTTAAAATGGGAGTTTGGTTCCCATGAAATTTTCACCAATGTGAGAGGAATAAAATGGCCATCTTTGATAAGTCTGATAAACAAACAGATTACGCATCAAACGTTACAACTATCGCAGCTGGAACCAACATCGTTGGTAAAATAGATATCGAGTGCAATTTGCACATCGATGGCGAGTTTGAAGGCGAAGTAAACTCTAAGAGTATCGTCAAAATTGGTAAAGCTGGGTTGCTGAAGAGTAACTTAAAAGCGCAAAAGCTGATTGTGACCGGTCGATTTATTGGTACAGCAGACTGCGATCAGATCGAATTGGTTTCTGGTGGTGAAGCCGAAGGAAAATTAATCTCGTCGGGTTTGGTCATCGATTCCAATAGCTCCTTCCAAGGCGAGAGTCTGCGGCGAAGCAAAGGTGATTCCCCGAAAGTTCTCGACTTTAGCAGCGAAACATCTGCTGCAAATTCCTCTGGAGTCTCAAAAGAGCCCATCATGGAAGACAAAAAAGCAAAAGGCAACAAACCTTAGTATTTGCTTTGGCGAACTCTTACGAAATCACCAAATCGTTCTGAAGCTTATCTCGAATGGCGACCTTTGCAGGTCGCCCACGACTCCCGCTGTATGGTTAGAAAGGAATTCTCATCAACTCCGGTGCCCGAGAATTGAGAGACTAACTTTGGAAATTTATTTGATGACTCGACCCAGCAGTCATTGAAAACCCAGGCAATACTAGCTCCTGAGAAAGTACGTTGTCCGAATAATAATCATGGAATCATGGAATCATGGAGTCGATGGAGAGCGCGACTTCGCTCCGACCCATTTGCGTGACTTCAACCAGCCTGCTTTCGATATCACCTGCACTTCGGGTTGGTTTACCACTCATTGCCACTCTAGCCCGAATCTCAATGGCTTTCGGTCCATCTATAGTTCTTCCGGGTAGCATTGCATGGGTGTGATCAAGAATCACCGTTGTTGGTAGATCTCCGACACGAAGTCTCACCACGGCGAGTGGAGCAGGAGGGCCGTCTTTCTCGGTTGCGAACACAAACACAATATCATCTCCACTTACCTGCGCTGCGTGTTCCGACGAGAGTGATAGCGTCACCGCGACCTCTCTTCGCGCAGGTATTCCCTCGGATTCGCTGCTAAGCACTGGAACTGTATTTGGAATCTCTCCCCCCAGACTGGCTATAACCGCGCGTGTCTCGTTTGCCGCCTCCACGTTCCCCGCCACCAAAGGCAGGAGTTTATGCAGAAACCCGAGAGCCTGCTCGCGGTTGCCGTTACTTCTGGCTCCCATCGCAGACAACCACAGCGCACTAACGTGTTGCGGATCGAGCTCAAGTGCTCGCTGTACGCGTGCCGCAATTTCACCACTGAACACATTATTGTTGACCATCAAGCTTGCATCCGCCCATGCAGTGAGAGTGTCAGGATGTTCTCCAGCTAGCTCATGTACCCGGGCATAGGCGTTTTCTGCTTTGGAGAACTGTCGAGTCCCCATATATGTGCGAGCGGCAAGCTCCCACCCAGCAGCATCTTCTGGCTGCTCAACCAAGACTTGCTCTAATCTGGCAAGTAACAACTCAATTCCCTTATTCGGGTTGTTTTGTATTTCTTCTGCCGTCGGTACTTCGATTTGAGAGTTCCAACGGTGATTGCCAAGCTGTAAATACAAAAGGCCAGATACAACCGGTACAAATATTACAACGGCAATCGCAGAGAGCCGACTCGCACGGCGATTTTCATCGAGTTGATAATCAGGACCTTTCAGGTCATCTATTAAAGCGGCCTCAAGCTCCAGCTGAGCTTCATTGGTATGTAAATTCTCATTATCTTCCGGTAAGTCTTCTAAGCGCTGCCGAGCAATTGCAACATTCTGCTCCTGGAGATCAGTGGTAGAGAGCTTTCGCCGATTGAGAAGCGCTGGTAGCAAGATCAGAGTACAAATGATCGTGAGAACGGTAGCGAGTAAGATAAATAGCAGCATTAGCGATAGAGTTAGCAGATAGTCTTGGCTTTGAGGATAGATAACACCAGATCTAGTTCTGATCTTTCGTGTCTTTGAGCAATTCCCGCACTTTGGCATGCTGAGACTGATCAAAATTACTGCTAACGTTTTGATCCATCGCGCTACGGCGACGGAATATAACGACGGAAAATGTAAGAACCAATAAGACCGCAGGAGACAGCCATAAAAATATTGTACTTTGATTGAACGGCGGTCGGTACATGACGAAATCTCCATATCGGGATACCATGTAGTCGACTACGTCATCATACGTGCTTCCTTCAGTTATCAATCCCTTCACTTTACGTCGTAAGTCGATTGCGAGTTCCGCATTTGAATCTGCCAAATTTTGATTCTGACACACCAAACAGCGCAGCTCATTAATCAATTTTTTATAAAGAGCTTGTTCTTCTACCGTCTCAAACTGCACAATTTCAACTTTTGCCGGAGAGACAAGAGGCAAAAGGAAGAAGCAGATGAACGCGATGATTGATCGAGATCGATTGTTTTTAGATGAATACAAAATGTTAAGCCCTGTCTTTATCCCTTGCTACCGGAATCTCGTATTTCCGCGATAGCTGGTATCAGTTTTCCGTCTAAATCTTCCTGTGTGACCGGCCCAATGTGTTTGTAACGGATCTTGCCCACCTGATCGATCACAAACGTTTCTGGTACCCCGTAAACGCCATAATCAATTCCCACATCCCCGGCTTGATCAAATGCGCTCACATTGTATGGGTTCCCGTTTTGCTCCAACCACTTGATTGCTTCCGATCGCGTATCCTTGTAATTTAAACCCACTAAATCGATCTTGCCTGAAAGCTGACTGATTATTGGATGTTCGTGCAAGCAGGCAACACACCAGGAAGCCCAAACATTGAGCACCCAGACCTTACCCTTGAGCGTATCACGTGAAATCGCCAACTCAGGCTGATGCAAAGTTGGCAAAGAAAAGGTTGGGGCCGGTTTATCGATCAAAGCGGACGGGATTTCCCGCGGATTCAGGCTGAGACCGCGCCAAAGTAAAAGAGATACCCCGACAAATATCACCAGCGGCCATAGATAACGGTTCATCGCTAAATTTTATGTAGTGGCGCCGACGGGGAGTTCTTCAACTGCAACACGTTTACGCCGTCGATATCTTTTGTCCATAGCGGCGAGACCACCACCCAACCCCATAAGCAAACAACCAAGCCATATCCACCGAATATATGGCTTCAAATAAATCCGAACCGCCCAGGCCCCTTGTGCATCCAAAGGTTCTCCTAACGCCACATACAGATCCCGACTCAAACTAGGATCAATCGCCGCCTCAGTCATCGGATTTTGTTGCACCAAATACGTCCTTTTTTCAGGTCGCAAAATTGCGATCTTAGCGTCATCAACCCACACCTCGAATTCACCAAGACGGGAGAGGTAATTGGGGCCTTCATGATCATTCACGCCGTTAAACACGAAACTGTAGCGACCCAGATCGAATCGCTCTCCTGGCGCCATTCTGAGGTCTTTTTCGATACTGAATGTATTCACCATGCTGACACCGATGATAAATACGCCGATGCCTACGTGAGCGAGAGACATCCCATATATTGACCGAGGTGTCGAGGTTAATCCTTTCATTCGCTGACCAGGACGTGTACGACCCCATAATCCCACGAGCGTACTTAACACTACCCAAACACCCAGGGTGATACCCACTGTCGCCATCAATCCTAGATCGGACAGCGGAAACTGTATTGCCAAGGCAAGACAAACTGATAAAACGAATAAGATGAGATGCGGCTTGATCGTGCGGGACAAAGTGTCTTTCTTCCATCTGAACGCGGTTGCGATCGCCATGAGAATCAGGAGAGGTATTCCGATCAAGGTAAACACGGTGTCAAAGTAGGGCGGACCGACAGATATTTTCTTCCCCGCGATCGCATCCAACACGAGAGGATAGAGCGTACCGACGAGCACCACGAAACATAGCACGCCCATAAATACATTATTGATCAGTATCGCTGTTTCTCTGGAGATCAGTTCAAAACGTACAAAGCTCCGAATGGTCGGCGCTCTCCACGCGTACAATATCAACGAGGCACCCACCACAACGCAAAGGAATATCAAAATAAACAATCCACGCGCCGGATCTGTGGCAAATGCATGTACTGACGTCAATACACCAGAACGTACCAGGAAGGTGCCGAGCAGGGATAAAGAAAATGCTAAAACGGCTAGAAGAATACTCCATGCTTTAAATACCCCGCGTTTTTCCGTCGCAGCCAACGAATGGATCAACGCGGTACCTACGAGCCAGGGCATAAAGGAAGCATTTTCCACTGGGTCCCAAAACCACCAACCACCCCAGCCCAATTCATAATAGGCCCACCATGACCCTAATGCGATTCCAATAGTCAGAAACATCCACGCAATATTAGTCCATGGGCGCGACCACCGCGCCCATGCAGCGTCCAAACGGCCGCCAATCATCGCCGCGATCGCAAACGCGAATGCAACAGAAAATCCGAAGTAGCCGATGTAAAGCATGGGGGGATGTATCGCTAGCCCAATATCCTGAAGCAGGGGATTAAGATCTCGTCCTTCAAGTGGTGCCGGAAAAAGGCGGGCGAACGGGTTAGAGGTCAAGAGCATAAAGAGAATAATGCCAACACTGATCATGCCGAGAACAGAAAGTACTCTTGCCGACATGATCTCCGGTAGCTGGCGGGTGAACAGCGCAACCGCGCCAGTCCATACTGCAAGTATCAGCATCCACAGTAAAAGAGAGCCTTCATGACCACCCCATACGCCAGAAATTTTATAGATCAGGGGCAAGCGCGTATTGGAGTGTCCTGCGACGTAGCTCACTGAGAAGTCATTTTGCAGGAATGCCCAAGTCAAACAAATGTAGGAGACCGCAACCATCAGTAACAGATTCAGCGCTAGTGGTTTGGCGAGAGCCACCCAAGTGGTCACCCCCTTTAGCGTTCCGTATAAAGGTAATACGCTGAGTAAAATCGACAAAACAAGCGCAAGAATAAGGGCATAGTGACCTAGCTCAGGAATCATTTTTAACACCTCCATTTGTTTGATACTGCTTCGCATTCGCTTTTTTCAGCGCATCGGTTACTTCCGGCGGCATATAGTTTTCATCGTGTTTTGCCAGCACTTCCCGCGCCACAAATATGCCATTTTCGATGCTACCCGTCGTCACGATTCCCTGACCTTCCCGAAACAAATCCGGCAAAATTCCTGCGTATTTTACGGTTACGACTTCTGCGGTATCTGTTAAATCAAATGAAACATTTAAATCTGTGGCGCTCCTTTCTACGCTGCCGTCGACTACCATACCCCCGAGTCTGAAAGTGCGGCCTTCAGGAGCCTTTCCTTGCTTCACTTCTGTGGGTGAGAAAAACAAATTAATATTATCTTGCAGTGCAGTTAACGTAAGCGTAGCGGCAGTAGCTACACCGAGTATTAGCAGCCCAACCAGCATTAATCGTTGTTTACGTTTTGGTGTCATAAAAGTTATTTTTTCGTTCTAACGCTATAAATAAATGGATCAGCAAAGGCATTGAAGCAGGTGGAAGCAGAATTTTGAACCACCGTTATTTAGTCAGGAGTAGCTGCGGGAGACTGGGTTGCAACTACCTTCGTTTTACGCTCGGTTTGAGTCGACTTCCGCAGCTCCGTAAGCACTCTTTGATGATGTAACAATGGGGAAACGAAGGCGTAGACAAACGCTATGAAGACGATTGCGTAGCTGCTCCAAACGAAGAAGGCATAGCCTCCCATATGAAAAAATTCAGCCATGGACGACTTCTCTGACCCAGTTAGTTTTCCTTTCATGCTCAAGCAGTCTCGATCGCAATCGATTCAGCACTACAGAAGCAAAATAAAAATTAAACGCGACAAACATCACAAGTAGTGGGATTAACATGCTGGTATCCATTGTCGGTCCATCTAACCGGGTCACAGTGGATCCTTGATGCAACGTATTCCACCATTCCACTGAAAAATGAATAATAGGCAGATTAATCACGCCGACGATTGCCAACACGGCCGACGCGCGTGCACCGGTCCTGCGATCTTCGAACGAATCGTGCAGCGCGATGTAACCGATAAAGAGAAACAACAGAATCAGTTCAGAGGTTAGCCTTGCGTCCCAGACCCAGTAAGTGCCCCATGTGGGCTTACCCCAAAGTGAGCCCGTAACCAGGGCACAAAAAGTAAAAATTGCTCCCAGAGGTGCAATACTTCTCGCGGTGATATCAGCCACCTTCATTCTCCACACTAAACCAACCGCCGCTGCCACAGCCATCACAAAATAGCTAAACATCGAAAGCCAGGCACTGGGAACGTGAATGAAGATAATGCGATAACTATCTCCCATCTGATAATCTGGCGGTGCAATGACCAACCCCTGATACAATCCAATGACAAACAAAATAGCTGAAACAACAGCAAATCGGGGCGCCCAACGCCCAGAAAAACCATACATCCACGCTGGAGAACCGAAACGGTGCAGCCATCGCCATTTGCTGCCGCGAGAGGCTGACCGGTCAGAAGATTCGGAATGAGAAGGATGGTTCATAACTACAGGAGTTGGCTCGTTTTTTTTGATGGATCAGAGCCGTATTTTACGTGATTATTAGGAGACCTGAATATCGACTGTCAGTTCAATTCACGCGTAATTTTGCATAACCTTTGGAATACTTCGGATTGAGACGTTTTGCATATCGAGACAACACGATATCCAGTCAACACACCCACTCATTCATTCAGGAAACGCTGATTTTAATCGCAATCGCGCTCGCCAATGGACATACCGCCAGAGAAAACACAGAAAAAGCGCCAAGCAACATGAGGTGAGGTGTAACAGGCAGCCCAATTATCGATGCATGCACCGCTCCAGTTCCAAAAATCAAAACCGGCACATATAACGGTAAGATCAATAGACTAAGTAGAGTCCCGCTCTTGCGAATTCCGACAGTCAGTCCAACGCCAACAGACCCAATCAGACTTAAAGCAGGGGTTCCCAAGAGTAAACTCCAAAATAAAATCTGGATCGCTGAATAGGGTAGCTGCATCAAAACGCCCAATAGAGGTGAGACCAACAGTAACGGCAACCCGGTTGTTAACCAGTGGGCAATGGCCTTCGCTAGCACCATCATGGAAAGAGGGTGGGGAGTTAGAGATAGCTGTTCAAGCGCTCCGTCATCGTAATCCGGGCGAAAAATTCCGTCCAATGCGAGCAACGTGGCAAGCAGTGCGGCGACCCAGATTATCCCTGGACCCGTTTCCTGAAGCAATTCCGGAACAGGAGTCACTGACATAGGAAACAAACTGACCACAACAATGAAGAACAGTACTGGCAGCAGGATGTCACCTCTGGTACGCAAACTGATCAATAAGTCGCGACGTACTATCGCAATCATCGCCGAGCTAAGACCCCTGCTACCGCGCTCAGTCATATTCAATCCTGTTTAGCGTCAGCGTGGAAAGTCGTTCTGCTGGAAGGGCAAATTCTTGGTGACTGGTGAACACGATCATTCCATTTCGGAAGAGGTGATCGGTCATTAACTTGGACAATTGCGTGAGCGAAGCAGAATCCAGAGAAGTGGCAGGCTCGTCGAGCAGCCAGATTGAGGCATCTGAGAGCAATACGCGGATCAACGCGACTTTTTGTTGTTGACCGGCAGATAACTGGCGAATTGGTCGATTTTCGCCCTGTCCCAGATCAAATCTCGACATTAAACTCGTGATTTCACTGTCATCAGCGTCAGGTTGCCCGCCAATACGACCTGAAAAGAAAAGATTTTCAAGAGGTGTCAAATCCGCTTTCAACCCCTGCTTATGCCCCAAATAACTGACACTGGAGCGATATTCGCCAAGGCATTCCAATAAGGGGCGGCGGTTCCATTGGATTACACCCTCCAGAGGTGTTGCCAGGGTAGCGATGATTCTCAGTAAAGAGGTTTTCCCCACGCCGTTTGCTCCGACTATCTGTAACGCCTGCCCGCTGGAAAGGGTAAAATCGAGATCTCCAAACAGAGTTTGAAAACCTCGTTCGCATGCCAGTTTATCCGCGCTTAATATCGCATCGGGAAATGTTTTGGGATCAGCGTGCAATGGAGATGAAGGCCTGGGGGAAATGCCGAGTGTAGATATTCGAGCCTCGACTCTCAAGCTCTATCATGCTGATCAGATACCGGGCCATCAATTGGTTGTGGTAGCGTTGCAGCGGAAACCAGGAGAAAGTTGACACAGTTGATTCGATGATTCTGCATATTGATATGGACGCATACTATGCGTCGGTGGAAGAAAGAGAACATCCTGAACTCAAGGGACGACCACTTGTAGTCGGCGGTTCCGCCTCTGGGAGGGGAGTGATTTCCGCGGCAAATTATGCTGCACGGGCCTATGGAGTGCGCAGCGCGATGCCCACTGCACGAGCGCTCCGATTGTGTCCGGACCTGATTGTTATGCCTACTCGAGGCGGGCTGTATCAGCGGGTTTCCCGCCAGATACGAGATATCTTTCAGCGTTACACACCGCTCATCGAACCACTTTCTCTTGATGAAGCTTTTCTGGATGTCCGCGGGTCAGAAAAACTGTACGGCAGTTCTGAAGAAATCGGTTGGCGAATTAAAAATGAAATTCGGGAGGAACTGAACCTGATCGCGTCAGTGGGCGTTGCTCCCAATAAATTTCTCGCAAAACTCGCCAGTGATCAGGACAAGCCAGATGGCTTTACGATAGTGAAGCAAGATGAAATTCAGGAGTTTCTCGACCCGCTGCCAGTGGAGAGAATTTGGGGCATCGGTAAAGCGGCGCAGTCACGTCTGAACCAGGTGGGCATCAAAACAGTCAAAGAACTCAGGAGCCAGACGGAAGAGCGGCTTCAGTCAACCTTCGGCAAAAGTGGGGCTAAATTATGGGCGCTCTGCCATGGTATCGATAACCGGCCTGTAGTCACCGACTCGGAATCAAAATCGATATCACACGAAACAACTTTTGATGTGGACCTCAAGGAGTTAGCCACCTTGGAATCTGTCGCTCTGTCGCTGATAGAAGGAGTAGGTTATCGTCTCCGTGAATCCAAGCTCAAAGCCAGAACGATCAATATCAAAGTACGTTATCACGATTTTTCAACGGTGACGCGTTCAAAAACGATTGATTCACCAACCGATAGCACCCAGGAGATCTGGCGCGTTGCGAAATCTCTCATCACGGAACTGCTTGGCAAATCACAGTTTGCGGTCCGCTTAATTGGTGCCGGTGTTTCCAACTTTGGACAAGCTGTTGAAACCCGGGAGCAAAGTGATTTATTTGATCAAATTCCCAACGAAAAAGCCGAGCAATCACAAACGGATAACCGACAACACAGGCTGGACACGCTGGCTGATCAGATCAGTCGTAAGTATGGTCGAAATACCATTCGTCGTGGAAAAACGCTCTCATCCGATTAATTCGCCCCATTGGTCCACCCCTAAAGCTTTCAAATCTTGCGATTTTTCACAATAAAATGGAAGAAAAATGTTACGATTTGGTCACTTCAACAAGGTTGCCAGTACCGAACTATTGCCCGTAAAATCACGCGGTTCGGTCGAGGTCAAAAAATCGCTTTTTTGACCTCTCAGAGTTTTTAACTTGCTGAAAAGAAAAGAATAATACTCGTGGTGAAACCTGACAGTATTGCTATTTTCGTTACCGGAGGAGGAAAGGTGTCAAGGTCATCTTGGTTGCGTCACCCGGATCCGGACTAGACTAATCTAACCCGCTTGAATAAGACGGCCGGATTGGAGACACAACTATAAATAATCGGTCGGCTTACTGTTGTCCCTGTTTTCGAATTTGATTGCTTCCTCTGGATCGAGGTGGACCATGCCAGAATTTCTGACATGGGGCTAAGTCACCTCCTAAAAAAGTTGTTTCCCAGTGCGCCATTCGCGCCTTCGGAATACCTGCCGCTCCTCTCGATTCTTCTGCTTTGTCTGTTTTCTCATATCAGCGTTGGCCGGGCTGATACCGTCAGACCCAATCAGGAGCCTGGAATAGATCGAATCGAAATCGAAGGAAATGAAAAAACCATCCCTGAGGTCATCAAACGTGAACTGATAATCGAACCCGGGGACGAGTTTGACGCAATCAAAATTGAGACTTCCAGGCAAAACATCATGGATCTCGGTTTGTTTCACTCTGTCAAAGCCCGTAGCCGCAAAACACCTGAAGGAATTGAAGTCACGTTCGTCGTTGATGAAAAGCGATTTTGGTATTTTGTCCCCTTGTTCAGCAGAGGAAGCGATGGAGATATTACCTGGGGGGTTCGACTACAGATGGACAACCTGTTCGGTAAAAATAATGAGCTGACCGTCAGAGCAAAACGAAAAGATTTTGAAGATACAGATATTCAAGTTGAAAAAACTCTTGAAGTTGGATATCGCTACCCCAGGATATTTGGCTCTCAATACGATTTACAGCTGGACTTTGACTATGATGAAGCAGATATTGAGGAAGAAAGAGACAATTTAAGAGGGGATTATCTTCGAGAGAAAGTTTCATATGGGCTGAGTATCGCCAAGTGGATAACCACCAGCGGTCCCAGTAAAGGACTGCGTGCTTCACTAGGATTCCGCTCCGATGACTTTGATCACACGTTTTTGCGCGGAGATCCGAATCTGTTTTCAAACGTCACTGTGAACTCACTGGTGTTCGGAATGGAAAACATCAATGTAGAAGATAAGGGGTTATACAGAAATGGTCGACACTACGGTCTGTATTCTGAATTTGCTTCTCTTGCCATTGGCTCTGATATTTCTCACACATCTCACAACATCTTTTACAGAAGATACCGATCGCTCAATCCGGATAAACGCAGCAACTTTAACTTTCAAATACGGGCAGGGGCCATTTCAAGCTCGGTATTTGGCGACGCCACCTACAGCATAACGAGTGGTTCAACTGTGCGTGGATACGCTAGAGACAGTATCGAAGGCAACGCCTTTTACTATACCAACATTGAATACTTGCGCGGTGTTCCTGGCAAAGAAACTTTGCGGGCAGCGGCATTTATCGACGGCGGAGACGCGTTTGATCGTCTATCAGATTTCTCATTCTCGGACCCCAAAGTTGGTATTGGTGTGGGCTTTAGGTGGAAAATCCGAAGCTTCGTACGCACTGATTTAAGAATAGACATCGCACACGGTTTGGGAAATTCAGGGGAAACCAGAGTCTACGCGGGAACCAGGGCTACTTTCTAATTCGCAGTTTATGGAGTGATTTCTTGACACCTCCCCAACCCTATCAACTCACGTCAATGAACACCTAATCGTTCTATTTTTACTTCGAAACAAGAGCCCGTATCGTCGCCATCACTGCTGATCCAAATCCCTAGTAACTTTGCCGTTTCTGATATCTCAAGGCGTTGCTGAATTTTTCCTTCAGCATCCACTTCCAACACAAAGTTTTCGCGCCACCGATCAGTAGTTGGATGGATACGCTGTTGATTGGCGAGACTTGCATCCAGATAGGTGTTCCAGAATTGTACGTGACTCACACCTAAGTTCTTAGGAAGCAGCGTATGCAATCGCTTTATCCAGGATGGCGCAACACTGAGTTGAAACGGATCCACAACAGTATGCCCCGCAAAAATAAGTCCAACGCGTAATCGAAAGTCGTCAGCCCCCTTGTTGCCCTGTGTCACCTCAGAAAGCACCAGATCACCAACGATCGTTGCTTTAATATCTAGTTCCTTCACGGATCTAGGATTATCCAACAAAGTGATTAATGGACTAGCGGAGCGTTTTACTGAAACCGACAGTGCACCCTGGGTATTGGATATCGTATGCGATGGGATTCCGCGGTACGACAGCAGATGCCAGTCTTTAGTGTCCAGAGAGATATCGGCCCCTGTGGCACTCGTAAACATCAGTATAGAACAAGCCGCTACTGCAAGCCTGCAATTATTTTTCAAATACATAAACGCACTTGAACGACACCTTGTTCTGCCATATCCGGTCTCCAGGGAACCATCACATTACCGGGTAGACCTCTTCAGACAGAAAAAGTGCCGAAAATTGGGCTGTCAGCTTCCTCTCTTCGTCATTCACTTTTTTGTGAGACGTTGCGAGGCGGTGTGACCGATTTCGTTTTTCTTAACCCGAGATCAGAAAACTGTTGTGCGATTGGCATCAATTTACGCTCAAAAGAACCAACAGATTGATTGTAGGTTTCGACCAGCTTCGACAGATGTTTTCCCATGCCGTCAAAATGTTCACTAAAGATCGCCAGTCGCTGATGATATTCTTCTGCAGCATGTCGAATCTCCAGTGCGTGGTGATTCAGTTTCTGCTGCGACCATCCGTGAGCAATCGTACGCAGCAGGGCAACCAAACTGCTTGGGGTAGCCAGTATGATATTCTGTTCCAACGCCTCCTCCAGAAGCCTTGGACGTCGATCCAGTGCTGCGGTTAAAAACTGATCGCCAGGAATATAAAGCACAACAAATTCTGGTGATTGTGCAAAACTCGACCAGTATCCGCGGCTCGCCAACGCTGAAACCCGTTTTTTTACCTGGGTAGCGTGAAGATCCAGATAGCGCGCCTTGTCAGTGTCTCCGCTCGCTTCGAGAGAAGACAGAAAAGCGTCCATCGGTACTTTTGCATCAACGATAACCTGACGATCTCCTGGAAGATGAATCACCATGTCTGGGCGATCAGCGCCGTCTTTAACAGAGACCTGCTCACTAAAATCACAATGCGGGACCATTCCCGACAGCTCAACTAGACGCCGTAAACTCAATTCACCCCACTGACCTCGAACTTCGGGCCTCCTCAAGGCGTTGACCAATCTGCGAGTTTCTTCTTCCAGCTTGACATGCTGCTGTTGCAGGCTACTAATTTGATTTCTCAGCTCTCCCTGATTTTCCCGTTGACCAAGATCAAACTCGGTAATCTTCCTCTCCGTTTGTACCAGTGCTTCTTTGAGAGGAGACACTAACTGCTCTACCGCTTGCTGTCGCATTTTCAGGCTATGATCCGCGTCACCTGCATAGCGGGCAAATGTCTGGCGCGCCAGATCAATGAACTGTGCATTGTTCGCCTGCAACGCTTTGGCGGAAATTCCAGAAAATGCCTGATGCATCGACTCGACCCGTTCTTCACTAGACTGTATTTCCATTTCAAGCATCGCTTCCAGGGTCGCAATTCGACGTATCGATGTGAACTTGTTGAATATCCATCCAAACAGCATGCCGACCGTAAAACAGGCAAACAGGATCAACCAGTTGCTGCCTAACAAATCGGCAAATGCGGAATAAAGTGAATCAATAAAACCAGTCATGCAGTTGTTTTACCGATTCAAAATAATAATCAGCATGCCAGTTAGCCGGATTTTCATTCGGTAAAAGGTACCCCCATCCCGCTGCGATCGTCATTGTGCCGGCAGAGGCGCCCGCCTCTATATCTCTGCGATCATCGCCTATCATCACCGCGTTACCCGGGGTGACGTTTAAGGCCTTACAGGCATGTAGAACCGGAGCGGGGGAGGGCTTGGATTCTGACAACGTATCACCTCCGACTACACATGAAGCACGGCGATCCAATCCCATCTCTGCAAGTAAGGGATGGGTTAGCCATTCGGGTTTATTGGTCACGATCCCCCACTTTAAATTTGACGCTTCCACAGCACTCAAAAATGATGTCATCCCGCAAAACAGCCGAGAATGGTTGCTGATATTTTCCCGGTATAGATCGAGATATTCTGTTCTCAGTTCTAATGCAAAACTGCTGGAGTCTTCGATCTTAAATGCTTCGCATATAAGTCTTAAACCACCTTGAGAAACATAAGGGCGCAGCCTTTCGGTGGATACGGGAGAACGTTGGTATCGCAGCATCAATCGATTGACCGCCGCGATTAAGTCGCCTGCGGTATCAACCAACGTACCATCCAGATCAAACAATACAGCTTCCAACGAGGGACGAATAGACATTGGGAGACGATTACTGCTTACTTGTCTTACACAAGTAATTAACATCCAGGCCTGGACCTAGTCGATATGTTTTAAAAAACGGGTTGTAATGCATGCCAGTGGTTTCGTCGATCGAAAGCCCGGAAGACTCCGCCCAACCTGCGAGCTCCGCCGGTTGGATAAATTTTTCATATTGATGCGTGCCTTTTGGCAACAAATTAAGTAAGTACTCAGCGCCAATAATCGCGAAAACAAAAGATTTGGGATTCCGATTGAGTGTCGAAAAATAAACGGAACCACCAGGTTTCACCAACCGAGCGCAGGCGTCAACGACACTCGCAGGGTCGGGAACGTGTTCAAGCATCTCAAGGCAAGTGACTATGTCATAACTGAACGGTTCGTTTTCGGCTTTTTCTTCAGCAGTTATTTGCTGATATTCAACTTTGATTTCCGATTCCAAAGCATGTAAACGCGCAACCGCCAGAGGAGCCTCACCCATGTCAATCCCGGTAACATCCGCACCCAGTTGCGCCATTGACTCACTGAGAATACCGCCACCACATCCTACATCCAGCACGCGTTTGCCCTGTACAGGAGTACGTTCGTTGATGAAATTTAGCCGCAATGGATTGATTTGGTGAAGAGGCTGAAACTCACTTTCCGGATCCCACCACCGACTCGCAAGATCGCTAAATTTCTGAATTTCTGAAGCGTCTACATTGGACGCGTTATTGTGAGCTTCCATCGTTTTGTCCTGAGAAAAGGCTAAGATGCGGTGTTTTGCGCAATTTTTAAACCCCATTCTTTTGCGCCTTCAAGCACCTCATCCAGATCGAGGGTAGTAAGTTGTCGATCTTTGAGCAGCTGCTTTCCAGCTACCCAAACATGATTCACCTGTGATCGAGATGCGCTATAAACCAGTAAACTTAATGGATTGAAAACAGGTTGTGTTGAAGGATCTGAGAGATCTATTGCAATCAAATCAGCGGCTTTTCCGGGTTCAACTGAACCTGTTATCTGATCTATTCCCAAACTTACCGCTCCACCCATCGTAGCGCTGTATAGCGCCTGAAAGGCACCCATTGCGGATGGGTTGTTAGAGGCGCCTTTTGCGAGCAGAGAAGCCTGCTCCAGTTCTCCCAACATATCCAGATCATTATTACTGGACGCGCCATCGGTACCTATCGCAATATTAACGCCAGCCTGCAACATTTCATGAACGGGGCACAGTCCGCTCGCTAACTTTAAGTTGGATTGTGGGCAATGCACTACGTTCACGCCGCGAGAAGCAACAGTTTCAATTTCTGCTGGCAACAGCTGTGTCATATGCACCGCAGCCAAGCGATGGGTTAACAGGCCGATTTGATCTAGTCGCTCCAGTGGCCGCACTCCAAATCGCGCGGTAGATTCCTCAATTTCATGTGCGGTTTCATGCACGTGCATATGAATTGGACAATCTAGTTCATTTGCCAGAGTCGCAATACGTTCCAGTGGTTTGTCCGAGACAGTGTAGGGAGCATGGGGAGCGAACGCGGTATTAATCAAAGCCGAATGGCGTAACTGATCGCGCATGGCCAATCCTTTGCTGATGTACTCATCCGCATCGTTGGCCCAAACTGTTGGGAAATCGAGAACGATCATTCCCACCGTGGCGCGAATTCCAGCGCGCTCCGCGATACTCGCCGTGACGTCTGGGAAAAAGTACATGTCGTTAAAGCAAGTCGTACCCCCTCTCAACATTTCCGCTATTGCTAGCTGCGTTCCAGCAGTGATAAATGCTTCATTCACCCATTTTGATTCAGCCGGCCAAATATGTTCCGACAACCACTCCATCAGTGGCAGATCATCCGCATATCCACGAAGTAAGGTCATCGCACTATGTGTGTGAGCATTGATCAAACCAGGCGTGACAACATGATTCGGTAACTCCAGGGTATCGTCAGAATAGTACTGCGACAGCACTTCATCTCGATCGCCAACCGCTTTGATCAACCCTTTATCGATCACCACCGCGGTGTTGGTAAATACTGGGTCCCCCGAAGATGGTTCTTTTTCGCTGAGAGGGATCAGCCACTCTGGAAGAAGGATTTGTTCAACTGTTTCCATAGATAGAGAAATTAAATCTCGCGAGGCGCAGATCGTTCGCTATTGTTAAAAAAAGGAATAAGGATAAACCCGGCCACAAAACCACCAATGTGCGCCCAGAACGCCACGCCCCCCTGCTGCCCGCTCTGCATAGACATAAAGGCACTGACCCCTTGCATGCCGAGCCAGATTCCTAACATCCAAATAGCGGGAATCGTACGGCGTAAGATGAAAAAGCCAAGAATAATAGCGATATGCACTCTTACCTTCGGGTAAAGCCGCGCGTAGGCTCCCATAATACCGCCAATGGCACCGGAGGCTCCGACCATGGGCACCATGCTTTCAGGGTTTGAAATTACCTGCGCGGCGACGGCAGCGACGCCTCCGACCAGATAAAAAATAATAAATTTAAGCGGACGGAGCGCATCCTCTATGTTGTCAGCAAAGATCCATAAAAACCACATATTGCCAATCAGGTGGAACCATCCACCATGCATAAACATGGATGTAAACACTGTGATCCATGATTGATTCGTGGGCGGACATATTAATTCAGCAGATGTATCGTAACTGATTGAGCCTACTAAAGAGCCCGGGATAGCTCCAAATTGACAAACCGATTGCGCCAATGCAGCAGGTTCTCCCAAACCCTGCAATATGAGCCAGGAAATCACGTTCAATCCGATAATGGCGAACGTAACTATCGGCAGATGGTGTGTCGGATTCTCGTCCTTGTAGGGGATCATAATGCGAGTGATTGGTGTGTTACGAAACTGCTATAAAATCTTTTAACGCATCGCGCACACCATCGGGGTTTTCCGACATGATACTGTGACCGCATCTTGGGAGCATCACAATAGAAGCGTTGGGATTACTATCTGCCTGTGCTTTGGCTAATTTCGATGGCGCCATCTTATCCAGTACACCACTGATAAAGAGTATGGGTGTCGCTATTTGTTCGAATGCCTGCGGACCATTGTCATAAGCGTTACACGCAACCAGGTCGGTATACACTGCTCCGGGTCGACTGTTCTCCATCATACTCATCTGACCGCCAGATGACCAAAAGCCCGGGTTGGGTTCGCCACCGATTGAAGAGGTGTGGCTCCATTGGGTCATCATCTCATACGCTTCCGATGGCCTGTTTTGGGCAGCATCGAGCAATACCGGAGTCACCGCCATGGGGTAGGAAAACCCAACCAACGAGAGTGATGCAATCGACGGATTTTTCGAACCGTACTGGGCGGCCGCCTCCAAGCAAATCAATGAGCCCATACTATGGCCGACAAGATGGAAGCGCTTTGCATTGCTCTTACTCATTATTTCGGTCAGCCAATTGGCGTATCCCTCAATAGTGTCTAGGGGCTCACCCTGGCTTTGTCCATGCCCTGGCAGGTTGACAGCGAGAATATTGTAATTGTGGTAAGCGAAGTACCGGCTCTGGAGCGCCCATACCGTATGATCCATGGCGGTTCCATGCACGAATATCACGGTATCGCGTTCTGCGTCTGCATCGTGGCTTGCCGTATAGGCGTAGTACTTTTTGCTGTTCAATTCGATAAACATTTTGAATTCCCCCTAGACCTGTGAAACTTTGCTGGCCCGCCGCAAACCGCGGTTGAGATCTTCAAGTAAATCATCAATATCCTCCAGCCCTACCGAGAGTCGAATTGTTCCAGCGGTGATTCCGGCACCCAGCAAATCCTCTTCGCTCATTCGATAGTGTGTGGTACTAGCAGGATGAATAACTAGAGATTTAGCGTCACCAACGTTCGCGAGGTGAGAGAAGACTTCCAGCGATTCTACGAATGCACGCCCCGCTTCACGGCCACCCTTGAGAGAAAAACTAAACACGGCACCCGCTCCTTTAGGAAGCAAGGTCTGACAAAGATGATAATCTGGGTGCGATTCCAGTTCAGGGTAGCTGACGCTGTCGACCTGATCCGATTGCAATAAAAACTCCACGACTTTTCTCGTATTCGAAACATGGCGATCCATGCGAATCGACAGTGTTTCCAATCCCTGAATAATGTGAAAGGCAGTGGTTGGACTCATACACGCACCAAAATCACGTAACCCCTCCCGTCGTGCACGCAGGAGAAATGCACCTGTGGAAGATTCTTCGTCAAAAGACATATTATGGAAACCGGAATAGGGTGCACTCAAGGTATCGAACTTGCCACTTTCCTGCCAGTTAAACCTGCCACGATCTACCAGTAGACCGCCAATCACTGTACCGTGACCACAGAGAAACTTGGTCGCGGAGTGCATTACGATATCCGCTCCGTATTCAAAAGGTTGTATCAGATACGGTGTGGTAAAGGTTGAGTCAATCATTAACGGCAGGCCGTTATCGTGGGCAACTTCTGCTATTTTCGGAAGATCCATGACGTCGTTGCCAGGATTACCCACCACTTCTCCAAATATCAAGCGTGTTTCCGGACGGATCGCTGCACGAATACCATCGATATCACGAGGTGAAACAAATGTGGTTTCGATACCGAATCGGGGAAGGGTATATTGCAACAGATTGTGAGAGCCGCCATAGATCGCGCTGGAAGCCACAATATGTGATCCTGCATTCATCAGTGTTGAAATGGCAAGATGCATCGCTGCTTGTCCACTTGCCGTAGCGATTCCACCCACACCTTCCTCTAACGCTGCCACTCGTTCTTCCAGCACCGCGGTGGTTGGATTAGACAATCTGGAATAAGCATGGCCGGGACGCTCCATGTTAAACAAGGAGGCTGCATGCTCACTGTCTCGAAAGACATAACTGGCTGTCTGATAAATTGGTACCGCTCTCGCACCTGAAACAGGATCAGGAACTTGCCCCGCGTGAAGGGCAAGAGTGTCAAAACGTGTCTTTGTGGGTTTCGCCATTTTAATTTTTGCGTATCAGGATTGATAAGAATTGTCTTTGCGGTCCAGCAACCTTCTGACCGCATCCCAGGCCATCACTGTTGTAGTACTAGGCCCACCTGCAGGTGGAAGACCCTCAAGCTCAAGCCTCTTTATAGAAGACTCTGAAGGTATCACCGGGGTAGATCCCGATTGCATCACGTCGACCTGTACTTTGCAGGCGTTTTCCAGGGTATAAAGGTAATAAAATGCCTCTCCGACAGTTCTGCCGACGGCAAGCAACCCATGGTTACGCATGATCATTAACCACTTGTCAGCAAGATCGTTGCCCAAGCGATCACATTCCGCTTCGTTGTTCGTTGCTACATCGTAATCGTGATAGCAGACCAGACTACGCACTTCATTGGCTTGCTGTGTCAAAGGGAGCAGCCCTTCGGACATACAGGAAACCGCCATACCGGCTCGAGTGTGGCTATGCAGAGCAATATGAATATCAGGACGCGCCTTTAGCACCGCAGTGTGAATCGCATGGCCTGCATCATTGAAGGGATAATCGCCAGTAACCACATTACCTTCAAAATCAACTTTAATCAGATTACTGGCGGTAATTTCCTGGAACAGCAAACCGTATGGATTAACAAGGTAGTGTTGATCCTCGCCGGGCACACGTGCACTTAGATGGGTAAACAACAGATCAGTCCATCCGAAATGAACAAACGCTCGATAGCATGCCGCCAAATCAACTCGCACCGCCCATTCCGCTGGGGAACAGTTTGCGGGTACTTGGGTACTTGATTTTGTTTGTGCTGCGATTGCCATAATATTTCCTCCGTAACATTTTGAAGGTCATTATCGATAGAGAGGGGATTGTAGCCGATCAACTGGTGCTATTTACGTCTCTGATTGGCCCTTTTTCAACAAACACGGGGAAGGCTTAATATTCATCATCAACACTGACAGAATCGAATTTTACAAGCGTCTACCAATTCAGGATATTTTCAATGTATATACCCAGTCATTTCGCTATTGATGACAAAGAGATCATGCTACAACTGGCCAAGGATCATAATTTCGGTATCCTGGTAAGTGTCATTGATGAATTTCCCTACGCTAGTCACCTGCCGTTTGATATTCGCGAAGTGGATAATCAGGTTTGGCTTTACGGGCACGTGGCCAAAGCCAATCCACACTGGCATTACTTTGATCAAAGTATTGCCCTTGCGATATTTGAGGGTCCGCACGGATATATATCCCCTACCTGGTATCAGGAGCAGGGGGTGCCTACCTGGAATTATGCGGTTGTGCATATGCGTGGGGAGATGGAGGCGATGACAGAGCGAGAACCAACCAGAGATGTCGTGGAGGATCTCAGCGAATTGCATGAACGAGAGAACCCGGAGCCCTGGATTCCCGACTATCCCGATGCTATGTTGGACGCAATAGTGAGCTTTCGTATGCGTGTTACCGAGATGAAAGGGAAGTTCAAATTAAGTCAGAACCGAAAAGAAGTCGATAAAACTTCGGTACTCAAACAGTTGTCTCATCCTTTTGGACAACAAGCCAAAGAGCACCATGAGGCCCTTGCGACTTTGATGCACAAACATAATTCCACAAACGAATAGCAACGAAAAATACGATGACGCACTCTGCCAAGATATTTGTTACCCGTCAATTACCACCCGCTGTAGAAGAACGTCTCGCCAATGACTATGACTGTGATTTCAATAGTGATGATCGGCTATATACGCAGAACGAGCTCGTTGAACGTGCATCAGAGAATGATGCCATCTTGTGCTGTCACACGGAGCAGCTCAATGCAGAAACCATCCAGCGGCTGCCAGAAAGTATCCGAATCATTGCCAATTTCTCTGTCGGTGTCGATCATTGTGATCTTGAAGCCGCTGCGAAAAAATCTATTGTGGTGACCAACACCCCTGATGTGCTTTCCGACTCTACAGCAGAAATTGCCATGCTCTGTATGCTTGGTGCGGCCAGGCGCGCCACTGAAGGCCAGCACCTGGTCCGCAGCGATCAATGGCATGATTGGAGCCCAACCTTCATGCTGGGAACCCAGGTCACCGGAAAAAGATTCGGCATCATTGGAATGGGACGTGTCGGACAGGTCACCGCAAAACGTGCTCGGGGGTTTGATATGGAGATTCATTATCACAATCGCCGCCGACTGGATCCATCAGCAGAGCAGGGTGCAATCTACCACGATTCAATGGAGAGCCTTGTCGCGTCGAGTGATGTTCTTTCGCTCCATTGTCCAAACAATCCTGACTCCCTCGGATTGCTAGACCAAAAGTTGATTACCCATCTGCCTGATGGCGCTATTGTCGTCAATACTGCCAGAGGTACCGTAGTGAACGACGATGCGCTAGTAGATGCGTTAAAAACGGGCAAGGTAGGCGCAGCAGGTCTGGATGTATTCAACAACGAACCATCGCATATTCACTCTGCATACCGGGAGTTGTCGAATGTATTCGTACTTCCCCACCTAGGGAGTGCGACTGTTCAAACCAGAGACGCTATGGGCTTTCGTGCGCTGGACAATCTGGATGCCTATTTTGAAGGAGAAGAGCCGGGTGATCGAGTGGCCTAAATTTCTTCGAGGGTCCAAGTTGAATCATGGAGCCGGTGGATGAACGACGATTAGGTTGTATCCGCTCACCACTTGTTCCACGAAAGGCAGCGTTTATTGCACTGCATTCGTTCAGCTCTATAAGATACGCGAGAACGAAGCGGTTGGTATGGTTAGTATGTACGAAGCTGCTTTTCAGAAAGAAAGGGCACCTAAACTAGGGTGAGATCAACAGCTCCAATCGATCCAAAATCTGCTTTTGCAATATCCCCTGGCTGCGCCCAGTAAATATCAGTCGCAGTGCCGGTATTTTGCACCTGCCCAGCGAATACATTTT
>JAHQWE010000027.1 GCA_019633985.1 Acidiferrobacterales bacterium | reverse complement strand
CTTTCCTGCGCGACGCCTGGCAATGGCTTCATCGCATCAAATTGCGGCAAACTCACTGATCCACCCTGCTCTGCTTTGATCACCCTGACCTGCACGTCATACCAGGCCGCCTGCCCGGTAATGGGATCAGAGTTTGAATAGCTGTCATCATCAGTTTGCGGTAGCTCTTCTGAAATCAGATGATTTAATAAAAAACCTTTTTTGGATTCATCGCTCTGTTCCGAGAGATTCCAGGCACCGCTAGCTTTGCCAATGGCATTCCATGTCCAGACAGTGCCGGGCTCCACCGCTTCGCTAAAGCGGCACATACATTTCACCTTGCCCCACATTGATTCTACCCACACCCAATCCCCATCGTTAAAACCCTGTTCCAATCCTATCTGCGGGCTCATGTAGAGATAGTTATGAGAATGGATTTGTCGAAGCCAGGCGTTCTGCGAATCCCATGAGTGGTACATCGCCATTGGTCTCTGCGTGATGGCCTTCAGTGGATACTTTCCTTTGTCAGAGAGCCGGCTTTCAATCGGTTCGTAGTAGAACGGCAAAGGATCAAAGTAGGTATCAATTCGCTTGCGTAGTCGATCGGGCGGCTGGCGATATTCCGTTTTACCTTGGGCAGCAAGGCGAAACTGCTGCAGCACTTCGGAGTAAATATGCAAGTTTATTGGTTCAGCATATCGCACCAGACGGTGCTCCTGCGCCCACTGCAGATATCCCTTGTTCCAGTTGCGCATATACTGATAAGACTTGGGCAAGTGATACTGAAACACACAGTTATTCTCACGATATTTTTCCCATTGCCCGGCATTAGGGCTACCTTTCATAAACTGATCCCCATTTTCCCCGCGCCAACCCGCCAGAAATCCAATTCCGGATCCTGGATCGGTCTCATAGTTGGTAATGAAATCAGGGTAGTCCTTAAATTTTCGACTACCGTCTTTATTCACAAATTTGGGGAAGTTGAGTCGCGTCGCGAGTTCGATCAGCACTTCCTGAAACGGTTTACAGCCGGCTGGAGGTTCCACTACTGGCATCCGCACGCTATCCACCGGTCCATCAAATTCTGAGATCGGCCGGTCCAGCATTGACATGACGTCATGTCGCTCCAGATAGGTGGTGTCTGGCAATACCAGATCGGCGAACGCAACAGTCTCTGACTGAAAGGCATCGCACACCACCAGGAATGGGATTTTGTACTCGCCATCTTCCCCTTTTTCATTCAACATTTTGCGAACTTCAGACGTATTCATCGTCGAGTTCCACGCCATGTTAGCCATAAAGATCATTAGCGTATCAATATGATAAGGGTCTCCCTTAGTCGCGTTAGTAATGACGTTATGCATCATTCCATGTACTGACAAGGGGTATTCCCAGGAGAATGCTTTATCAATACGAACCGGCTCCCCTAGATCATCGACAAACAAGTCATCTGGCTCTGCGGGCCAACCCATTGGCATGTCCCCAAGCGGCTGATTGGCTTGGATCGCGATAGGATCATTCGGTGTTTTCGCGCATGGTGGAATCGGCCTTGGAAATGGCGCTTTATGACGGAACCCACCGGGTCGATCAATGGTACCCAGAATACTCATCAATATGGAAAGCGCGCGTATGGACTGGAATCCGTTGGAATGAGCAGCCATTCCGCGCATGGCGTGAAAGGCAACCGGGTTACCGATCACCGTATTGTGTTCCTTGCCCCAGATATCGGTCCATGCAATGGGCAGTTCGATTTTTTGATCTCTGGCGGTCACACCCATTTCGTGGGCCAGTCGACGAATCCGATCCGCCGGTATGCCGGTAATTTCTTCTGCCCATTCTGCGGTGCAATCCTCTACTCTTTCTAGCAACAGCTGGAATGCGGTCTTTACTGGTGTTCCGTCTTTAAGATGAAAACTTCCCATTAGTCTAGGGTCGGTTTGCTCCGCTCTCGCCACCACTTCAGACTGTTTTTTACGATCCCACCAAAGTTTGTTTTGCGGATCAAAACACCCTTCTTCAACCGGGATATCCTCGCGTACGAACATCCCAAATTCGTTGCTGCCCTCGTCCTGATTAACCAGTTCCGCCGAATTCGTGTACTGAATCAAAAACTCCCGGTCATACAAACCACTTTTCAATAATTCACGAATCAGGGCCATCATCAACGCGCCATCTGTGCCGGGTTTAATCGGCACCCATTCATCTGCAACCGCGGAGTAACCGGTGCGCACCGGGTTAATCGAAATAAATTTGCCCCCCGCCCGTTTAAATTTGGAGATTGCGATCTTCATCGGGTTTGAGTGATGGTCTTCAGCGGTACCAATCATGACAAACAGCTTGGCACGATCGAGGTCAGGTCCACCAAACTCCCAAAACGAACCACCAATCGAATAAATCATTCCCGCCGCCATGTTGACAGAGCAGAATCCGCCATGGGCGGCATAATTGGGCGTGCCAAACTGCTTGGCGAATAAACCTGTCAATGCCTGCATCTGATCACGACCTGTGAATAATGCGAACTTTTTAGGATCGGTTCGGCGAATTTCCCCCAGTCGCTCTTCCAGTAGACTAAACGCCTTCTCCCAGCTGATCTCTTCGAATGCCCCTGCCCCGCGTTCGCTACCAGCCTTACGCAACAGTGGTTTGGTCAGCCGGGCAGGAGAATACTGTTTCATGATGCCCGAAGCTCCCTTGGCACAAATCACACCCTTGTTCAGAGGATGCTCCGGGTTACCCTCGATATACCGAACCTCTCCTTTGCGCAATGTCACCCTAATTCCACAGCGACAGGCACACATATAGCAGGTCGTGTTTTTTACCTCGGTGTCGGGGCGCACAACAACGGATTCAGACAACGGTCGGTTCATTCGTCAGAAACTCCTAGTAAGGAATTCCACCGACAGGCCGTCAGCGGATTCTCCACACATTATCCATTGTCAATGGGATCGCGACAAAACCGGAATCTTAATCGGCCTATTAACTGCCTCAATCTCACTGGTTGCCTTTCTAGATATATCTCGGGCTCACCTATCAGAATCCAAATTCCAGTAGAATGCATGCGAGGCACCCGTTGTTAAACGCCAGCAGGGAATCAAAATCTCTATCTCGGATTAATCGAGATAAGTTAGCTAACTAAATGAATAGTAAGATAAAAATAATTTTTCTCTCGGTTGTAGCTATTTCAATCGCACTGTCCTTGTATCTCAGGCAATCTCATGATGGCGCAATGGGTGCAGCAAACGAATTTATGAAGCAATTGCAGGAAAGCGAGTTTACACAAGCCTTTGAGCTCCTCTCTCCTGCGATGAAAGCAACCGCCACAATAGAAGAATTAGAACAATTCACGAAGCGTAATTTGCTTGCTGGCGCCTCTCTGGAGGACTGGAAGTCTCTGAATAAGAATGCCGCTAGAGAAGTTCTATCGACAAAAGTGACCACTAGCGAAAGCATCGCGAAACCATTGGTCGCGGTGCTCAGCCGATCGGAACAAAGTTGGCAACTGGACGCGATCCTGTTTCCTCAGGAACCCGAAGCTGAAAAATTAAAGTCTATTACGCCCAACATGTTGCGCATGCTGGAACTCGTGAGCGATGCTGTTCAGGATTTTGCCCTCTCGCTCAAGTCTGGAAACATGCAACATTTTCATTCCAAAATTTCTAAACTTTGGCGTGATCAAGCAACCCCTGAAGATTTGTTGGAAGCATTCCAGGGGTTTTTTAACGCTGACCTAGATCTCACAGTATTAGCCGATGTCACACCCGTGATTAATGGTATACCGGAGCAAGACGACAAAGGCGTGATCACCGTAAGCGGTTTTTTTCCGACCCGGCCCAGCAAGCTATCCTTCGAACAGCGATTTATCTGGGAAGGATTGGGTTGGAAACTGGTTGGCTTCACCGCCAATATTAACTAATAACTAGAACACATCCGACCATTTTCAATGACTTCAGATAGCACCCAGATTCTGCAAAAACAAGACAACACCTTCCTACACCCCTGGGAAAGCATTGATGAATTAGGCAAGCACACCCGCACGGTGATGGCGAGTGGAAGCGGTGTTTACGTTACCGACACCGATGGTAATCGATTGCTTGATGGGCCAGCTGGAATGTGGTGTGTCAATATTGGTCATCACAGAAAGGAAATGGCTGATGCGATCGCTGAACAAGTCATGCGGCTCTCCTATACCAGCCCCTGGAGCCTGACAAATGCTCCGGCGGCGATCCTGGCTGAAAAACTGTCATCCATTTCTCCGGGGGATTTAAATCATGTTTTTTATACCACCGGCGGCTCTACCGCTGTTGATTCTGCGCTACGTTTCGTGATGTTTCGAAATAATGTGCTGGGTAAACCAGATAAGAAGCACATTATTGCCCGTGCCAACGGCTACCATGGCAGCACATACCTCGCGGCTTCGGCCTCAGGAAAGAGTCGTGACAAGAATTTTCTGGATATGGATACGGAACGCTTCCACCATATCTCTGACCCAAGCATGTTCGATAAACCCGATGACATGCAAGATGCTGAGTGGTGTCAGCTGAAGATTGATGAACTGGAGCAAAAAATCATTAGTCTTGGGCCGGACAAAGCAGCTGCGTTTATCGCCGAGCCTATTCTTGCATCCGGGGGTGTGTTGATAGCACCAGATGGCTACCATGCCGCTTGCCTTGCTGTGTGCAGAAAATATGATGTGCTCTATATTTCTGACGAAGTGGTAACCGCGTTTGGGCGATTGGGTCATTTTTTTGCGTCGGAGAGCGTTTTTAACATTCAGCCCGATATTATTACTTGCGCAAAAGGTATCACCTCTGGATACATACCACTCGGTGCTTTCCTGGTTTCCGATCGTCTGATCGAGACTATTCAGCAGGAACAGCGTGGCCCCTACTTCTCAAACGGCTATACGTATTCAGGGCATCCGGTGGCTTGCGCGGCGGCACTCAAAAATATTGAAATCATGGAGCGAGAAAATTTACTCCAGCATGTACAAAACATCGCGCCCTATTTTCAATCGCAACTACAGACGCTGAAGGATATTCCTATTGTCAGTGATGTGAGGGGCATTGGATTGATGGCTGCAGTGGAATGCGATATTTCAGGTGACGCCGCCAAAAGTCTGGAACAAGACTATGCGGTTGGAGATCGCATTGACCGACACTGTCAGCAGCTCGGATTGTTGGTGCGTCCAATCATCAACATGTGCGTCATGTCTCCGCCACTGATTATCGATAAAGATCAAATCGACGAGATGGTGAGTATCTTGAGAAGAGGCATTGAGCTGGCGATGGACGATTTAAAAAACGAAGGCCTATGGTCAGCGTAACATCGATGCGTTGACCCCAACGTTCCGTCCAATGAGCACGAGACTTCGGCGCTGGCTCTTCGGTGGCTGGATGTTAGTGGGTTTTCTCGCCGTGACTGCTCCTACCGTAGCGGCTTCCAGTTGTCAGCCCAATGCGGAGCGCAAGATTGTCGACACCATACTTAATCAATCGGGAATCAATCATACCGAAATAGAAGCTGAAATCGCCAACCTTGATGTTTCCAGTGCGCTCGTCCCCGAGCCAGATTTTTATCGCGCGCTGGCAACCTGGTATCAGGGGTATCAAAGTGAAAGTACGAGTCAAAAAAGAAAAGGCATCAAGAAACTTCGTCAGGTAGCGCAGGCAGCAGAACAAAAATACTCGCAAGACACAGCCCGCAATCATTTAGTTGTCGGTCTCGTCAAAGCGTATACCGCTCGTGCGCTGTTCCAAAATGAGCAGATTGTAAAAGGTTATTACATGGGAATCGACGCCATTACCCGTCTTGAGAAGTTCCTTGCAGTCGCTGATAACAATACACCCGGCTACCAAGACGCTCTGTTTCTGATGTCGTTATACTCGGTATATACCCATGATTTGAAAACACGCTCTCACTGGCTAATTGGAACAATTGATAGTGTCGGCAACAAAGCGGAGTCAGTTCGTCACATCCTCGAGGTTATTCAGAGTGATGCAGTATTTGCGGCGGAATCTGCCCGCAGTTTTTTGGCGGAAGTGCATTGGCGGACGCCAGAAATATGCCGCTTCCGCGACCTCGCCGAAAACACACATCATTTGCTGCCAAATAATCTGGATATTGCTTTGCTGGCACAAGGACTACTTCTGAAATGTGGACATCCGGACGCGGCCTGGCAAATAAATAATCGGTTCCATAGTCGATCCGAATTGCTGCCTGCGGTACGCACTAAAATATGGAAAGCACGTCTTCGAATTCTTGCCGACCAGGGAAAGCTGAAACAGATTTCCGGTCTCGAACTGCCTTCGGAGCTCGAACCCTATCAACAGCTTGCTAAGGCAAATGCCGCAGATGTGGCTTCTTCTCGAACAATCGCCGTCGAAAATTATCGATCCATCTTGGGGAACGATCAAACTTCCGAAAAAATAAAACGCGCCGCCTCCGTCCGTCTTGAATATCCCTATCGAGCGCCAAAACAACTTTCAGCGCCTGGTGGCTTGAGCGGGCTCAAGCTATGTGCTTCGCAGTAACACCCCGAGTTTATTCGGTTCCAGATTACCCCACGCAAGAAGTTCTGCTATTGAACTTGGGCAGCCGAGCTGCTAATTTTTAACCACTGGCAAGGACTGCCGAAATAAAAACCAGCAATACAGCAAATAGATTGTTCGCCAACAAGGAGGTTGGAAATGAAACATCAGACATCCCTTTTAGGAGAGTGCTCCCGCGTCGCAAAGAGCCGAGAGAATCAACGAGGTTACCTTCTGATTGAGACGATGGTTGCGATAGTCATCGCTGCAGTCGGAATCATAGGGTTGGGCACAGCGATGAACCACACCACCCGTGTTGGTATCAATGCCAGTCAACTCACGACGCTCTCCATCGCTCAGAGATCGCTAGTCGGCGAACTCCGATTGTTCTCCAGAGCAGATGACTTGGTTGTAAGAAATTTCGAGTTTCATTCCGACTCTCCTCCCACGGCGAGTCACAGCGAAACACTCTCTCGGAAATTACAGCATCAGGTAGATCTCATTTCCCCTTCTTTCACCGAATTGCACTCCGCCGTGATCTGCGATGGAGACACAGCCATCCAGTGCGAAATATGTTTCCGTTGGTTTGACACGACAGGCAGGTTTGAACAAGACGATACGTCCAATCACACTGTAGGTGCCACCAATCGAAGCCTTTGCCAGACCCAGGTTGTGTAAGGTGAAGCAAGTTAAATCTGGGCACATGAAAGCTAACAAACACCTAGGATTTACCGTGGTTGAGTTTATGGTAAGTACTACCCTTTCCCTGATTCTGCTAAGCACCTTGCTGGCGATGGTAGCTCCTGGCATTGCAGCGCTTGCCAAAATCAAATCCAGTACCGACCTGCAAGACAGCGGCCGGATTGCTGTAGAGCATCTCAGGGACGCCATTTCCTTTGCGGGATATCAAGGGTGTCGACCCGATACATCATTGACTTCGGTTTTAACCCCAACACAAGGGAGAGTGTCTCCGAGACTAGAGCAATGGGCGTACGATAAATTTGGCTTAGTCGGTTTCGATTCTGACGAAAATCAAAGAATCTCGGAGACAATCGGCATCAGCTGGCGCAATCAACGCTATCAATACGAAGGACATGAAGTCGGCGACCTTTTACTCGTACAAACCGCAGGTAACGAAGCACTGGTTGTGGAGGAACATATTCCTCAGCAGTTTCAACTCGTTTTTCAAGGAAGAAAAACTGATCAGCTGAAACCCGGAAAAATCATTCAGCTCAATGATTGCGAGCACGCGGCGCGGTTGCAAATCTCTATGGACACAAGACCTGTTTACTCTACTGTCAGCGATACCACCACGGTGTTCTACTCACCAGCGGAAACGGTCAACTGCCATGATTCGTCTGTAGACGTGCTTTCGTTGGGACCTGATGCCGGTAATTGCACAAACCTCGACACTAATTCGGAAGATCTTTTTCGCTTCCGTCGAGGCACGCACGCACATAGCGTGGAAAGTGCCGCTTACTATATAGGCTACGATTCGGCGTCGGCTGCGCCAGCACTGAAACGCAGCGGTTTCGCGACTAATGCAGCGCGTGTTTATACCGAGACACTGATCGAAGGAATAGAAAACATGCGACTTCGATACGCTATTGATACGGATTCTGATGGTCAGCCCGATCATCATCTAAGCGCATCGGAGCTGCACGCGGGTAATGCTTCAGATTCAAGGATCAATTGGAGTAACGTCATACAGGTCCAGCTTTGGTTGCTGACGCGCTCATTAGAAAAAACGATGGATACGCCAGATCAGGGTGCAGTTCTCTTTCCCGCTCCAAATGGTCGTTGGACTGACTGCAACGAAACGCCAGCTGCGACTGACCGCGACTATATTAGCCACCTCCATGCCTGCCCGTTCTCCCGGTTTGGTAAAAAACAGTATGCGCGAAAGATCGTCAATCATGTTATCCCCATTCACGGCGCAGTCCAATGAAAGCGAATCGACAGCATGGACATGCATTTTCGGTCACGATGATCTTGATGATTCTGTTTTCTCTGCTCTCTTTGTCTGCGCTGAGAAACGGTTTGTTGGATCTTAAAATTGCGCATACATTTATTGAGTCCCAGAAGAGTGAGGAACGCCTGTTCAGTGTGTTGCGCCACGTTGAGCAAGTAACTCTTCGACGCCTATTCAACCCAGGGTCAGATTTGAATCGATCTTTTTCAACGCTTGAGCCAGATCAAAGTTTGGAAATCGATCTATCATACGCTTCAATATTCGACGCAACAGCATTACAAGAGATGGCCCCTCTGGCTTCTCCGTCAGTCAATATCAGTCAAGCCGCCACAATGAATGCCACAACGCTTGAAACGCCTAGCTATCTCGTCTTAAGGGCGGTCATACATGATCAAGAACGCAGTACGCAGCTTCACGCTACGTTTGGAATACCGTTCAACCTTGTTTCGGGTGAAGTTGAAGTCGATGCGATAAAGCGCATGTCCGTTCGGAAGCTGAGTTAGTCAGCAGGCAGGTTAGGCTCGAACCGCCAATGGAATATACCTAAATTTTCAACCACAACCAGACAAGGAGGTCTGAAATGAACCTAAAAAATAATCAAGTTTTCACCAATCCAACGGATCCCAACACTTGCCACCAGACCTATGGTTGTCAGTGTTTTTTCAAACGCGTTTATGGCTACACCCTAGTGGAGTTGATGGTAGTAATAACAGTCCTTGGCATCATGCTGGCCTCTGCAGTGCCTGCCTACTCAAATTTTACGCGCTCAAGTCGGGAGATGCAGGCGACCACTCAGCTCCAAAAAATCGCATTGCGACTACAGCAACATTACAACGAGACAATGAGCTATCAAACCACATTAAACGATCTCAATCTGCCTGTTCAAGACAGCTGGTATCGCTATCAAATTGACAGTATTGATCGCAAACAATATACGATTTTTGCATTGCCACTTGCAGCAAACAGTGCGCGTAAAGAATTCAGCTTGAATCAACATGGCATGCAACGTTATCGCTTCACCGGCTCATCTCAGTGGGTCACTGGATGGTCTTAATTTCACGATTTAATCCGGCAGTGAACAATAAGCGGAATCGGCTAGACACGAGTTAAAAACCAAGTCTTCCAGCGCTCAGGGAGAGCGATTCACTATTCTCGACGAGAGAAAAGTACTCACCTGGTATTGATTCTTATCGATACATTCTCGAATGTGCATTGTTCACTCACAGCGCACCACTTAGAATCAGGGAATGCAATCGCTGGAACTCAAAATCGTCCCCCCATTCCAAGTCTTGATACTAGGGGCGATTATGTGGGTAATTCATCGCTATATCCCAGTATTCCATTTTCATACCGGCTACGAATTCTCTATTTCGCGCTGGATACTCTGGTTTTGTCTCGCAATATTTGTCGCGGCGCTATATCAATTTTGGCGCCATCAAACCACTGTCAACCCGCGTAAACTGGGAGAAACCTCATCCTTGATAACCAACGGGGTATTTAGCCTGTCCCGCAATCCAATCTACGTGGTTGATGTACTCCTTTTAGTGGCCTGGGCAGTGTGGTTAGGGCAATGGCTTAACCTGATATGGCCAATTGTATTTATGTGGTATGTCACACGGTTTCAGATTGAACCGGAAGAACGAATTTTGCTGGAGAAATTCGGCGAGTCTTACACTAACTACCAGCAACATACCCGACGATGGGTCTAACCCACACTTTCAAGATTTTGAAGGCACCCTCTATTGCGCAAAATTTCAGATTCTGACGGCGCCAAATTTGTCACCGGCTCGCCGATGAAACACGTCACGGTAATGACCTCGGCCGCGGCCGTGGGATTGATGACCTTATTTGTCGTCGATCTTGTTGATATGTTTTTTTTAAGCCTGTTGGGAGAGGTGGCACTGGCAGCTGCTGTGGGTTATGCCGGTTCCATTTTGTTTTTTACCACTTCGATCTCCATCGCTTTTGCGATTACATCCGGCGCCCTGGTTTCAAGGTCGATTGGCCGTCAAAGGAGAGAGGACGCCTCGCGCTACGCGACAAACGTATTGGCATTTGGAGTCTGTTTTGCGTTTGTTTTCTCGCTGCTTCTGTGGTTCAACATACCTTTATTTTTGGATTTACTCGGGGCAACAGGAAGAGCCAAGTTACTGGCTCAACAATATTTGCAAATCATCGTTCCTAGCATGATGGTTCTTGGCATTGCGATGGCTGGGACCGGTATTTTGCGTGCGGTTGGTGACGCGAAGCGATCCATGTATGCCACAGTAAGCGGTGGTTTGGTGAACGCAGTTCTCGATCCCATCTTTATTTTCGGCCTGGATTTAGGTATTCAAGGCGCCGCCATTGCCTCTGTCATCGCTAGAGTCGTAGTAATGCTTGTCGCATTGAATGGCGTAGTGAGAGTGCACAACTTGCTGGATCGATTTTCGTTTCCCGCATTTATTGCGGACCTGAAGGACATCATCCGAATCGCAGGCCCGGCAATGCTGACCAATGTCGCAACGCCAATCGGCAATGCCTATGTCATGATTTCTCTGGCCAAGTTTGGCGACGGTGCGGTCGCTGGCATGTCCATCATCGGTCGAATCATTCCGGTGGCTTTCGGGATGGTCTTTGCTCTCTCCGGAGCCGTTGGCCCGATCATTGGGCAAAACTTCGGTGCACAGAAATTCGATCGGGTTAGAGAAACCCTGAAAGACGCACTCCTATTTTGCACGGGGGTCGTTGTCGCAGTGTCGTTACTACTGTATTTTTTGCAGAATCAAATTGTGTCTGTTTTCAGCGCAGGTGAAGAAGCGGCCGAACTGATACAGTTCTTTTGCACTTGGTTATCACTGAGTTTTATATTCAACGGTTCCATGTTCGTCGCCAATGCCGCGTTTAATAATTTAGGCTACGCGCACTACGCGACGATCTACAATGTTGCCAAAGCAACCATAGGCACCATCCCTTTTGTTTATGTTGGTGCACTACTCGCTGGTGCACCGGGTGTTCTAGCAGGTCAGGCGATTGGTAGCGTTTGCGTGGGTACGATGGCGATTCTTGCGGGCTTTAAGATTGTTAATCGCTGTGCGAAAGCAGACAAGCCCACCGAAATGCTCAAGCCCAAGCCTTTTAACCCCAAAGTGCCGAATTGGCCGCAAACGGATGCAAGGGGTTAGTAGTCGGCTAGAAAATTATTGCATTCAAGTAACCGGGCATGCGTAACAACTGCGCTCAAATCAGGGAAAGACTCGTTGTTCAGCCAGAGCTGCCGGGAGTATGCTGCTCATCGAATTATAGAGGCTATCTGGTGAGGCGCTGCGCTTAATTATTTCAAATAATAGCCCTAAAACGTCGCACCCCACTGTTTCTTCGAACGTACCCCAATCTGCTCACTCCAAATTAACTTTGCATATCAAACTTCGCGGAAAAATTCAGATAGTGAGGTTTTCGTCAGCCCCCACCACAAAATAGGAGATTACCCAACAGATCATTAGACTAAAAACCACTGCAACGGGTTTGGCACAGCCCTGAAATCTTTCCTAGCGTTTCTTCAATTCTTAACCAACCTGTTCGGCCACGAATTCAATCATCTTCTCAGCGTTCACGTGGAAATTGTTATAAAGAACTTGTCCTTCCGGGCTGATGAGAATTAACCAGGGTGTACCGCCGGTACGGTATTTTTCCATCGTTTGCGGCCGCGCTCCGGTATCATGATCGCCTGGATCATGCGCCATGTGAATGGGTAATTCGTATTGCAACTGCAGTTTTCTCACATCTTCTACCGTATTGGTGGAAAAACCTTCAAACACAGTTTGAATTCCGGCAATTGCGACCTTGGGATGATCCCAGAATCGTTCCGAAAATGCCTGCAATGTCGGAAACCCACTCGAATGACAGCCGGGGCACCAATCCTGAAAACATTTTAGCAATACCCACTTGCCTCTGGATCCCGCTACAGAAAAATCGGAAGGATTGCCATCCTTATCGATCCAGTAGTCGAGTTCAAGTTCGGGGGCCAACTGTCCCTCGATACCATATCTCGACCTGGATTGTGCGAAGGCCCGCGAACCTATGGCACTCGCAGCTGCTAAACCGACTCCGGTTGCTTTAAGGATCGTTCTTCGTTGAGAGTTTTTGAGAGAATTCGACATGGGCTCAGGGAATTAGTGGGGATTCGTATTGTCTGACCCATATGGGTCGCCAAAGTTCTCAACATCCAATGCGCCTTCCATCATACAAATGGAGCCAAAGACTCTTCTGAGATATCGGATCACCCTTGCGATATGTTAAAAACCACTAGGCGTTGATCGACTAGTTTTCCACTCCACATCTCATTTCACCATTTTCTTTTGACTATTTTAAATTTGGGCAACATTGATGGCCCCATCCTATTGTTTGGCGGTCCGTACAGCAACTTGCAGGCCACGGCGGCCATGCGTGAAGTCGCAGAACAACATGCTATTCCACCACAAAATGTGATTTGCAATGGTGATGTTGTTGCCTATTGCGGAGAACCCGAAGAGACCGTGGAGTACATTCGTCATTGGGGCATCCACGTCGTCATGGGTAACTGCGAGGAATCCGTCGGCGAAATGCAAGACGACTGTGGTTGCGGATTTGAAGCAGATACTCTCTGCTCTTTGTTATCGGTGGAATGGTACCGATATGTCAGCAACCAGGTATCAGCACAACATCGAGACTGGATGCGTTGTTTGCCTCGAAATATTCGTTTTAGATCAGGTGGTATTCAATTTACCGTGATCCATGGCGGAGTCGAGAATATGAGTGAATTTGTATTTGCCTCATCAAATCTCCATCAAAAATATCAGGATGCCGAAAGTATTGAAACTGATTGCGTAATCGGCGGACACTGCGGCATCCCTTTCGGGCAAAAAATAGACGACCGGTACTGGATCAATACCGGTGTGATCGGAATGCCCGCTAATGATGGATGCAAAAATAGCTGGTATGCCATTCTACAACCCAATTCACAAACTGATTCCAGCTCCTTCAACGTAAGCTGGCACAAACTTGATTTCGATAATACTGCTGCCGCCAACGCCATGAAGAGAGCAGGATTGAGTTCGGCGTATCGTGAAGCCTTGCTCACTGGAATCTGGCCCTCCATGGACATTCTGCCGCTGCAGGAAAAACAGCAGCAAGGACAGCCATTGAGCATTCCTCCCCTTAAAATTACGCCAAGAACGAGCGATCTATCCAGGTTAAACGAACATACTGACCATACCGTTCACGGTTGTCAGGATAACGAAGCAATTACCGCTCGCTGACCGCTCTCCCAGGCACCATGTGCGGTGTTGAATGCGTGTTCCGATGCTGCTTCGCCTGCAAACCAAATACAATCGTGAATCGGCTCCATCAGGGTCTTTCGTGATCCTACCGTACCCGGTCTTTGTGACGAATAAGCACCTTTAATCCATTGATCAAATCCCCATGCGCTTTGTTTGAAGGCGACAATATCCTTTGTTACTTCATAGCCAAACAAATCCTTGATGACTTCTAACCCCCAGTTTTTTATCGCATCTTCAGACTGCGATTCCAACCACCAGGCAAAGCGACCACCGACAGGAATAGAGATTATCGGCCGACCGAATTCACGAAGGCGGACAGAGGTGGCGACTTCATCTCTTTGGTAAGCAAT
>JAHQWE010000026.1 GCA_019633985.1 Acidiferrobacterales bacterium | reverse complement strand
TGGCTGGCCAGCAAAGCGGCAACCAACGCAAAGACCTATGGTCTGAAGAAAACCACCATCCTGGCGGCACTTTTCAACGCCTTGATTCTGATCGCCGCTGTTGGTGGCATCACCTGGGAAGCTATTCAGCGCCTGACGGAGCCTGCTGATGTCGCTGGCTTGACGGTGGTGATCGTGGCTGGCATTGGTGTGTTGATCAACGGCGCCACCATGATGCTTTTCCTCAAAGGGCAAAAAGGTGACATCAATATCCGCGGCGCCTTTCTACATATGGCCGCAGATACTGCAGTGTCAGTGGGCGTGGTAATCTCCGGTACGGTACTGATGTTCACCAACCTAGCCTGGATTGACCCCATCGTCAGCCTCATTATTGCCGTTGTGATCTTTATGGGCACCTGGCAGTTGCTGAAAGATTCCGTAAAACTGGCCGTCGATGCTGTTCCCAAGGGCATTGATCCTTCGGCCGTCCACGAACGCCTGGAGAATTTACCGGGTGTTCAATCGGCCCATCACCTTCACATCTGGGCACTGAGTACCACTGAAAATGCACTAACCGTTCACTTGGTGAAACCGGACCCCGAGAGTGACGACCGGATCATCAGCGAGGCCGCTGACATGCTGAACGAGCACTTTGGCATCCAGCATACAACCATCCAATGGGAGCGCGGTGATGATCAATGCCCGAACACTGCCCATTGCGGGGCGCAGACTCACTGACAAGGAATGTGAGCGTGAGGTTAAGACTAACAACAACCTTTCCAGCGCCCGCAGATCATGTCTGGGCGCTGGTTAAAAAAAGCAGTACGCTACTGTTTGTTTCTCGGGGGCTCCTAAGCTTTATAGGAGCCGAGCATTTTCCGCAACAATGGCGGGAAGGCGACACAGAGAGCGCACGCTTGCTGTTCTTTGGCTGCATTCCTGCATGGCAGCATTCACTGACGTTTGAACGGATCGACGACGACACGCGAATTCTTTCCACCAGAGAAGGCGGAGGGCTGATCCCCGTCTGGGACCACGTGATTCGAGCTACACCTGACGGAAACCAGGCCTGCACCTATCTGGACGAGGTAGAAATCAAAGCGGGCGTTCTCACGTTCGTGGTGTGGTTATACGCTCAGATTTTCTATCGGTATCGCCAGCTTCGTTGGCGAATCTTGCTGCGGAAAGTTCCTCAAGATGCAATATCTAATTGATTGTTGAGTCACCAAGGCACGAGAACCCCATGCGAGACTTAATTGAACGCCATCAGGTCTGGGCCTACCTCATCGCTGTTGTCCTCGGCCTTTTCATAGGTTGGAAGACTTCTCCCGGCGAGATTGTGCCCGACTACCTGATCTGGGCACTACTGGGGGTTCTGCTCTACGCCACGTTTACCCAAACACCATTGACTCACCTGTCTGACGTACTCCGGGACCGTCGGTTCATGGGTGCCTTGCTCACCGGCAATTTTCTGGTGATGCCGGCGATCATCGCCTTACTGATATTGGCACTGCCGGACAATGACGCGCTGAAGTTGGGAATGCTTCTGGTATTACTGATGCCCTGTACCGACTGGTTTGTCACTTTCACTCACCTGGGCAAGGGGGACAGCACGCGAGCCATTGCGGCAACACCGGTTCTGCTGATTGCTCAATTGGGTCTTCTTCCACTTTACCTCTGGCTTTTCCTGAGCAATCAGTTCGACGTGAATCTTGAGCTTGGACGACACCTCCTGCCGGCCTTTGTCGGGCTGATTATTGTCCCGCTTATCCTCGCATTTCTGACTGAAAAACGGGCCGAAAACTCCAGAAAAGTCACCGGGTTCATTCGCTTCATGGGCCTGATTCCGGTCCCTCTGCTTACAGTCGTACTTCTTATCATCACAATGACACAGGTCAGCCAGATCACCAGTACCGGCCCACTCATCTGGCCCTTGATGATTGTGTTCTCAACCTATCTTCTAGCCGCGGCTCTGGTTGGAAAGGCTCTGCGCTGGGTCTTTCGATTACCGGTGGAAACCGGTCGCACCGTCACCTTCAGCCTTGGAACACGCAACTCCTTCGTGGTTTTACCTTTGGCACTTTCAATGCCAGAGGCGTGGGCTGCGGCCGTTGTAGTGATTGTCGTGCAGTCCCTGGTGGAACTGTTTGGAATGATGCTTTATCTGCGGTGGGTGCCTAGTCGGCTGCTACCGAACACCTGAAAAATCCGAAACCCGTAAACTCATCTAAAAATAGGAAGATCTCCCGTGCGAACCCGAACCCTGGTCGTAAGTCTTGTTCTTTTTTGTCTGGTTGTCTTCGCTGGTGCTTTTGTTATTTACGATCGCTCTCAGGGCACTAATGAGCCCGCTGTTGTTGAAAAAACGCCACTGGTGAGGGATTACTCTCCCGTTATTGGCCCTGAGGACGCGCCGGTAACCATTGTCGAGTTCTTCGACCCATCCTGCGAAGGCTGTCGCGCCATGTACCCTTATGTGAAACAGATTATGGCGGCCTACCCAGACAAAGTGCGCTTGGTATTGCGCTACGTGCTATTTCACAAAGGCTCGGAAGAGGCCGTCAGAATTCTGGAAACCGCCCGCGAACAGGGGATCTACGAGCCGGTGCTTGACGCTGTCATGGAAGCGCAGCCCCAGTGGCATGACGATCCGGATGTCACCGCAGCATGGGATGCGGCGGAATCAGCCGGGCTGGATGTAGAAGCCGCTCGGGCCGGTATGACCTCGCCTGAAATAAACGGCATTATTCAACAGGATGCTGCGGACGTTAAAGCGGTTAAAATTTCCGGAACTCCAACATTCTACGTCAACGGAGACTCCTTGAGCCGGCTGGGGCCTCAGGAACTGTACGACCTGGTGACATCCAAGGTAGAGTCACTGGAATAACAACAAAACCGGCAACGCTATGTCACTGCTTGACTACCTTCTACCCTACGATTTCTCACCGCTGACCGTGCTGAGCTACATGCTCGTGATGGGGTTCTATGGCATCGGTCTGCTTCGGATGCCGGATCAGGATCGGCCTGGCGCGCTGCGGATTTTTGCTTTCACCCTGGGGGTGCTGATCTGTTATGCGGTGATGCAGACCCGCTTCGATTACTACGCGCAATACATGTTCTTCGTCCATCGGGGCCAGCATCTGATCCTTCATCACATCGGGCCTATCCTGATCGCGCTTTCCAATCCCTTGCCGGTCATGCGGTTCTGGTTTGAAAAAATCAGCCCGGGCTGGAAGCGCACGCTCCGGCCTCTGGGTTGGTTCTATCAGGTTCTGCAACAGCCCTTCATCGCCCTTTTCCTGTTTGTGGGGCTCATTTATTTCTGGCTGTGGCCATCGATCCATTTCGACGCCATGCTCAGCCGGGATCTGTACTGGGTCATGAACTGGAGCATGTTACTGGATGGCCTGCTGTTCTGGTGGTTGATCTTCGACCCGCGACCGCCTGCGATCACCTCATCGCTGGGGTATGGCAGACGCATGTTGGTTCTGGCTGCCGCAGGTGTGCTTCAGATGTTTCTTGGGGCGTGGATCGTGTTCTCACGTGACATGGTCTACGACGTTTACGAAGTCTGTGGCAGGGCCTGGCCGCTGGACCCGGAAGTCGACCAGCTTCTAGGCGGCATGCTGACTTATATCCCTCCGGCCATGATGAGCATCCTTGGCATTCTTCTGATGCTCCGACGAGCCATGCATCAGGACGGAAAATATACCAACCAATCCAAACAACTTGAGGAAACAGCGTCATGAGAACTCGCTTCTGGCGACAGCGCAACAAAATCATATCGGCGACCTTAACGCTGATAGCATCCCTATTGCTGACTGGTTGCCTTGGCAATGACGCGGAAGACTGGAACGGTAAAAACATCAGTGGCTTGATGCCTGAGCTGGAATTCGACCTGATCAATAGCCGGGGCGAGTCGGTATCTGGCGATGATTACAGTGGCCGCGTGAGAATGCTGTTTTTCGGGTTCACCTCGTGCCCCGATGTTTGCCCGACCGCCCTGCAAAAACTCAATCAGGCAACCAGTGGCCTGGACCCGAAGCTTCAGGATGAAGTACTCACTTTGTTCGTGAGTGTCGATCCGAAACGTGACACGCCTGAGCGCCTCGCAAAATACGTGGATTTCTTCGGTGACAATATTGTAGGACTCACTGGAAAAGAGCCCCAGCTTCGTGAACTGGCAAAACGATATAGAACAACCTTCGGTTATGACGAACCTGACCCCGATGGAAATTATGCGGTGTCACACAGCAGCGCAATCTATGTATTTGATCGCGAAGGTAACCCCCGCCTTTTAATGCGGCCCAATCTGAGTAGAGAAGAAATTCGGCATGACCTCGTCGCTCTAATTGAGGAGGATTCCTGAGTCAAAAACACTATTTCTTGCATTGTTATTCCTGCCCTCGCCGAAAGTCTACGATTATGACGAGGCGTCGTTAAACGTCCTTTTTATAGACATTAGGAAAGAAACAACAAGATCCAACACTGAACCGGCGGTTATGGCACATTCGGAAGACTCGAATCGAGTCCAGTCCTTGGCCTCATTTTTCCTCTCTGTTTTTTACTTGTCGTATCCGTGCAATTTCATCGATTGAAGTATTGGCACTCAGACCTTCGATCAAGGCGTGGATGTCTCTTGGCGTGTTTAGAAATGCGTCGAGCGCTTCGATTTGTTGAGCCCGCACAAGCTCTAATTCCTCTTTCAACTCGACATTCTTTGCCTCTAACAGTTCAATTCTCTGCTGCAAGAAAGTGCGGGTGGCTGTCTTATATTTTGGAGTCGAATCATTTTTTATCCGATTCTGCACCCCCTTTGCGCTTCTAAAGGCGTCGGCAATGATTTTTTTGCCGTCAAACTCTTTCTGGCTAAGCGCATTTCTCTTCAGCTTCACGCCAAAACGTTTAGCAGTGTGAGCAATCACGCTGTCCCATGTTACTGGAATTCCAGCATCAGGAAATCGTTCGATCATGCGAGCGATTTTTCGAGCCAGTTGTTCTGTCAGAATTTCCTTCCGTCCAGACATGACTATATATCTCCCACGACTTTATCGGGCAGTATCTGATTTCTCTCAGCACTAGTTCCCCGGGGTTCCGGGGAAAAAACGGGATATTTCTCAATCAAAGCAGCCTCCTCAGCCAGTATCTCTTCTCTCCCTCCCTGGTCTTCTAAGGCCAATTCCAACGGCGGCTCGGCATGTCTTAGCGGGGCGTGGTATTTGATGATCGCCCCATTTTTAATACTCACATCATCAAGTCGCGTTACCACTCCACGTGCGACAAAAGCCTCCTCTAAACGGTTGGCTAATTGGCGATCTTTTAACAAATCTCTGACTTCGAAAAAATGATCAACTAGATGGTTCGCAAGCTCTTCCAAATCCTTTCGATCTAATCCATTTTCAACGAGGGTGACCATGTGATCTCCAAGAGCTGCTGGATCATCCGCCACACCTCGATTGTAAGTAAAAGCAAGGTTTTCGAGATGGCGTATGATGATTTCGAAGAGCTGCTCAGCACGAGCACGCGTTTCGTCATTGGTCGGTTTGTGGCCCTTAACATGGAAATTCTTATCACACCCCATACACGCACCACAGATGTCGTTACTATAATTGCGACAAGGCTTCTCATGGTGTTGATGTACGCAAGCGCCGAAAAGTGTGGGATACAGAACAATAATTCCCTGGCTGCAAGTTGCTATTGGCCGATCTTCAACTGCTTGGCTGATAGCCTCCATTGAGGTAAAGGCAACTTCTGCATCATGCGCTGTCACAATTGCACGCTCAAGCCCAAATTGATCCTCCAGTTTTTCAACAGCCTCCATGCCATTCGAGAAATCAGAGAGTGTTTGGGTCTCCTGAGTTTCAGGCATTGATGATGCCTGAGCTGTAGATTCGGCCGCCCTGAAGTCATATGCTTTGAGATGTGCGAGACTACTTCGGTTTGCCCACTTATTTATCACGACATCCGAGAGATTTTCCCCATGGATTTGCGCCTGAGTGGTTAGCCATCGACGCATATCGTGAAGCGCCATCGAAGCAAATTTTGCCTGACCGTTCTCGGGAATAGTGATGTTCAGCTTTTCAAAAATAGTCGGAGGACTTTCATAACCGGGTATGCCTGAACTGAGGCGTTTCAGCCGTTTTCTTATGGTCTGGTAGTTTACTGCTTTAGGCAAATAAGGCGAAGACATATCGCTGTTGTCACACAAAAACAGCATATTCGACAATTTACCTTGGTATGTATTGGCTGCCGTCACCTTTCGACAACTCTCCAACGCTTTGTGCACTTTCTTCAAAAGATACTCTTCAAGAACATCCCACTCCGTACCGTATATTTTGTGACGGTTGTTTATCTTACCGTCGCTTTGAAAAGTTTTTGGATTAGAGATGAGAAAACACTTTTTTCTTAAATCTTCCATGATGTTATCAGAGGCCGCGGATGGCGCATTCGGCGAAAGCCGGATAATCTGTGCCACTTCATGGCAAGTCACAAGGCCACCACGTAGGTGCTCCAGCTCATGGGGAAGATAAAGTTTGTCGGGATGCTGTTCATACCACCTGACTAACATCCTTGAGCGAGCACCAGCTTGTTTAATTCTTTCAATACAATAATTGAAAGCTTCAATCATAAAATTAAGAGCCGGTTTTGCAGCCCATTCAGCACCCTTGCTTCCTTTTTGGGTAATTACCAGCATTTGATGAGCTGACGTTGCGTTTGAAGCCCCCGTTGATTGAATGTCATAGGGATCATCCAAGTAGTCCTCTATAACTGCGTAGTCATCGCAGCTCATCGTCAGGATCTCGTTTATTCGCGAGGGTGCACATAGTCCGATGGTGACTGCGCACATAGCTAGGCAATCGTGCGTACTCAGGATAAGTTTGTCATCTATGTCGACTGGATTTTCGATGAACGCGTTGAATGCCTCATTGAACGCTTCCATTTGTCGATCCAGGGTTTTGGATTTTCTGTCTTTGAACTCTCCAGCTTGCCGATTTCTGGCTACCAAAAGTTCCTGCCGAGAGCTCGCCAAGCGTCGATATCCCAATACAGGCATAACTCCCTTGCGTCCCAGGATCAAAATGTGTTTCTCAATGCCTGCGAGGGTAGCGCCCAAAAAAGAATGCCTGCCGTAGTCTTTCCTCAAACAATCAAGAATATAAGCTTCAAAATCTCGCAAGTCCCGGATCCTGAGATCCCAAACGGGAAAGCTTTGTTTGGAAGCAAACTTTCTCCAAGGAAGCTCTATCCTACGAGTCTCTTTAGCCTTTCCAGATAAATAAAATTCAGCCATGAGGCACCGACAAACCTCTCGGTAACTCCTGTCACATTTCTCCATAGCCAAGAAGCTCTCTCTGAAGAAGAAGTCAGGCTGTTCCGTTTTATAAAGAGTTCTGATTCGCCAGATATCTGACTCAAAATCAATACTGGGGAAACGGACGGCCATCCGAGATTTGCAACTGTCGAGCCAACTATCAAGAGCCTCTCGGTAATGAGGAGCATCAATAGACGTCGAGGCACTCATAATGGCTTTGTCTCCCCATTTTGCTCATTTCGCAAAAGATCAATTGCATTCATAACTAGCACAATGTGAATTTTTGCTTGCCTCGCCTTATCAACTAGATGCTGGAAGGGTTTTCCTCGCCTGCTCATCTCTGCAATCTGCCCCTCAACAAGGCGAAGATTTATGCTGTGGTCTGCATCCCAGCATGGATTGAATCGAAAACAGCCATAGCAGGCAATTGGGGCACTTTCACAGACAATCGCTTTCCCACATTCGCCCACGTCCTCGAACCGCCCACTAACCCCGTCTTCTGCGCTAATTCGTCTCTCTTGAGCGACAGCATCTTTTTTGGATCGAATGTTCATTAGGGTCGGAAGGTGTTCAGCAAAGGCAGGCTTCATTGACTCTGAAAGTTCAAACATCAGACCATGAAAAGCAATATCGACATAGTATTTACAGGTGCTGTCTGTTGAATGTTTAAGAACAGCCTGAATAGTTTTAGCAGAAGCTCCCGTTTGAGCGAGAAGCGTCCCCAAGGTATGCCTGAGCTGATTGTTACCTAGCTGAATGTGTTCACCAAGCTTTACTTGAATAGCCCTCTGATAGCCTAGGGCAAACTGACTAGCACTGGAGTACATTCCATAATTTTCATTGGAGAATGTGTTTTTCCAAGCCCCACCTTCGGTAAGCTGTCGTGCTGGAAACAGTGCTAGCTTTTCAATATCGCTCTCCGAGACAATATGCCCGTACTTTTCTATTACGGCTTGTCGCTGCTTGGCCAGCAGTAACGCTAGAGCTTCACTGACTCGATATCTAATTTTTGTAGGAGCATGCATCCTTGATTTCGAAGGCACAATATCAATAAAGTGCTGTTGAGACTTCGCATCGAATTTAAGGTCACCAAGGGTTATTTGTCTGTAGCTTTCGTTACGGGAAAATACTGCAAAGCAGAGATGCCCGAGCGAGTAATGCCCAATATCTATTATTCCTTGCGCATAAGCTCTATCGAGGGAATCAAGAACCACTGCAACCGATGCGCGAGTCATCGCTTTGGCAATAATTCGATCTATTGCAGATCCTCGCGTTCCTTTTTTTGGATCACGGGAAGGAAAATCACTCGCATGAAGCCCTCTCGCAAACAGCGGTGAGTCAGGATCCCAATTAAACAAAATCTGGAGATATCTCAAATGGTAGGTGGCTAGATTTTCAGCAGTTACTGACAAACAAAGCAAAAACATTTCGTCGATTATAGATATCTTTTCCTTGAAAGCTCCCGTTTCCCAAACTTGCCAGAGGGTTTTCCTCAAATTCTGAGCTTCTTTGGAAAGCGTACCAAGTTTAAGTCTGCCAGCCCGGTCAAAGAGCAAATCACGAAGATTTATCAGAAAACTATCGGTATAGCCTGAACGTAAATCAGACAGATTAAACGTGAATGATTCAATTCTTCTATGTTTAACCGGTCCAACTTCACCGCGGACTTCTACTTGGAGCGGCTCTTCAGCCTCCCATTCAAATTCGGTGGCACCTACAGTTCTATTCACAAGCACGCTGCCCCTCTTTGCTCTGTCTAAGTTTCTCTACCTGCTGCACCAGGCTCTGATGGAACTCAGAAAGAGTCACTTGAGCCTGATCAGACAACGCTCTGGCAGCATAGATTTCAGGCATTTTGCTTGTGATAGTCCATCCAAAACGGAGTTTCATCAGATCTTTTACTCTATCTGGCACATCTGCATATTCGTTCGGCCTTTGCGCACCTTGGTCTCGTGATATCTCTAAGCATTTTTGCGACAGGAAGAAGCTCGCTGCAGAGTGCCGCAATACGTATGAGTAAAAATCGTACTTTGGCTGCTCATAGAAGTAGGGGTCATCGTCCACATCCAAAAGCCCCAAATCTCGCATCCTCTTCCCCAGACGGTGGAACATAACTGTAAAGCTTGAGCGGTGCTTCACAGGCTCACCTTCTCTTGTGAGAAACAAAAAACCTGAGCTTCGATTCTTTAGCCCTCTCAGGAGCACGTTTTTTCGCTCAGTATCGATGTATTCCTGTAATGCCCGCACAGTAAAAGGCCACAGACTAATCATTGTTTCACTTGCATGATTTACTTTCGTGCTGTTACCCATCTTGAGTTTAGGTGTTCCTGTGCTCACTCTTTCTGTTCGCCTGTGCCTATTGTCTTTAATCACGAGATGGCCAGACTGTGGACGAAAGTCAGAGATTGCCACGTTTCCTATAGTTCCTGGCCTCAGACCTTCACAGGCGAGAATTGTCATGGCTCGATCTCTCATGAGCGTCCTTGACGTTTTACCACCTGCTGTTTTAAAGAGATTTTCGGGCCTTAAAAAAACTTCCTCTATTATTTTTAAATACTTGTCTGTTGGAAGGCTCTGGATTGCCAAGTGATGACTTTGTTTCGTTCCTCCAACGGCTTTCTTAAGCCGCGATGTCACCTTTAGATATTCATGCCTTAGCTGGTCGCGAAGAGCGGGCGATCGAACATTTGGTTCTAAGAACACCTCGTAGTAATAGGTCAGGTATCCTGCAATCTGGTGGAGGCGCTTTCTCGCGGTGTTAGGCTCAACTGAGTGCGATATTTCTCTCGTGGTTTTCCTCGCTTTTGGACTCAACATCGAGGCCATTTTTTTACTGGACAAAGCCTTTATTTCAACAAGAGGTCTGTAGCATAGATCTACCAAATCTCTGAGCTCTCCATATGTTAAGGCTCTCCCTTCACTTGCTCGATTGAGCAACTCCACTTGGTAAGCAATGCAGAAACGATAAAAGCACTCTAGGCTCTGAGCTACTAACTCTCTTGTATGGGGGTTTGTGTAGCTCTCAGTAATGTACTTCGAGAATGGATAGTGAATTCGCCCATCGTCATGAAGAACCATATAGTTTTTCCTAGCAAATCCACGTCTCATTTTAATTCACTTTTTATAAATTATGTCACCATATTATTCCGCATATAAAAAAATACAACTAACTTTGCATATAAAACAATTTTTGCTATCAAATCGGCGAGTTGGAAGCTAAAGATACAAACCTCGTATTAATATCGCCATTCCATCTCCGCAGCATCAATAAAGTTCACACCAGCCTCGGTTGCGTAGTCCAACTGCTCAAAGGCTTCCGACTCGGTGTTTTGCTCCCCCCAGGTCATGGTACCCAGGCAGATCAGGCTGACATCAATGTCAGTATTTCCCAGCTTTCGCGTTTGCATAGTG
>JAHQWE010000025.1 GCA_019633985.1 Acidiferrobacterales bacterium | reverse complement strand
CAGCTGTTGGTTATCTCCATGCAGCTGATCGGCGTTGTCGTACTCATCGAGAATTTCGATTGCCAAATTGTCTTCTCTGATTGTTTTTCCGATCTGGCTGAGTAGTAGCCCGGTTTTTAATCGATCACAGGAAAACTTTCCTCCTTCGTAGCTGCTCAGTTCATCCAGTAGTTCCTTTCTTGCTTTGGATTCCAGTTTCTGTACATCAAGCACAAACTCATGGAGCGATCCACAACTTCCTTCGGTCTCCTCAGCGGTAATCACGGTATGCACCACTCGAGGAGCTGGTGGTGGACTAGGAATAGCCGGTATTGGCGGTGGTTGAAGAGGCACACAACCGCTTATTAGTGCAGCGGTTATCGATCCCACCCAGGCTCCTTTATATTGGTTTCGTTGTTTCATGATTGAGCTTTAGGTTGTTCACTGGCAGTAGTACTTTCACAGCTGCACCGATTGCTGAATTAGCAATTTCAATTTTTCCACCGTGCAAATCCGCGTATCGTTTGGCAATAGACAGACCGAGCCCGGTTCCCTTGATATGACTATTCGGGCTTTTTCGTCCCTGATAAAAAGGTTTAAATACTTTAGTGACCTCTTCTTCGTGAAAGCCGGGTCCAGCATCTTGAATCTTGACGTCAATGCCGTCGTTATTCACATCAGTTTGAATGCTGATCGTGCCTCCTTTGGGAGAAAACTTGATGGCGTTGGTTAGGATGTTCTCAAACAGGCTTTCGAGCTGTGCCTGGTTACCCACAATATGCGCAGGGGGCGTATTGTTTTCGATGCTGATTTGACGACTGCGCAGGATCAGGTGCAGCTTTTTGATAATTTTATCCATAATCAGTTTGATGTTTACAGGCACCTGCGGATACGGCTCGTCCATCGTCAATGCGAGATTGAAATCCAACAGTGATTCCAGCTGATTTTGAAGCAGGTACGTGTTTTGGTTCAAAATTTCCAGCACTTCCAGCTGTTCATTGTTGAGCTTCCCTAAAACCTGTTCCTGCATCAGATCTGCACCTTCCCGGATAGCGGTCAGAGGGGTTTTGAGCTCGTGCGAGACGTTTTGCAGAAAAGTGATCTTCTGTTGCTCGATTTGTGAGAGCTTCTCTGACAACCAATGCAGCTGTTCTCCTAATGCGGCAATATTTCGAGGGCCACCCACGGTTGTGTCTTCCGGATACTCTCCTTCGCCAAGCTGTCTAATTACCGCAATCACTTTTTTGAGAGGTCGGTTGATCAGCGTGCTGCTGATCAGAGCGAGAGCGATGGCGCTGGGTATCAGAATAACAAGAAGCAGCAGTAACGATCTCTTGGTGGTTGTCGCCCGATTTACCATTTCATCTCTGGCGGTCTCGACAAAGGCGCTTGCCTGCTTCGGCAATTTTTCTATCGCAGTTGCCAGCAATTCAAGCTGTGCGGGTTTAGGTTGAATTTCGCTGGGCTGTTGTCCTACCAACTGGCTGCGTGCGGCTTCAACGCGGTCGAGGCTATTGCTCAGTTCCTGGGTTATCTTGTCGATTCCGGAAATATTAGCGCGCATGGCGCTGTCAATCGGTTGCTCAGAGAGTGTGCTGAGGGTTTGTTTAAGTAGGTCGTGTTGCTCCTGAAAGCGCGCTAGTACTTTGCGGTCTTGCAGTATCAGGTATTGTTCCGCGCTGCGCTTGAGACTTAAAGATTGGTTAGTCACCAGCCTGCTCGTTTCCATCACCGCCGCAGATTGATTCACCGTCGCCTGCATCTGAATAGACTGACGGTCCATCTGAATGAACAAAATCCAGAGTCCAGCCATCAAAGGTAGGATCACCAGGATAAATCCGACCAGCATCAGACGGAAGAATGTTTTGGGCTGAAGCGTCACAGCTGGCGCGGAAGCAGATTGTGTGGTGGAGTTGTTGATCATTCTGCCAGCTATTTATCCCTCAAACAAAACGTCTCAGTTTTGAGACATATAATAATCCAATAAAAACAATAATATACCTTCTTCTGAATGGCATAGTGTCGTTTTATACGGGCAGTTTAACAGGATCAATCAGAGGAAGAAAAACAGAAAGATGCGCTAACTGTTTGATAGATCTGGGTAAAGCAAAGTTGGCACAAAGGTTGCTATCTCCAAAACCAAGGAAGCAAATGTCTGCTTCTTCATATGTAAATCAATAGGAGACTAACCATGTCGAAAAAACTACTTCTCACCTCACTTTTCATTTTGGGTACATCGCAAGCCTATGCGAACGATGAAACCTTCAAGCAGGTAGACGTTGACGCAAGTGGCACCATCAGTGCTGAAGAAGCGGTCGCCATCGAGGGCTTACAGGAGTCAATGGCTGAGTATGATCTGAACGGAGATCGTGAGCTTGATGCCAAAGAATTTGCTTTATTTGTGGAAACAATGGAAGCAAAAAAGACATCTTCTTAATCTGAAGATGTTGTTGTAACCCTGACACTGATCTCAGTCGGACACTGAGATGTCAGGGAGACCTGTCGAGTAAAAGTGGTAAATTGACCACGCACTGTTGAACTTCCTTCAACCTTACTGCTTCTGCTCGATGGGTCAGTTTTCTTCTGCTGCTGACGATCCCTTTATCTGATTCCGTCAGCCGGCTATCGTTCTGACAAGATCGAAACTGCAATCGGCGGCTTGGCAAGTGTAATGAATCTATCGCTTGCACTATAATCGCGGCGCCAGCGGCACGCTGGTTCATCGCTACCCACACTCCACTTTGCCGAATACGAATACTGTCAATAAGCGGGTTTTGTTTATCAGTCCGCAACCCTTTTTTGCCTGGCGTGGTAGTTCGATCAGAGTGAAGTTCAATGTGTTGGCGCTCTCTGAGCTTGGCTACGAAGTAGATTTACTGACCATTCCTATTGGTAATGAGGAACCGACGCCGGCAAATGTGATTCGAGTGCCGAATCTCCTGGGTTCCAAGAAAATATCTATCGGCCCTTCTCCGCTAAAGCTGTGGTTCGATTTTTTACTGCTGATCTACGGTGTTGTGCTGGTTTTGCGACATCGCTACATCGTGGTACACGGCACCGAAGAAACTGGCTTTCTGGCGTGGTTATTATCCAAAATTGGGCGCTGTCATTCGGTATATGAGAAGCACTCCGATGCCGCCTCCTACAAGAAGGGTGCGCTGCAAAACCTCATATTGAAAGCCTATCTGGCGGTGGAACATTTCACCTGCCGTCACGCTGATCTGGTGATATGCACGGGGCCAGGTCTCCATAGGCAGGCGCTGGCGATTGCCCCTCAGGCTAAATGCCACGATATCTTTGACATTCCTTCTTCATTGATCGAGCCTGAAGAAAAGGATGTGACCACTGCCAGGAATCAGATGATCGAAGGGATGGATGGCGACGCGGTGCTGGTGAGCTATGTGGGCTCCTTTGCGGTTTACCAGGGAGTCGATATCATTTTTGATGCGATACCGTCGGTTACCAGTCAAAACGCTGCCGTTCGTTTTATTATTATCGGTGGCAGCGAAAACGAAATTGCATCGCGTAAAAAACAACTGGCAAGTTCAGGCGTGCCAGAGTCTAGCGTGACATTTCTCGGATTGATCCCTCCTGATCAGCTGCCTGCGTATTTGAACGCCTGTGATATTTTGTTGGCGCCTAGAAAGGCTGGAGTGAATACACCTCTCAAGGTATTGGATTATTTCAAGGCTGGTGGTGCGATCGTAGCCACTGATACTGAGGCGAATCGTTTGATATTGGACCAGAGCTGTGCCCGCTTATGCGATTTCGAGGCAAGTGCTTTTTCGCAGGCGATATTGGATTTAGCCGATAATCCGGAAACCAGAGAGAGCCTGGCGACAAATGCCAAGAGCAGATATCGAGACAAATTCAACTTTGGAGTTTTTGCCGGATTGCTTAGTGAGGCTTACCAAGACATGTTTGGCGCTAATCCAAAGTAAATCCATTCCACTATCCAGGAAAAGAAGAATGACGGTCGTTGCAGACACCCATGTCCATATTTACCCATTTTATAAGGTGGAGGAGGCATTGCACTCAATTCAGGGAAACCTGGGGAAATTTGCTAACGCATCACTTCGTATTGCGTGTTTGACCGAGCGATACGATTGTGAACTGTATGCCGAGCTGAGAGACGCTCCTCGGGAAAGTGTGAGCGAACATTTCTCTATTTCGTCCGGAAACGGTTTCCTCGAAATTGTCGATCGAGCGAGCGAAGGGCAGTTCCATTTACTACCAGGCCAGCAGGTGATTACCGCTGAAAATATCGAGATTCTCTCTTTAAATTGTGAAACCAGGGTTCAGGAAGGACGGTCTGCCCCTGATACGGTGGAAGACATATTAGCAGCGGGAGGAGTGCCGGTAGCGGCCTGGGCTCCGGGAAAATGGTTCTTCTCAAGAGGGCAGGTGGTTTCCGCTCTACTGGATGCATTTACGCCATCGCAACTGGCACTTGGTGACACGACATTGCGACCGATTGGATGGCTGACACCGAACATTATCAGAAATGCAAAAAACCGCGGCTTCAAGGTGCTGTTTGGGTCTGACCCCTTGCCATTCTCTGGCGAGGAGTCGACGCCGGGAACTTACCTGACCACGCTGGATTTCCCCGATCCATTCGCGACAGAAAACCCCGCGGAGCTAATGAGAAACGTGTTGCACGAATCCGTGGTGTCAAACAATGCAGGGGGCAGGGGATCGTTTCCAAAGGTCTTGAACAGACTGTATCGCAACCACCGCGCACCCACTCCTGCGCGACATTGAGTTGCGCGATAGCCAGTTCAAAAACTTTCGTTTCTGACACCGGAACGTGTCACAATCCGGGCGCGCTTTTTTGCGACCGGAGAGAGCTGTCTCAGATCGGCAGCGGATGAAATCAAAATAAGATAGTAATGTTAGAAGAGTTCAATCAATTTAAGGGCAAGACCGTTCTTGTCACAGGGGCAACGGGTTTTACAGGACGCGTTTTAGCTCATAAGCTGGCGGAGGCCGGTGCCAAGCTGCGCATTATTGCCCGCAAGAGTTCCGACGTCGGAGATTTGGCAGATATTGACGCAGAGTGGTTCAGAGGGGAAGTCTTTGACCCAGAGATTGTTGAACCCGCAGTAGAGGGCGTCCATTACATATTTCATGTTGCGGCGGCGTTTCGTGAAACCCATCCCGATGATGAGGGATATCGGAAAGTACATCTATACAGTACTCAAATGATGGCAAAAGCGGTAACAGGCAAATCGGATTTTTGCCGATTTTTGCATGTATCCACGGTCGGCGTTCACGGCCATATTGAAGGTGGCCGTGCAGATGAGAATTATCGGTTTGCGCCGGGTGATCCATACCAACGCACCAAACTGGAAGCAGAACTCTGGCTCGCAGACTATGCCAAAGAGTCAGGCTTGCCCCATAGCATCATCCGCCCTGGCCCGATTTTTGGTCCCGGTGACATGCGGTTACTCAAAATATTCAAGATGGTGAATAAGGGATTTTTTGTAATGCTGGGGAAAGGTAAAGGCTGGTACAGCCTGGTTCACGTTGAGGATTTAACCAACGTGATGATGCTCGCAGCGGTGAAACCCGAGGGTCTTTCCCAGGTTTTTATCGCTGCCAACAATGAGCCGATTTCTATGGTGGATATGGCCAAATTGATCGGGGAAAAGATCAATAAGAAGGTGCGAATTATCAATCTGCCGCTGTGGCCGTTCTATTTGGCGGCGGACGTCTGCGTCGCAATCTGCAAACCTTTTGGGCTGTCTCCACCCATTTACCGTCGTCGCGTTGATTTCTACACCAAAGATCGGCAATTTGATAATACTAAGGTCAGAACTACTCTAAATTACGAGTTTCTCTACGACAACGAAAAAGGCCTAGAAGAAACCGCCAAGTGGTACCAGGACAACAATTTACTCAATTAGGCGTCGTTAATTCATCAGATCTGAAGTGAAGGGTCTACCCCTCTAATATGGTTGTCCTACAAGATTCGTTCTGCATAAAAACACTGGATAGATTCAGGCGATGATTTGCATTGCGCGCTGATTTGAGTCACTCTTTATTGAGTGAACCAAAGAGGGCGGGCTAAATGAAAAAAATGTTGTCGATATTCTTTACCGTGTTGCTGACACTCAGTGTATCGGCTCACTCGGATCAAAAAGAACCTGGGCTGGACTCTCTGTTCAGGTCACTCCTCGATGCTGAAACCACACCGATCGAGGCACACGAAATCACCTCAAAAATCTGGCAGCTCTGGTTGCGCGCTGATGATGCGGAATCCCAGGAGCTCATGGATTCTGGCATCCGAAAAATGAGCGAGTTTGCCCTCGATGAGGCGGTGGATATTTTTAGCGAGCTGATTCGCATTAATCCCGATTTCGCCGAGGCGTGGAACAAGCGCGCAACGGTTTACTACATGATGGGTAAATTTGACCTCTCTACCGCAGATGTTGTGGAGACGTTGCGACTTGAGCCCCGACATTTTGGCGCGTTATCGGGTCAGGGGCTAATCCATCTCCAAAGTGAGCGAGAGCAAGCGGCGGTGGACTGGTTTAAGCGCGCTCTGAGAGTGAATCCTTTTATGCAGAATATCCAAAACAGTGTAGATCAGCTGGAGAAAGAGTTGAAGGCTAGGGTCATTTGAAGGAATGAGCTTAGTTAGACCTAGTCTAAACGCGCTACTAGGCGGCTGTTTTTTCGATAATGATAGAGCTTTGATCAATTCGCTGGTTTAATTAGTCTTCATTTCAATGGGCGCATTCACTGTGCGGAAAAAACCGAGTTACGTCCGCGGGTTACTGCGCGACTTATCGCCAAACAAGCAGCTTGAACGTATCGTGGACGACGGTATGTGCATCGGTTGTGGAATCTGCGAGAGTGTCGCCGGCGCCGATCAGGTAACGATGCAGATTGCTGAGGATGGCTCACTGGTACCCCACGCTAAAACCACTATCGATGATACATTGATCGATCAGATCCTCGGCTTGTGTCCGGGCACCAAAGTAGAAGGATTACCAGAGCGATTAGTGCAGCCAGATAGTCAGTATGATGAAGTCTGGGGAATTTGGCGCCAAATGCACCTGGCTTATGCCGGCGATGAACAAACCCGATTTCGCAGTTCCACTGGTGGGCTTTTAACCGCCCTGGCGCAGTTTCTTATCGACAGTGGTGAGGTGAATTTTATTTTGCATGCGAGGGAGGATGAGACAATTCCCGCGTTTGGCCAAAATACAGTGAGTCGAAGTAAAGAGGAGGTGGCCTCTGCAGCGGGTTCGAGGTACGGACCAACCCCGACGTTGAAGAACATCGTTGGAGTCTTAGACCAGTGCGAGGCTACAGGTGAAACCTTTGCCTTTATCGGAACCCCCTGTGATATATCTGGACTACGAAATCTGGCGCAACAGGATGCCCGAGTTGATCAGTATTGTGTTTACCAACTCGCTATGGTGTGCGGCGGATTCATGAAACCGTCCGGTTTAAGTAACGTGATGAATGAGCACGGTGTCAATGCGGATGAAATCACCAGTTTGCGATATCGCGGATACGGTTGCCCAGGGCCAACCAGAATTGAAACCAGAAGTGCCGAAATTATTGAACTCGATTATCTTGATTTCTGGGGCGAGGATGACAGTGGTTGGGATTTGCCACATCGCTGCAAAATTTGCCCTGACGGGATTGGCGATGCAACCGACATCGCTGCCGCAGATTCCTGGGACGGTGGTGCCCCCGATCGACAGGGGCAACATTCCGACCCCGGGTCAAACTCAGTAATAGTCCGAACCCTTGCTGGAGAGCGGCTGCTGGCAGCTGCAGTAAAAGCAGGATTTATCCAAATAGAAAGCAGTATTACACCGAGAGACATGGATCGCTTTCAACCGCACCAGGTCAAAAAGAAGCAAGCGGTTTGGTCGCGATTCGTGGGTATGCGTGCAGCAAACAGTGTCGTTCCTGATGTGCGGGGGTTGCGCCTTAAGCCGCTCGCGAGGAGAAACAGCATTGCTGAAAATCTGGCACAGGCGCGAGGAGCGAAAAAACGAGCTAAGCAGTTATTGCGAGACTAAAATGTCTCCCAATGTGTTGCTTCCTCTTAAAGTTTTGCAGGGGTCTTTACGAAGCCGATTGGAATTAAGTGACAAGTAGATGAATGACGCCAGAGTAAGGTCAAAAAGTATCAGCAGAGGTCTATTTATTACAGAAATGTAATTACTGAAAAATTTCGATAGTTAAAGCAAGATTAGGCAATAAATGTATAATCGCGCTCCATGAGTAAATCGAGCAATACCGTGTGGCATCAAGCCACGATTACCCGATCGAATCGAGAGCAGCTTAATCGACATGGTAGTGCAATCTTATGGTTTACAGGACTTTCCGGTAGCGGTAAATCCACTCTCGCGCATGCGGTAGAGGATGAACTATATCGACGAGGGTGCCGAACGACGGTTTTGGATGGCGACAACGTGCGGCATGGTCTTTGCGGAGATCTCGGTTTCTCAGAAATTGACCGCACTGAAAATATTCGACGAATCGGCCAAGTCGCTACCCTATTTGTAGACGCCGGTGTGATTGTTCTCACTGCTTTTATTTCGCCATTCCGGATAGACCGTGAGCGAGTGCGTATGATGGTGGAGCGAGCGGAAGACTTTATTGAAATTTTTTGTGACTGCCCACTCGAAGTTTGTGAGCAGCGCGATGTGAAAGGCCTGTATCAGCGGGCCCGCAAGGGCGAAATCGCGGATTTTACGGGTATTTCCTCACCGTACGAGCAACCCGAGAAACCTGATCTTGTGATCGACACTGGGCATCAAGAGTTGAGTGCTTGTGTCAGTGAGGTGATCTCGTACCTCCAGCAACGCAAGTTAATTCCAGCCTTATGATTGATCGACTTCTTTCCCTGAAGCGTGGCCGCAAGCAGGTATTAATGCTAGCCGGGGATCTTGCGTTGGTTATGGTGGCGCTCTGCGCAGCGTATTCTCTGCGCTACAACCGCTTTTATCTGCCCTTTGGTGACGAAATCTATTTATGGATCCTCGCGCCGATACTGGCAATCCCGGTATTCATTCGCTTCGGCCTCTATCAAACGATCATCCGCTACATTGGATTTAATTCCTTGTGGCGCGTCTTTCAGGCGATCAGTTTGTATGCTCTCTTGTGGGGGGTGTTGGCGTTTCTTTCAGGTATCCAAATTACTCCCCGTTCAGTCGTCATTATCAACTGGCTGGTATGTTTACTACTGATCTCTGGCGCAAGAATGGTTGCGCGATGGGTTTTAACGGCGAAGGCTCCAGGGTTTCTTGGCGCCGAGAGGGATGAAAGGAAAAACGTGCTGATCTATGGGGCTGGCGCGGCCGGTATGCAGCTCGCGATTTCCACTTCCTATAGTGATGAGATGCGGCCTGTCGGGTTTGTTGACGATGACCCGGTGCTCATGAATCAACAGGTCAATGGTATACGCGTCTACCATCCAGATGAGCTGGGTCGTCTTATCGACGAATTCGCTATCAAGGAGATTTTGCTGGCGATGCCGTCCGCCAATCAGGCCAGTAGACAGAAAATTCTATTGAGCCTGGCGCATTTTCCTGTATTGGTGCAAACACTACCCGATATCTCTGAGCTTGAGTCCTGTGAGGTCAATCTCGAAGACGTGCGAGATATTGATATTGCCGACCTACTGGAACGAGAGCCTATTGCACCGATTGATGAACTGCTTCAGGCAAACATTCGCGATAAGGTGGTGATGGTGACCGGAGCGGGTGGCTCGATTGGTTCTGAATTGTGTCGGCAGGTGAGTCAGTTAGGGGCCAGACGTCTGATCTTGTTCGAGCACAGTGAATTCAATCTCTATCGAATGGAACGCGAGCTTTCTGAGACGAATTTACGCTTTACCTCGGTGCTGGGTTCAGTGATGGATCGAGAGTTGCTAACCACGGTATGCCACGAACACAAAGTGGAGACGATCTATCATGCTGCGGCTTACAAGCATGTACCCCTGGTGGAAAGTAACGCTTCAGCGGGCGCGGCCAATAATGTGCTGGGTACCTGTAATTGCGCACGTGCAGCGATTGATGCGGGCGTAGAAACTTTTGTTCTGATATCTACAGACAAAGCGGTTCGTCCCACCAATGTGATGGGCGCGACTAAACGACTTGCAGAGCTTGTTCTTCAGGATTTGAGTCATAATGCGAAGACGCAAACTCGGTTTACCATGGTGAGGTTTGGCAACGTGCTTGACTCTTCTGGGTCGGTGGTACCGCTGTTTCGTGACCAGATTAGTCAGGGCGGGCCGGTCACGGTCACCCATCCGGAAATTATTCGCTATTTTATGACTATCCGTGAGGCAACCCAGCTCGTCTTACAGGCCGGGGCTATGGGAGAGGGGGGGGATGTGTTCGTTCTGGATATGGGCGAACCGGTGAAAATTGTTGGGTTAGCCAGAAAAATGATTCAGTTGTCAGGGTTAACCGTTCGTGAGGAAAGAAACCCGGAAGGGGATATAGAAATTGCGTTTACCGGTTTGCGTGCCGGGGAGAAGCTATTCGAAGAGTTACTGGTAACAGAATCGGCTGTCTCCACTCGCCATCAGCGAATCATGCGGGAAAACGAGATTGGCGTCACCCTGGGTGGGCTGGATGAAATGTTGCGTAAGCTAGAAATCGCGATCGCTGAGCGCAATGAGTCTGAAGTTCGGCAGCTTTTATTTAGTATGGTGGAATCCTATAATGCCATGCCGGCGCAAAAGGCTGGTTAAACCGTTCGTTACGACCTGCGCGTCTCTGATAGAGCTCGATTTTTGTGCGAATTGATTCCTGACTTTCCCGGATAATAATACTCCATTGGCAATCACCGAATTCTATCTACACATCGCTTTCGGCTTTGTTCTGACCGTATTGGCAACGTTGATTACCTGGGCGATGCTCAAACATGGTCGAATTCTTGACCAGCCTAACCAACGTTCCTCTCATTCAAAAGCAATACCCAAGTCTGGCGGCATTTCCATTGTCGTCACTTTTCTGATCGGTATGCTCGTCATTGTCTTGTTTATTGACAGTGAACTCATGGAGAAGAGTTATATCTGGGGCTTTGTGTTTTCCGCCGTTTTGATCGCCATCATTTCTTTTGTGGATGATGTGCGGGAAAAAAGCGCCCAGTTCAAGCTGGTCACTCACGTGGTCGCCGTTGGTGTTGTTCTTTATTGCGGCATCGTCATCGATACCTTAACGCTGCCCTGGGTCGGGCTGGTTGATCTCGAATGGGCAGGGTATCTAATTTCAGCAATTTGGATATTGGGTCTCACCAATGCCTATAACTTTATGGATGGCATTGATGGGCTGGTTGGCAGCACCGCACTCATCGCGGCCTTGTTTTTTATGGCGATCAGTTACTACGAGGGCAGCTCGTTCGTCTACATCACTGGCTACACCATCATTGCGGGTTCTGTCGGGTTTTTGATTTACAACGCCCCTCCGGCAAAAATATTTATGGGGGACGTAGGGAGTGCATTTCTAGGGTTTGTTTTCGCCAGCCTTGCGATTATTGCCGCTCGATACGACTACTCCAGAACCTCATTTCTGGTCATGCCGCTGCTATTGTTTCACTTTATTTACGACACACTTTTTACTTTTTTTCGCCGTTTGCTCCGAGGTGAAAATACGTTGCAAGCTCATCGAACTCACCTTTATCAGCTATTGGTAAGGTGTGGCTATTCGCATTTAGAAGTCACGCTTTTACTAGCATGTATGGCGTTCTTACAGGGGCTCGGTGCGATATGGATGGTGAACATTCCTGGCAATGAACGGCTGTATGTATTTATACCCTTTATTTTGATTCAGATGGTATACACCTACTTAACACTAAAGCGGGTGAGAAAATCAGGCGTGAACCTTTCGGATAATCATTCCGGTAAAGAACGGAGGAATCATTGATGAAAACAGTATTCGTGGCTGGTCACAATGGAATGGTGGGTTCCGCTCTCTGTCGTCATCTGAGTCGGTTCAGCAGTATAAATCTCTTGGTGAGAACCCGTGCGGAGTTAGACCTACTTGATCAAGCGGCAGTGAGAGATTTGTTCCGGCAGAATAAGATAGATGAAGTGTATCTGGCGGCGGCCCGTGTTGGTGGAATTTACGCTAACGATACCTATCCGGCAGATTTTATTTATCAAAACCTTGAAATTCAAAATAACGTTGTCCATTCAGCATTTGAATCTGGAGTAAACAAATTGCTGTTTCTGGGTTCGTCCTGTATTTATCCGAAGTTTGCCGAACAACCCATGACAGAATCCGCGCTGTTAACTGGATTGCTGGAGCCTACAAATGCACCGTATGCCATCGCTAAAATCGCAGGCATCAAACTTTGCGAATCACTGAATCGGCAGCATGGTGTCGACTACCGAAGCGTGATGCCCACCAATCTCTATGGAACCAACGACAATTTTCATCCTGAAAACAGTCATGTCATTCCGGCGTTGATGCGGCGCTTCCATGAGGCCAAAATTAACCAGGAGCCGGAAGTGACGGTTTGGGGAACCGGTAAAGTTTCCCGAGAGTTTCTTCATGTCGACGATATGGCCGCGGCGAGTGTGTTTGTGATGGACTTGCCGCGTGAAAAGTTACACGCAGTGGTGGAACCCGATCTATCGCATTTGAATATTGGCACAGGAAAAGATGTCACCATTCGGGAATTGGCTGAGGCGATGAAACGCGCAACTGGCTTCGATGGTGAGCTGGTTTTTGATGCCTCGAAACCGGATGGTACGCCCAGAAAACTTCTTGATGTGAGCAAGATTAATCAGCTTGGGTGGCGTCATCAGATCGAGCTCGATGCCGGGCTATCGTCAACCTATGACTGGTTTTCGCAGAACGAAAAAAATTTCAGGCGTTAGCTTGTAGGGAAAAAAGATGTGGCTGAAAACTAGAGGGAGTTCTAGCGAGCATTGAGGGCTGAAAACGCTATAGGCAGATAGTGACGACTTTTCCCGCACCGACAGAAATGGGAAAACATATTTCTTCTGATGAATCAGGGCTGTCAACAATCTCGAATCCTGTTAGCTTTTTGATCATTCCAGTGGTGCCGGAGGGACCTACCTGGGTTTTTCCCAACAGGTAAACCTCGCCGTCGCTGTCTTCTCCAAATCCGGTCAGAAACATATTTAGGCCGCTACCACCGTTGACACTAATTTCCCGCTCGGTGGAGAAATCACTGCTAAAAAACAGCCGACCTTCTGATCCCTCGCCTGCCCAATCACCGAAAAGATAGGAGCCGCTCAGCTCTGTTAAGCTGGTTCCTCGATATACAGGACCGCCCACCGCGGAAATGCCATCATCACGGTCGTATTCAAGGATGGGATCTACCATAGAGCTGTCAGCAAAGGTAGAAGGGTTCGTGGTGACAAATCGACTTTCTTCAGGTATGAAGTCGGGTTCAGGAAGTGTGGGGTAAAAGTAAAGACTTCCCTCTTTTGCATTCCAGCCATAGTTATTCCCACTCACTATACGGTTAATTTCTTCAACGCTGTTCTGGCCGACATCCCCAGAATATATTCTGTTTGTCTCACGGTCGATGGTGAGACTAAACGGGTTCCGCAAGCCGAAAGCAAAGGCTTCGTTCAGCTTATTGCTGTCTGCAACAAACGGATTCTCACTTGGAACACTGTACATTCCGTTTGCCGATATGCCGGCTGGGTCAATTCGCAGAATACTCCCCAACGGAGTTAGTGGGTCATTGCCATTGCCAAAGACGTCGTCCGCACCACCCCCGTCGCCCAAGGCGATGAGCAGATAATTATTTTGATCAAAAACAATTGCCCCACCGTTATGATTAAAAGCAGGTTGATCGATTCTCAGCAAAGTTCGCTTGCTGCCTGTTTGCCCCACCGTTCCAGCGGTGCCTGGATTGATAGCGGACCACTCTGCAACAACTGATTGATGGTTAGCACTATCCAGGGGGAAATCTGCTACGGCAGTGTCTGCGGGTTCAGAATGATGGGTGTAGAACAATCCGTTTGTGGCAAAGTCAGGATGGAATGTAAACCCCAACAAGCCTCTTTCATCATAACTTGAATTCAGAGTTTGGAGATCGCCGCTAATGTCAATGAATTCTTCAGAATTATCTGGGTCGTTCAAATCGATTTTATGAATCACACCGACTTGATCCGCAACAAACAATAGCCCCGCGAGTCCGGGCGCGTAGGTGGCATGAATCGGGGAGACCAGGGTAACGGTTGCGTTCACTACTCCACTCGCAACATCGATGACAGTGCCGCTTCCGCCAGTTTGGATTCTCGTACTAAACGGGTTGGTAGTTGGCGTAGGGAGATCTAGATTGCCAAGTATGAGTGGATCAGATAATGTAGGCGATGCAGGGATAAACGTGGAGCTGCCATTTTTATAACGGATTCTATTACTTGGACTCGAGTTCCATCCTGGTTGGGTGCCGCGCAGTATTTCAAGTAAGTTGCTACTTCCTCCCGCATCCAGATCAGCGTTGCCCGATTCAGTGTCCTCAAAAGCCTCAAAAGTAGTGAAACCACTGTTGGTCAGTAAACCGCGAATTGACCAGCCATAACCGTTCCAGCCATCACCCCCGGCGACCTGCTCATGGCATAGCTGACAGTTTCTCAACGCATCGGGAGCGTCTGCGTAAGCCATTTCCCAATCATCCAGAATTTCTGGCCGCGCAAAGGCGGGTTGGCAGAGTATTTGCAGAGCAAGGCACAAGAGTAATGGTCGAATCACTGTCTTATTTGTAGTTATATGTTTTTTCGATCAGATCAAGCGAGTTATATAAACAAATTTTCAGGGGAAACTCCAGACTCTAAGTTACTATTTGTCGAACGACCTGGAAATACGTTGCCGCCGGAGCCCGGCGACACCCAGTCACAGGCAGCACCGAATACATGATCAAAATCCGTAAGAGGGTCAATATCCGGCGTCCTGATATTGGAATTATTTAACTGGTCGATCTCAGATTCCGGGAACAGCTCTCCATACAAACCGCCATGTACTTCATTGCCTATCAGCAGCATGTAGTTGCCTTTGCCATGGTCGGTTCCACGATCGCCGTTATCACGAATTTGACGACCAAACTCTCCGGCAATATTGATAAGAATCTTGTCTCTGTCAGCGCTCGATTGCAAGCTATTCCACAGCGCGGAAAATCCGCCGTGTAACGCGGTTGAAGAGAGCCCAGAACGATTGCTAGGACCGCCAAAAATATCCTTGAAATTGCTTTCAATACCGCGATTGGTATCTGGGTCATTCAGATCACCAGAGTTTGCATCTCTTCGCTGATTCTCGTGGGTATCCCATCCTCCATATGACATGGATGCGACCCGCAGATTAAGCAAGTCATTGGAGGCCATCACGTCATAGAGGTTTCGTATTTGACGTCCGAAGCCGCTGCTGCGTAGCGTTCGGCGAGAATCGCCATTGGCCGGATCTGGATTGAGCCCAGTTGGACCTCCCCCATTGTCGAGATTGCTCGAATGGAGCGCGCGGATGAGCAATGGTTCTGCGAAATCTAGGCGTTCCTTGATCAGCTCGCCAAATACACGGACCTTGTTCTCATGGTCCATAAATTTTTCGTAGGCGTCTGTTGCTGGTGTTTCCATACGCAGAGCCGCATAGTACGACTCCAGTGCGCCGGCAATTTTTTGCGCGCGGTGATAGGAGCGATGTTCCGTTTCATCAAAGCCGTAAAGACCTAGCTGCCGGGAATTTTGTACAGCGACTAGTGCGCTATTGTCGATTTGGTTCGCGTTGCCATTTTTTGCGCCAAAGCAAAAGGGTCTGGGTACATCGGTGAGTGCAATGGGACTGCCCCCCGCCTGTTGGGCAAGTCTTCCTCCCCAGCCTGAGTGTTCCCGGGCATTAGATCCGGCTGTTAGATTCCCCTGTTCCATAATGATGGTGGAGTGGGAATGATCGCGATTACGCCCAACTACTGCGTTAGCAACAATGGCTACGTTGCCGTCCAGGAACATATCGATTAACCAACCGGCTTCTTTCCAGATGCCGAAGGTTACGGTGTCGTTGGCGTTACTGTCATCGTTTAATGCGGACGTATCCGCGCCACTCGTTGTCCATCCGCTTCCGCCGACCTGAATAGGATAATAGGCACTATTCCATCTTGCGGCCAGCGTTGAATTCTGATCATTCGGGAGTCGATGGGCGCGCCAGCGGTTTTTCCAGTAGGCATTTCCCACGGTTCCCGGTGTCGCATTCCAGGCAGGTGCGATCAAATGTCTCAAATCTGGGCCGCCATCCAGCATTAAGTTCACCAGAATTTTGTTTTGTAAGGGCACAAACTCTGCATTGGCCTCATTAACGAATCGGGGCAATGCGCCAGTCCCATAAAGTAAACCGGAGTAAAAAGAACCTTGCAGAAATTGTCGTCTACTTATATTCATTACAGTTGCTCCTCTACAAACACATACGGGGTGCCCAAAATAAATGCGATTGCTGCCTGCACGCGAATATTCGCGTAACGTCGTTGATTAAAAGAAGGAGAAGCATCCAGAGGAATTTCCGATTGCTTGAGTTCGTTGATTAAATCCTGAATATAGTCTGTGTTCTCAATGTCGAATTTTGAGTAGGTTCGGGTGAGCAGTTCGATCTCTTGTACGGAATAAGTGCTGGGATCACCCTCCGGGCGGCAAAAGCGGTTCCATCCACCACCGTTATAGTCTCTCAACAGTCGATCCAGAGAAACGTCGGGATTAGTCTCTGCATCTACAATTTCTTGTCGGATACACATGAGATGATTGAAATCGAAATACAGATTTTGATGATACTGGTGGGTCGGGCTGCTTTTTCGTTCAGCAGCTCCCAAGATCGAAACCAGGTGGGCTTCCTCCAAAGTGGAGTAGTTGTCCATATTGCCAACAACATACTGCCACAGCCATGCCGCGACATCTCCCACTAAATATTGTCCGTTGGTTTTTGGGATCACTTGTCCCCAATCCTTTTCCCATGACTGACCAAAATCACAATCATCACAGTAGGTGCCGCGATATCGATGGAAGTATTCGCCCTCGGTAGCGCGATTGTAGTTGCTCTCGAAGATCGTTGGCGAGTTGGCCGCTTCCAGCGCAGTTTGTCCACCAAACACATTATGTACAGGCCGGAAAATTCTTACATTTTCATCTCGCAGCTGGCTGTCTAGCTCCATGCGATCCTGCAGCGATTCTGTGTTAGTGAGGTAATAACGATTCGCCTGGTAGATCACCCGTTCGATCGTCGTCGCGAATTTTCGTTGATTCGGGGAGTGAAACAAATCCGATACCGCATAGGCCTGGACAAACTCCAGGAAGTTTTTGTTCGATCCCATTTCGGCCCAGGCGGCGCGAATTGCGGCTCTTTTACTCGCAGCGGTCGAATTGTCCAGGAGCAGGTTGTCGTCAGCAAGGCCACTGATAATGATGATGGGCAGAGCGGCCAGACTCTCTGGATTTTCGATGGAGATATCTACCAGATTGTCGATCTTTTGAGACGCATTCGCACCGGTGATTTGGTGGTTCAAAATATCCAGTGAGCCGGTGTGATGCCGCGATGTACCAAAAGTGACATAGTCGGGGAACCGCTCAATATTACTGTCATACTCAACACGCATGTCGGTAAGCATTCTCGCAGTTTGCGGAATCGTAACTTCCTCATGATGGTTGTAACTAGCGGTGCTTTCCGGATCGAGTTCGCCTAGAATTCCGAAAAAGAGTTGATGAATTTCTCTGGCAAAATCATCGTTGCATTCACAAATATACTCGCCGTTTCTTAAAACCCATTGATTGCGTCGGTGTCCATATTGCATGGCAATAGCGGCGCTTTTAGACGCTACTGCCATTACATCTTGATATGGAATGCCAGATTCATGGGCTTCCATTATCTCGTCGTAGTACCGAACCAACTGACGATTGTCTACTTGTGTGTCGAGATTTACGGCCAGGTGGTAGTTCGTTTCCCACATCCCGATTTTTTGTCTGAAGGGGTTTAGCCCGCGAGTGGTTGCCATGCGGAAAAACAAGCCCTCTTTGTCGTATCCATCAAGACCAAATCTGCCGCGATTGTATGTGTTTTCCCCCTGATCCAAGTTCATTGGTAGATTAGAGCTGTTAGAACCGAGGTAAGAGGCAAATGCACTGAGTGTTCCGGGCAGGGAAGCCGGGTCGCTGTATTTTTCTCCAGGAGCCGGTGGGGAGAGTTGGAAATTATGTTCTGAGAAATTGAGCATTTGTTCAATCGCCGCAGAAGGGTCCATTCTGCTCCAGGCAGTGATTTGACTGTCTCTCGCGTGCCCGCCAAAGGCAAAGACTTTTAGGATCTTTCTGACCTTGTCTTCATCCCAGTCAGATCGAGAGAGCCTAGGAAGTCCGAACTCTTCGGTAAAACGTAAACTAATATTGGTAATTCCCCAGCGATCACCAGGTGCTGTATGCACTAATTCGAGAGTGTTTTCTCCAGTACTTTGGTTGCCATTGCCGTTTCCCGTTGGAAGCGTAATACAAAACACTCCGCCGCCAAGATTTCCTATGAAGCCGCCGTTCAATTCCAGTCTAACTTCGCCGGTACCGATATCAACGGTATCAGCGCACAGTCTGAGATCTTCAGTACTGCCGTTAAAATATATCGTAAGACCTTCCTCATTGAGGCCATCCCCATACTGGAACCCGTATCGCGCACTAGACTGGGACTCGATGCCAAGGGATAAAGGCCCGAAACTGCCGCCCATAAGCAGACCCGTTATCACGTTCACAGCCGCCATCGTTTCTCTGTTTGGCTGCTCAGAATCCGTAGACTGAGCGATTGCCGAGGAGGATATGGCAAAAAAAGCGATCAACACAAACCGAGCCATGCAATAGCGAACGCGCAGTGAAGCTGACAAAGCTTTTGTGGTGCCGGAATAGTAACGGGAGCAACGGTGCGTCCCGAGCCTGTTTTTTCTTTTCTCTCTTAGACTCATCTGCATTTTCTTGATTCCAAACGCGATGGGAATATCAATCCAATCTCTCAGATAAAAAGCCCAGCCGCGTCAACGTTTTCTTTTTGCTATCGAACCAACGCCAGTGCGGTTTGCACATTGGCTGTACAGGTTGTGCCGAACAAACACCTTGTCGACTGTCCAGTACCAAGACGAACCGAAAAATAGCGCTACCAGGTGTCTAGAGTAAAGACGTCGCTACCTAGTGACGTTTTTACTATTCTTTACAAAACGTGTTCTAAAGTCGCGCTATATAAACGCAGCATTACCCCAAGGTATGCCTCTTTACGACGAATAGAACGATCTTGCGACACTCTGCAGGAGGGTTTCCGAAACGAGCCGGAAACAGTCTTCAGGCCCCCCAGCCCGAGATTACTCGCCAATAATAGCATTTCCACAGGCGGAGCACTTGGGATTTTTGGGTAAAACCATCTTTTGCCATTCCATATAATGTGCATCGAATAGCCACATTGCGCCGACCAGCTGGGCTCTACCTAGCAAAATATTCACAGATTCAAGGGCTTGCATTGTACCGATAATCCCTACTAGCGGCGAAATAACTCCCTCAGCAGCACAACTGGCTGCTTCGACTGATCGGTCAGAATACAGGCACTCGTAGCATGGACTGGCGGGGTCTCGGGGATCAAATGCCGCTACTTGGCCCTCCCATCGGATTGCCGCGCCAGATACAAGCGGCTTTTTGGCAGCCAGCGTGGCGTCGTTCAGTTGGAAACGGGTAGGAAAATTATCCGTACAATCCACGATCAGATCATATTGGCGTGCTAACTCAGAGAGTTCCTCGGGTTCTAAGGTGAAATCATATCGCTCAATGGTTATGTCCTTGTTGATTTCCCGAAGTGTAGAGGCTGCTGACTCTGTTTTAAGTAGACCGATGTGGTTTTCACGGTGGACGATTTGTCGTTGTAGATTAGATCGATCCACCACGTCGAAGTCTGCGATCCCTAGAAAACCTACCCCAGCGGCCGCGAGATACATGGATACGGGAGACCCTAGCCCCCCCATACCAACAATCAGCACTTTCGCATTGGCGATGGCTCGTTGTCCGTCCAAGCCGACATGTGGCAGTTTGATCTGCCGGCTGTATCGCTCCACAAAGATGTCGTTATCCATTTAGGGTGTCGCCTTCATTTATTATTTCAGAGAGTTATTGTTACTATCCCAGACACAATGCGCGCTGACAACATTCCCGGAAGAAATATCAGAAGAATTGGCTCGCATGGATGGAGCAGATAAGTGTTGAAAAATATCTCAGAAACCATCTCTATCGAGGGCAGTTATTCGTTAACGACCGATTCCTCGGCGACCTGGAAGAATCTCATTGATCCTGAAGTACTTGGTTTTTGTATTCGGGGATGCGATGAGGTAGTGAGATTGGGTGATGGGAAATATAGCGCATGTTTCACGTTTGGGATCGGGCCATTCAAAAAAACAGTATCCGCCGATCTGCAAATCCATGAGATTGATCCGCCGGATAGTTATCAACTGCAGGCGAGCCTTGAAACCAAGAAGTGGGGAAAAGCGGGGGGCATTGCAAAAGTTACGCTTGTCGATACCGATATTGGATGTGATCTTTGCTATCAGGCAGACATTCGGGTTAGCGGTTGGTTCGACACTTTTAGTGCTTCTGTCATTCGCCGTGCGGCGAATAAAGCGCTGGACTCGTTTTTCGAGCGATTTAAAACAATTTGCAACTGAATATCTTATGATCTTAGGAAGTGAATTCACGACCTGAGAGGTCGCTTGGAGAATCGTCGAACCCTAACTATAATTGAATATGTTTACAGGTCGCGGAATCACAGACTGGAGCGACGTAACAGTCGGGGCTAAAACCGGCCAAGAAAGTAAAAGTGGTTGTGGAATGCCTCTGCGCACCGCCATGACGAGATGGCACCTGTGCGTACACAACTTGGAGAGCGCGAAATGAAACGACGCGAACAAACATTGAGAATAGGAAACTAGAATGCAATCTGATCACAACGACCTCGGTTTTCTCAATGGTGGCAATCTCAATTACCTTGAAGCGCTTTACCAGGAATCTCTGGATGCGGCCGCGAGCGGAAACGGCAAGGCGCAGGATGCACAAGCGCTTTTGGATGAAATTAATCAATTATTACCTGTTTCTCAGTCGTTAACGACGACCATCGCGGCGACCGGTGGCTCGCAAGAATGGCTGGAAACGGCTTCTCATAAACAGGGTCAGGTGTCCAAACTGATAATGGGGTATCGAGCATTGGGTCATCTACTGGCTAATATTGACCCGATTGACACCATGCCCCGTGGTGATGCCAGAGAGTTGGAGCTCGAGCAATATGATTTGAGTGATGCCGATCTCGACACTGAGTTTGACACCGGAGATCTGGCCGATGGTGGCCGAAAGACTCTGAGAGAAATTCTAGATTATCTACAGGCAGCGTACTGTGGACCCATCGCGTATGAGATACGGTATCTCACTTCAATGGAACAGCGCGAGTGGTTGATGTCCCACGTCGAAACTGATCCTGTTCGATTGCCACTAACTAAAGAAGAAAAAATCAATATCCTCACTAAGCTAACGGCGGCAGAGGGTCTTGAGAAATACCTGCATACAAAATATGTCGGTCAGAAGCGTTTCTCTCTAGAGGGTGGGGATACACTGATTCCGATGTTGTCGGATCTGATTCAGCAGTTTGGCAAGCAGGATGTCAAAGAGGTGATATTCGGCATGGCGCACCGAGGACGTCTGAATGTACTGGTCAATATTCTTGGCAAAGCTCCAGCAGACCTATTTAGCGAGTTTGAAGGTGCTTATGAAACGGAAGATGAGGACACCCAAACCGGTGATGTGAAATACCATCAGGGAGCATCTTCCGACATACAGACTGAGGGCGGCAATGTCCATGTCGCTTTGTCTTTTAACCCCTCTCATCTTGAAATTATCAATCCCGTCGTGGAGGGGTCTGCCCGTGCCAGACAGGAGCGTCGCCAGGATATCAATCGACGCGAAGTGGTGCCGATCCTGATGCACGGCGACGCCGCATTCGCCGGTCAGGGTGTGGTGATGGAAACACTGAATATGTCGCGAACCCGAGGGTATTCCACAGGTGGAACCGTCCACATCATCATTAACAATCAGATTGGTTTTACCACCAATACGTTGGATGCCAGATCGACATTGTATTGCACAGAGGTAGCCAAATTGGTGCAAGCACCGATTCTTCACGTCAACGGTGATGATCCAGAGGCTGTGGTGCAGGCAGCGCGACTAGCAATGGCATACCGAATGCAGTTTGCTGGCGATGTGGTGATCGATTTGGTGTGTTATCGCCGTCACGGCCACAATGAGGCAGACGAGCCATCTATCACTCAGCCGGTGATGTATTCAAAAATTAAGAATCATCCCACTCCCAGGGAGATCTATGCCAATAAGCTTATAGAAGATGGTGTGCTGACCGCGGATCAAGCTCGGGCGCTTGTAAATACCTATCGTGATCAACTCGATGCCGGGCATGTAGTCGCAGGCCAGGTGATTGATCCCAATAAAGGTCTGAGAATGGTGGATTGGGAGTCTCATCTCACCAAGGAATGGGATACCGACACGCAAACGAGCATCGATGCTGATCGACTGACTCGGCTTGGCCAGCAGTTCGTTGCGGTTCCCGAGGATTTTGCGGTACATCCACGGGTTAAAAAAGTGTTGGATGATCGAGCTGCGATGGTGGCTGGAGAAAAGCCGATGGACTGGGGTTGTGCGGAGTTATTGGCCTACGGGTCATTGTTGCAGGAAGAGTACAAAGTTCGCTTGTCCGGCCAGGATGCGGGTAGAGGCACATTCTCCCATCGTCACGCTACATTGCACGACCAGCGCCACGCTAGAACCCACGTTCCGCTGCAGTTTATTAGTGAAAATCCTAGTGATTTTCTGGTAATCAATTCACTGTTATCAGAGGAGGCTGTGCTGGGTTTTGAATATGGTTACGCTACCACGGAGCCCAGAACACTGGTCATTTGGGAAGGCCAGTTTGGTGACTTTGTAAATGGTGCGCAAGTGGTCATTGATCAATTCATCAGTAGCGGTGAAGCGAAGTGGTCGAGGGTTTGCGGTCTGACCATGTTTCTTCCCCATGGAATGGAAGGGCAAGGGCCTGAACACTCTTCTGCAAGACTGGAGCGTTTTTTACAACTTTGTGCAGAGAACAATATGCAGGTGTGTGTGCCTACCACTCCGGCGCAAATGTTCCATATGCTGCGAAGGCAGATGATTCGACCGTTGCGAAGACCCCTTATTGTGATGACACCAAAAAGCCTGCTACGTCACAAGCTTTCTGTCTCAGAAGTATCCGAGCTGGTGGGCGGCAAATTTCAAACGGTTATTGGCGAAATCGATCCAATAGATCCGGAAGCGGTGAAACGAGTAGTGATATGCAGTGGAAAAGTCTACTTTGATCTGCTGGAGGAGCGCAGATTGCAGGACATCAAAGACGTTTCGCTTTTACGGCTAGAACAACTTCATCCGTTTCCGGCGGAATACTTGAAAGCCGAGGTCGAAAAATTTCCCAACGCCACCCAGATCGTCTGGTGTCAGGAAGAGCCGAAAAACCAGGGTAGCTGGTACCAAATCAGCTACTACCTCCGCATGTTAAGAAACAAATCTATTAAGCAAAAGTTGAAATATATCGGTCGTGAGGGATCGCCATCACCCGCAGTGGGATATTACAAACTGCATGTTGAACAACAACGTAAGTTAGTGATGGAAGCGTTGACCACATCCAAAAATGCCGTCTACAGAGACGGTCAAAGCAATTAGAAACTATATATCTATCCAGCCTGGCTGGCCGATAAACCGGAAAACCATACAACCCAAACATCATGCCCTTAGAAATTAAAGTTCCCGTATTACCTGAATCGGTTGCCGACGGATTGTTACTGGACTGGAACAAGCAGCCCGGAGACAGCATCAGCAGAGATGAAGTCCTGGTCGAGGTGGAAACGGATAAAGTGGTGCTCGAGGTGCCTTCCCCTGAAGATGGCGTTGTCGTTGAGCTGCTGGCTGCCTCAGGCGATACTGTGACATCAGGGCAGGTGTTAGCCACACTAGAACCGGGCGCTGCGGCGTCCCCGCCACCAACAGATTCCGTTAGCGGGGCGAAAGTGGAAACTACCAAATCCGGAGAGGATCCGTTGATGGGGCCTGCCGTGCAGCGTTTGGTAGAAGAGCATGGTATTGATCCTTCGGCGATTACTCCATCAGGACCGGGTGGGCGACTGACCAAGGAGGATTTGCTCGACTTCATCACCAATGAAGTGACGCCGACCGAAGGAGGTGGCAAATCGGAATCGACTGCTCCGGCTCCTCAAGCGGTAGCCCCTGCGCCGAAAGCTACCGCTGCTCCTGCTTCTGTACCAGGGTCCCGTGAAGAAATTCGTGAACCGATGTCAAGACTGCGCCAAACGATTGCAACGCGGCTGGTGCAGTCGCAGCAGACTGCGGCGATGTTGACAACTTTTAACGAAGTGAACATGGGGCCGGTCATGGCGCTGCGCAGCAAATACAAAGAAGATTTTGAAAAGGTGCATGGAACTCGTCTGGGTTTTATGTCTTTTTTCGTCAAGGCGAGTGTCGCAGCGCTGCAGAAATTTCCGTTAGTGAATGCCTATATCGATGGAACTGATCTGGTGCGTCACAGCTATCAGGATATCGGTATCGCGGTATCTTCTCCGAGAGGCCTCGTGGTTCCGGTTTTGAGAAATTGCGAAGATATGAGTTTTTCCGGTGTCGAATCGCAAATCAGAGAATTCGGCGCACAGGCAAAAGAGGGAAAAATTAACCTTTCTGATCTTTCAGGAGGCACGTTCACGATTACCAACGGCGGAGTGTTTGGTTCACTGCTGTCAACACCGATCATCAATCCGCCGCAAAGTGCGATACTTGGTATGCACAAGATTCAGGATCGCCCTATGGCCGAAAATGGGGAAGTGGTTGTACAACCGATGATGTATCTCGCATTGTCTTATGACCATCGAATCGTGGATGGTAAGGAAGCAGTACAATTTCTCGTAACCATCAAAGATATGATCGAAGATCCGGCAAGACTGCTGCTGGACTGCTAAATCATATTTTTCATTCTGCTGTTTTAAAGCAGAGATTAGTGACGAGCTGCACACAATAAAAGCGGCGGTGAATCCATTTCTCCGCCGTCACACTCTTTTGGGATAGAAAAATGGCTGAAAATTTTGATGTGATCGTAATAGGTGGGGGCCCCGGTGGTTATGTTGCGGCGATTCGCTGTGCGCAGCTAGGGCTGAATACGGCATGTATCGACGATCAATCGAACAAGGAAGGTAAACCATCTTTGGGTGGTACTTGTCTGAATGTTGGCTGTATTCCTTCGAAAGCGTTGCTGGACTCTTCTGAGCAATATCACCGATTGCAGCATCAATTCTCGGCGCACGGCATTACCGCGGAAAATGTGTCGATGGACGTGACGAAAATGCAGCAGCGAAAAGCGGAGATTGTCAGCAGCTTAACCGGTGGAATTGGTGTCTTGTTTAAAGCCAATAAAGTCACTTCGATTTATGGAAGAGGGCGCTTAATGGCAGAGAACCATGTTGCTGTGTTGGATCCAGAAAGTGGAGAGCTTAGCCAGACGATCAGCGCTCCAAATATTATTCTCGCCACTGGGTCAAAGCCGGTAGAACTCCCTTCAATTCCCTTTGATGGTGAGTTTATTGTGGATTCAACAGGCGCGTTGGACTTTGACCGTGTACCGTCGAGACTCGGGGTCATCGGTGCGGGTGTAATCGGTCTTGAGCTGGGTAGCGTATGGAATCGACTGGGTTCTGAGGTGGTGTTACTGGAGGCGATGGATGAGTTTCTCGCGGCGGCGGACCACCAAATTGCGAGGGATGCTGCGAGACAGTTTAAGAAGCAGGGGCTTGATATTCGTTTGGGGGCAATGGTGAAAAAAGTCAGTTCTACACCAAACGGATTGCAATTGAGTTACACCCAAAAGGGAGAGGAGCATTCGATAGAAGTGGATCGGGTCGTCGTCGCGGTAGGTCGTAAACCTGCTACGGAAGGGTTACTTGCCGCGGATTGTGAGGTGTCTTTGGACAATAGAGGTTTTATCGAAGTTGATGACCATTGCCAGACTGCAGAGACAGGAGTTTGGGCGATTGGTGACGCCGTTAGGGGGCCAATGCTCGCACATAAAAGCTCTGAGGAAGGAGTTGCCGTGGCTGAGCGAATCGCTGGCGGTTTCGGTCATGTCGATTTTAATACGGTGCCCTGGGTTATTTACACAGCGCCAGAAATCGCCTGGGTGGGGAAAACCGAAAACGAGTTAAAAGCGGATGGAATCCCGGTCAAGACGGGTGTGTTTCCCTTTGCTGCCACGGGTAGAGCGAAGGCGATGGAGGATACGGCAGGGATGGTAAAGGTCATCGCACATGCGGAAACCGACCGGGTTCTGGGTGTACATATTATCGGCCCCCATGTGTCAGAGTTGATTGCAGAATGTGTGGTTGCAATGTCTTTTCATGCGAGCTCAGAAGATTTAGCCCGAATAGTACACGCCCATCCCACATTGTCTGAAGCGGTGCATGAAGCTGCGTTGGCTGTGGAAAAACGCGCCATCCATAAATTTGGATAGATGGGATTCTGAAACTGGACAACAAAAACTAAGATAATGTCATTTCCGCACGAAATTTTTAAAGCCTATGATATCCGAGGAATCGTTGATCATTCTCTAACCAACGACATGGTTGAGCTGATCGGATGTGCTTTGGGCGCTGAAGCGCTCTCGCAAGGGGTGAACACATTTGTCATCGGCCGTGATGGCAGGTTGTCTGGAGTATCTCTTGGAGAATCTTTGGCAAAAGGAATTCTGTCGAGTGGCTGCGACGTGATAGATATTGGCCAAGTCCCCACCCCGACACTGTATTTTGCAACCAAAGAGTTTCAAACTGGTACCGGGGTGCAGGTGACCGGGAGTCATAATCCACCCGAATACAATGGCTTGAAAATGATGATCAACGGTACAACCTTGTCAGGTGAGTTGATTCAGAAAATCAAACAACGAATTCTCGATCAAGATTTTGTCCAGGGGTCGGGCACGTTGGAGAAGCGGGAAATGCTTTCTGCATACCGCGATAAGGTCGTCAGCGACGTAAAATTGAAGCGACCTCTAAAGGTGGTGATTGATTGTGGTAACGGTGTAGGTGGTGCGGTAGCAACAGAGCTTTTTCGTGGCATTGGATGCGACGTTACTGAGCTATTTTGTGAGGTGGACGGCAATTTTCCTAACCATCATCCGGACCCCAGTCAGCTGGAAAACCTGCAGGATCTAATTGCCGAGGTTCAAAAAACCGGCGCTGAATTTGGCATGGCTTTTGATGGCGACGCTGACCGTCTCGGCGTGGTAGCTCCGGATGGCTCAGTCATCTGGCCGGACCGCCAAATGCTGCTTTTTTCGCGAAGTATTTTGGAGGCTACGCCCGGTGCAGAGATTATTTTCGATGTGAAGTGTTCGCAAATTCTACCGGCCGATATTGAGGCACATGGCGGTAAGGCGACCATGTGGAAAACTGGTCACTCGTTTATCAAGGCAAAGCTTCGGGAATCGGGCGCTGCACTGGCAGGCGAAATGAGCGGACATATCTTCTTCAATGATCGCTGGGGGGGATTTGACGATGGCCTGTATGCGGGCGCCCGACTATGTGAGTTGATTGCCGCGAATGATCAATCTGCTTCCGATGTGTTCGGCGCTCTGCCAAATACGATTAACACCCCAGAGCTGCGACTGGAAATGGCAGAGGGGGAGCACTATGCATTGATGGAAGAGCTCAATCAAAACGCTCACTTTGAAAATGGAGCGGTCAGTAAAATCGATGGTTTGCGTGTTGATTTTGACGATGGTTTTGGTTTGATTCGACCGTCCAATACCACACCCACTTTGATCATGCGGTTTGAGTCACATACAGAAGAAGGATTGCAAAGAATTCAGGGTCAGTTTCGGGATCTTCTAATTTCAACCCGAAGTGGTCTTGAGCTTCCTTTCTGACTGCAACGCATCCGCCAACACTCGAATCAATAGACTTCGGATTGCATCAAATTGGTTTCGATAAGGCCGTCCGCGTCTCCGGTTTCTTCAAATCGAGCAGAGGCATCTGCGAAGTAACGCTTCGCCTTCGACATCGCTTCGTTCGAATTATAAAGTATCGCTAATACACCCTGTTGGCGATGAAACATGGCACGCTTAGAGACCTCCTCCAATGATTGGCTCGCGAGTAATCTGAAGTGCCAGGCGCGCTGCTTATCTCCCTGGTTCAGGTAATAGTTATAGAGTCGTCGATAGTCCTTGGCCGTCCCTATCTGGCTGATACTTTCTTCATAAGTTTGGCGATTGGTCGCAATCTGCTGTTCCATATCGAATAGTCGCCATTCATCGATACCTGCATTCTTCGCCTTTTCCAGTAGCGAAAGTGACATATCGGTTTGGCCAGAAGATGAGTAAAGTCGAATTGCCTCGAGCTGTGCTTCTTCTGCCTGAAACACATCACCAATTGTTCGGTAAAGGTGAGCGAGTGATTCATAACCGCTAGCCGCGGCATTGTAGCGATGAATGGAAAGGCTATGATCAATCGCAAGGCGAATGTTTGTTTCGGCGAGATCAAATCTTCGCTGCTTTAATTGGGTCCGACCAATCTGGAGAGCATCGTAAGCGTAGCCGGCATCACGCGCGATTTGCCGCGACTTCAGGTATGTTCTCCCTAATTGCACATAGATGTTGGTGCGAATTTCATCATCTTTACCTGGTTCCAGGATATCCAGGGCCTCGAACAAGTAAACTTCTGCAGCGCTCAGATTTTGTTGTTCAATAGAGACTTGTCCAAGAAGTACAAGGGTGTTGGCGAGGGAATCTTTTTGGTTTTGGCTTACCGCTTCTGCCGCAAGATTTAAAAGACGATTTTTCAAAGCACCAAAGGCGCCATTACGCATTAAAATCTCGAATAGTGGGTCGATGTCCCGAACCGATTGCGCGGTCTCTTCAAACAGCGCTTTATTCAATTCATCATTTGCGGAGGGCGTTGACGGTCGATGATTTTTGTTCACATTGCTCGAAATTTCGACGTCCGATTGAGCCAAATGGGGTGCCACTGACTTCAACTCAACAAACCCCACCAGAACGACGGCAGAGAAACCGACAAATGCGATTCTCGTGTTTTCTGATAAGTTGTCGTACCAGTGCCACATATGGATTGTGTAGTTGATATGCTACGTGTAAGTTTACCCGATGCCGAAGGTGTTGAAATACAGAATGACAAGCTAATTCATGGCGATATTACACAGTCTATTAAAGTCGGTGTTTTAGGCGAAAATGACCGAAAATGACAGGATTTAACCGATTTTCGTGTCAATGGTTGTCAGTGCGTACCTTGTAAAAGTGACAATTTACCCCATATAAGCGGGTAATAAAGAGAGGAGAAAAACCATGTTTGAAACGACGATTGGCGGTGCTTCTATCGCTGTAATCATCCTTATCGTGCTCGCTGTGCTTACCGTAATGAAGTCGGTCGTCACGGTTCAGCAGGGTTACGAATATACGATCGAGCGTTTTGGGCGATTTACCCGCACCATGCGCCCCGGAATTCACTTCCTAATACCTTATATCGACTCGATAGGGGCCAAGGTCAACGTCATGGAGCGCGTATTGGAAGTGCCATCTCAAGAAGTAATTACCAGAGACAACGCGGTAGTTCGGGTCGATGGTGTCGTGTTTTTTCAGGTTCTAGATGCCGCGAAGGCGAGTTACGAGGTGAATAATCTGGAGAATGCAGTGTTGAATCTGACCATGACTAATATACGAACCGTACTGGGTTCGATGGATCTTGACGAATCCTTATCCAAGAGAGACGCGATCAACGCCAATCTGCTGAATGTGGTCGATACAGCGACTACTCCATGGGGGATTAAGGTGACTCGGATCGAAATTAAAGACATCACACCGCCCCAGGACCTAGTGGATTCTATGGCCAATCAGATGAAAGCCGAGCGTGATAAGCGCGCTGAGATATTGGTCGCTGAAGGTGCGAGACAGTCAGAAATCCTGCGAGCTGAGGGGAATAAACAGGCGGCTATTCTCGAGGCAGAGGGCGAAAAAGAAGCCGCATTTCGCAATGCGGAAGCGCGGGAACGAGAAGCTGAGGCTGAAGCCAACGCAACCAGAATGGTGTCGGCGGCAATTGAGCAGGGAAACACCCAGGCAATCAATTATTTCGTTGCCCAAAACTATACTGAAGCTTTGAAGCAGGTTGCCGCCGCTGACAATCAGAAGGTGATGTTCTTACCTCTGGAAGCGACCAGCTTACTAGGCTCTTTGGGCGGAATTGGAGAAATTGCAAAAGAAACTTTTAAGACAGGTGGAGATAAGAGCTCTTAAAGTCCGTTTATCCACCTGTTTAACGAGGAGATAGTGATGATTGATATATTTGCGATGAACCACTGGAGCTGGTTGATACTAGGTTTAGCGTTACTTGCACTAGAGCTGGTAGCGCCCTTTACATTCTTTTTGTGGCTGGGTGTATCGGCCCTTGTGACTGCTCTGGTCCTATTTGTGGTGCCAGATATGAGCTGGCAGGGACAATTTATTCTGTTCTCTGTTTTGTCCATTGCCAGTATTGTTGTGTCGCGAAGATTCTTTTTCAAAGCTCAACTCCCCAGCGAGCTCCCGAATTTAAATCGCCGCGCCCAACAATATGTGGGAAGAGTGTTCACGTTAATTGAGCCCATATCGAATGGCTATGGCAAGATTTCTGTTGATGATAGTCAATGGCGAGTGCGCGGGCCAAAATTAGCCGAAGGCGCGCAAGTCCGTGTGATTGCTGCGGAAGGTTCTGTGTTTGAAGTGGAGGCGGTATCGCAACCCTAGAAAAACCAGCTGTCTCACGCCACCATGATTGAGCTGGTGGCTGGCGGAGCACGTAGCGGCAAAAGTCGATACGCGCTGGATCGGGCTTCGGCGACGGCAGGTGAACATATTTTTGTCGCTACTGCGACCGGCGGTGATGAGGGTATGGATCAACGCATTGCCCGTCACCAGGCGGAGCGAGGCAATGAGTGGAACCTGATCGAAGAGCCCATATGTCTTTCTGCGGTGATAAAGCAGTCCAGCGAAGGCCAGGTGCTGTTGGTGGACTGCCTGACTTTGTGGCTAACCAACTGGCTTTGTAGTGAAGAATCAAACGATTGGCCAATCGAAAAAAAGCGTTTCTTGACCGCATTGAAAGCAGCAAAGTCCCAAATTTTCCTTGTAACCAATGAAGTGAGTTTGGGTGTTGTGCCCATGGGGCAACTCAGCAGGGATTTTGTCGACGAAGCAGGTTGGCTGCATCAGGATGTCGCCTCGATCGCAGATCGGGTTACGATGGTGACTTTCGGAATTCCGACGGCAATTAAAAAACCGGGTCTGGATTAGATCTTTATTTCGCTGATGTCGACGGCGCTACCGCTCTGAATAGACCGATCAGCTATCTCTTCCTCCCTCAGAGAAAGTGCGTGATGAAAAACTTATTTGACGTTAAAGGGAAGACTGTCCTGATCACAGGTGCGTCTTCCGGTATTGGGGCACATATCGCGGCAATGTTTGTTCAGCAGGGCGCCAATGTAGTGCTAGCCGCAAGACGAATGGAAAAACTGGAAACGTTGGCGGTAGAGGTGGCGTCACGAGAGGCTGCCAATCCCACGCAACTACTCCCTGTGTCAATGGATGTGGACAGTCGTGACAGTGTTGAAACCGGGCTGCAGGCGGCAATTTCCCATTTTGGTCAGATTGATATTTTGATAAACAATGCAGGGATTGCCAGAACAGCGAGGTTACTCGACATGTCGGAAAACGATTGGCGATCGGTGGTGGATACAAATCTGGGTTCTGTATGGCGGGTGGCGCAGGTCGTTGCCCGGAAAATGCTGGAGCAGCAGCGCGGTGGTGTGATTGTTAATATCGCGTCAATTCTTGGATTCGTCGCACAAAAACAAAACGCCAATTATGGGGCCGCCAAGTCGGCTGTCGTTCATTTGACAAAATCGATGGCGCTTGAATGGGGTGGCAAAGGCATTCGCGTTAACGCTATCGCCCCAGGCTATTTCGAGACTGAGATAAATCGTTCTTTTCTCAAGAGTGATAAAGGAAGTCAGTATATTTCAACGTTATTTCCCGGAAGAGCTGGCAAGCTATCTGAGCTCGAAGGGCCGATATTGTTACTCGCCAGTGATGCAGGAAGTTACATAAATGGCTCGGTGATCACTGTGGATGGTGGCACACTATTGTCGGCTGTTTGAGAGGTAGCCGTACTTCGATTACGGCCCCGAGGGTGTGGTCCACACTTTCCAAATACTTTATGATCGGACCCGGTCCCTCGCTCGTTGAACTTCATTCGTGTTTCTGATTCTGGTTGCTTGCTTTGCCTTAATGATTGGCGCAAGTTTTTGGTTTGACAACGCGATTACCCATCCGATTCTGCAATTCTGGTGGCTGTTGTTGGTTGCTGCTTACGTAGCGTGTTGCCTGACCCTTCCTGAATCTGTCCATCGGTTTATCTCCCGTATCCAAATAGCCGTGGTTTCAGCTGTGTTCGTGCTGACATCTATCTGGGTATTCGACGATATCATGACCATTTACTTCTCTGGAGTGATTCTGTTGGTGTCCTGGGGGCTGGGCGCATATGCAGCGACTGCAAACGGGTTGCAGACTGACGCGCTCAATCGGACGGTCATGGTTTTGGTGAGCGTTGCGCTTGTTATCCTGCCCGTTTCCGTAAACCGAATATTGGTGAAGCTCCCCAATCTCTCGGCTGGTACCTCTATCACCCTCTATGAATCTGAGGGAATCACCCCGAATCTTGATGACAGGTTCTACAACCGAATGAATGACAAGCTGGAAATCGAGGTGTATTTGGGAAGCCAGATTTATTTTGAACAACCTCATGAAGCGCCGAAACTGAAGATCGAAACTTCAATCGCTAAGGTTGTGGTTCGTTTACTTTCCATCAGCTATCAGCATCGACTCGCCTATATGGATTTACCGTTGCTGGAACTAACGGGAGAGGAGCTATTACAGGTGAAACTAAGCGAAAGAGGTGGCACTGTCGATATGGAGATGGATCGAATTTTTCTGTTACTTAGTGGGTTTAAAGTTGGTGAACCAGTTTGGCTGACCTTGCCTTCTCTGGAGAGTATTGAGTTAGATACCATGAATAGGTTGCTAATCGGATTTTTTCGGCTGCTACTTTGGCTAGTGATTTGTTTCGCAACCAGCGTGTGGCTGCCGCGTGCCCACAAAGTGGCCGGTAGCTGATGCAATATCCTTCGATCTTTCGCCAGTGGTACTGGATATGGCTGGTCAGCGCGGCATTTATCGTGGTGATGGTGATGTACTTTCTGACCAAGTACCCTGCCTGGCTTCATTATTCCTACCGCGGAGTAAGTTTGACCCATGAAATGAGTTATGGAGTCTGGTGGTCAGGAATCGGGTTGCTCATGTCAGGGATTATTTTCGCTAGAGTGGGAATGCTCTCACTCGCACAAGGTATAACGGTATGGCCTTGGTTTATTCTGGCGCTTGCGATGGTGGCCCTGTGTTTTGATGAGATCGGTTCTCTTCATGAAACGGTGGCGAGAGCAGCGGGCTGGGAAGGTTTATTGCCGTTCGCCGCAATCTTCGGCATCGGTTTTGTTGCCTCACTGGCAAACCTGGCGAAACGCCCGGCATTAAGAATAATCGTGGTTTTGATATCGATCGGCATCGGTATATTTGCCATGGTTGCCGGACTCGAATTTATCGAGCACGACCCCACATTTCTTCACCCATTCTGGCGTCGTGCGCGACTGGTTGGTGAAGAAAGCATTGAACTGGTTGCGATTGGAATTTTGATTACGGCGGGCCTGATGGCAATGAAGCGAGCTGGTGATACTGACCGTTCCTTTTTAAATGCAACTAGAGTCGTGGAATATCTCTATTTAATGCCGACCCTGGTGTTTCTTTTGTTTGCATTGCAAATGCTGGTAACGCTCACCGTCATTGTTCCAAACTACACCTTTTTTCCTGAGGGCAACCCTTCGGCATTATTCCCGGTTAGCTTATTCTTTTGTCTCGGGATACTTGCAAGGTTGGAGGCCAGGAATGGTGAGTACGCTTTGTTTTGGAAAATACAGGCCGTGCTGTTCTTCTTGACCTCGATGAATCAAATGTACAACCTGAATATATTTCTGAATAATTTACTTTTGACTGAAATTCAGGTTTTTGTGAGGGCGCCATTTTCATGGGTGATCACTTTGGTTCCGTTTTTGACGCTGAGTTGGTTTGCATTGAGAAACAACAGTATGAAGAAAATGGAGGTCATTCAATATTTATTAGTGTTTTTTCTCTTCGGGCTAATCGTTGTGTCGGAGATGAGATTACGGTTTCGCGTTGAATACTTGTATCTGGCGTTTTCAAGTATTGTCGCCTATAGCTGTTACCAGCTGCAGCAGAGAATGAAATGCGGCACTAGGCATATATAGTGTGCTTTAGGTTTTTGACACACATGATGCATGGCTCTATTGTGCTTTGCGTAAAAACGGCCTTTCGATTGTGGTATAGGTCACACTCGCTAGAATTAGAGTCAAGATAAAACCGGCGAATAGTTGCCAAAACTCACCGACGTTCAAGTATGGAACATCAAAATAGTGTTCAATCGCATGACGAATCATGAAAATCGCGTATGGGTGGAGTAGATAGAAACTGTAACCTACGATACCGACGTATCGGATAAGAGGATTGTTAAGGATTTTTTTGTAAAGGCATTTTGGGCTGCCGACAACAGCCAACAAAATCAATGCAAGACAAACTAGCCCGCCGATAAGAGGATGGTGATTCATTGTTAAGCTAAAACCCACCCAATTTTCGATACGGCTGATTTCTAAAACAGCTGCAAGTACGAGCAGCGCGGTGATGGAGAGCACCCACTGGTACCGCTCACAAAGTCGCTGCAGTTTTTTGCTGTTTATGTAAATTCCATGGTACCAATATGCCCCAATCATACCCAAGAGAAATACCTGAAAGAATCCTCTCAATGGTTGATTCAATCCATAAATGGAGAACACATTGGAGTCGCCGTATTTGTTCCATAGAAACGTCAATAAACCCAGAAATAGCAGGCTCGGGAGTATTCGCCCGCGGAACAAGAGATAACATGCCAGGGTCAGGAAAGGTAACAAGAGATAAAAATACATCTCTTGTAAAATAGTCCAGTAGTGTCCCTCACCCTGAATGAATAAATAGTGGCGGATGGCGGTATCGAAGTGATTTTGTAAAAGAAATATTACCGTAATCATGACGTAATACATCGGCACGATCCGTTTGAATCGCCGTGCCATGAACTTCGCTAATGACGAAATTGAGTTCGCTTGGTTGGGTTTGACAACAAAGGATCGAGTCAGAAGAAATCCGCTTAGTACGAAAAATATCCATACGCCCAATCCTCCGTAGCCTTTGAACGTAATGGTTGCGTGATGCATCAATACTAGTAGTGCGGCCAGGCCGCGGAGACCATCCAGTGCAGTGAAACTATGATGATGTCTAATCTGGATGCTATTCCCTAAATCTTGAATCGGCGGAAAGGCCGACCAATTGGTGGTACCCAGAGTGAGTGCAACCAGCAATCCCACTAACACTGGAACGATATATTCAATAAAACCATTGCTGCCTTTGGTTTTGTGTTTTAGCGTGTACGAAGTGATTGTTCCTTGACGATATTGCGTTAGTTCAAATTTCTCACCAATTTCAGCGCCGCTCCAGAGTTCGGGTTTTCTGCTAAAGTGACTGTACAGGCCAATTTGTTCGAGCTTATGCGGTAATTCACCATGCGCGATGTCGACTTGGAAACGCTCCACTAACCGATTGGAGAGTTGAAAATTCAGAACCTGTGTTTCAGCTGTCTCGGCAACGGTATTGCCCACCGCAGTTTTCTTGATGATCGGATGAAATCCATTTGAATTACTAAAGTAAATCTGTGTGCCGGTTGGAAATTGGCCTTTGATTTGCATCACGTTGAAGGATTGCATTGCAAATACCTGAACAAGCTGATGGACGGTGATACAGGTAATAAGGAACAGCGAAATACGTAAAACGTTATTTTTCATTTTGGTGTTAAGGTCGTATTTAGCGGAGATGATTTGGTGGACCTGCAACAAATGTTGAACAAATGTTACTTCAGCAATCACATAGCGAAAGTGATCGAATTCACTCTCATGCTATCAATCCTAACAAAGAACATCCGGTTAAGACGGGGGATGTGAAAACTTGTGGCGGAGAGTGAGGGATTCGAACCCCCGGACCTGTTACAGTCAACGGTTTTCAAGACCGCCGCATTCGACCACTCTGCCAACTCTCCGATGGTCTTTCATTGCCCCCGGATTATAGCCAAGCCGCTCCCGGGTAGCCACAGAATTGAGGTCATTCCTTATGCCTGATCCGCTTCACGGCATCCGGATTCTCGATCTGACCAATGTACTGGCAGGCCCATTCTGCTGCCACCAGCTTGCCCATATGGGGGCAGAGGTGATCAAGGTGGAGGTGCCGGGCAGTGGTGACCTGGCGAGGCAGCTTGGTGCGGATCCTGATCTCAACGAAAAGTTGATGGGGGTCTCTTTTCTGGCCCAGAACACCGGCAAGCAATCCATTACCATCGACCTGAAATCCAGTGCGGGTAAAGAGATTTTCCGCAAGCTCGTGGCGACGGCGGATGTTCTGGTGGAGAATTTCCGTCCTGGCGTTATGGCGCGGCTGGATCTCGACTACGAAACGCTGCGTCGCATCAATCCGGAGCTGGTGTATTGTGCGATTTCCGGCTTTGGTCAGAATGGTCCATTGCACGAACAGCCTGCCTATGACCAGATTATTCAGGGTATGTCCGGGGTGATGAGTATTACCGGGGATGATGAATCGGCACCCTGTCGGGTGGGGTATCCGGTGGCGGACACGATCGGCGGGCTGACCGGCGCATTCGCCATCAGCGCCGCCCTAGCCAAGCCAAAGCCCGGGCGCGGGGTGATGATCGACGTCTCCATGCTGGAATCGGTGTTGGCCACCATGGGTTGGGTGGTGTCGAATTTTCTGGTGACAGGCCGGAAGCCGCAGCCCCTGGGGAATGACAATTTCACCGCCAGTCCCTCCGGCGCTTTCCGAACCGGCGAGGGCCTGATCAATATCGCCGCCAATCGACAGGGTCAGTTTGAGGCACTTTGTGATGTAGTGGAGGCGCCGGAACTGAAGTTGGATGCCCGCTTTGCCGCACGCCAGGGGCGGCTGGACAATCGCAAGGCATTGCAAGCCGCGCTGGAAGAACGGCTGGCAAACTCCAGTGCCGCTGAATGGGAGGAGCGACTGAACCGGGCTGGGGTGCCCGCGGGTCGTATCCTCAGCGTGCCGGAAGTACTGTCTCATCCCCAGATCGAAGGTCGGGATCTGCTGGGCTCATTTACCAATGTTTCCGGTGTGGACAGGCCGGTTCGATTCGCCCGCACCGGCATGCGCCTGGACGGCAAAAGACCGAAGACGGCCACGCCACCGCCAGCGCTCGGTCAACATACCGAAAACATTCTTCAATCTTTGGGTTATTCCCGGGATGAGATAATCGCCCTGCAACAGGCTGGAGTGATATGACTGACACAGACACCCACCAGGAAGCCGCTGACTGGTGGCGCACTGAAATCATTGATATGTCGCCAGGGGAGATCCGCTACCGGGGATACCCTGTGGAAGACCTGATTGGAAACATCGGTCTGGCCCAGATGATCTGGTTGATGTTGCGCGGCGAGTTGCCGAACAGGCAACAGGCGGATCTGTTGGAAACGGCGCTTATGTCCGCCGTGGATCACGGCCCCCAGGCGCCGGGTATTGCCATTGCCCGCATGGCTGCAACCTGCGGCGTCGGACTTAACAATGCCATGGCCTCCGGTCTGAATGTTCTCGGTGATGTGCATGGCGGTGCGGGTGAACAGGCCGTGGTGCTCTACGATGAAGCTGTGGCGCTGATGGATGAAGCGGTCGATGCTGACTGTGCGGCAGCTCGGGTTCTGGACGCTTTCCTGGCGGATGACGGGAAATATGTGCCAGGATTCGGTCATCGGTTTCACCCGGTGGATCCAAGGGTTGCAGCGTTATTGAATGCGGTGGATATAGCGGTTGAGCAGAAGGTGATTGCTGGCCGGCATGCAGCGGTTGCCCGGGCCATGGAACGCAGGATCGAGTCGCAAAAGGATCGCCATATCCCGATGAATATCGATGGCGCCACGGCGGTGATCTATGCCGAGCTGGGTTTCCCTGCACCCCTGGCCCGGGGTCTATTCTGTCTGTCCCGTTCAGTGGGCATTCTTGCCCATGCCTGGGAGCAGACTTGCCAGGGCGGGCGCAATAAAGGGCCCATTCCCCGGGACACGATCTGGACCTATGATGGTCCGGCGAAGAGAGTGGTGCCCACTGATACCTGAAGGCTTTGAAATCCCAGATGTTACCGACCAGCGAAATCAGCGCCCTGTTACAGCAGCAGACATCGATCAATCATGGTTTTTTCGGTCGAACCGGCGGCGTGTCCGACGGATTGTTTGCCTCTCTGAACTGCAGTTACGGCGCCGCAGATGAAAAAAACAATATTCGGCAGAATCGTGACGCAGTGGTCCGGACTCTCGGTGGGCGTAAACTGATTACCAATCGCCAGGTGCATGGTCGGGATGTGCGCATCGTTGACAACGATACAGACGAAGAGGCACTGTATGAGGCTGACGGACTCGTCACTACCGAACCCGGCATCTGCATAGGCGCGTTGGGTGCGGATTGTGCGCCGGTGTTGTTCGCTGCACCCGGTGTGGTTGGGGCTGCTCATGCGGGTTGGCAGGGTGCACTCAAAGGTGTTACCGACTCGGTAATAGTAACTATGCGAGGACTGGGCGTCAGAGTTGACAGTATTGCTGTCGCGATCGGTCCCGCCATTGCGCCACTCAGCTACGAAGTCGGCGCCACGTTTCGCGAGAATCTGCTGGAGCAATCGCCGATCAATGCGGAAGGGTGTTTCCTGGCCCATCCTGATACTGGTAACGTGCACTTTGATCTTCCCGCGTATATTGAACTTCGATTGAAAGCAGCGGGTGTAAACCAGGTTGAGCGTAGCGCCACGGATACCTATGCCGATGAGTCAGGTTACTTCAGCTACCGCCGCAGCTGCCATCGAGGTGAGCCGGATTACGGTCGACAGGTCGGGGCTATCTGCCTCGTCAACACATATGCGTCGAGGGATGGGTAACATGTCAAAACCCAGGGTGATTTCGTTTGCGGACGAGTTTGTAAAACTGAGCTTTGTCGGCAACCGCACCCCGGAATCCCGCAATGAGGATCTCGATGGCGCGTTTGCAACGCTGGCGCCTTACCGGGACGGCGCCATCTTTATCGGTCACTACGCGGGCAACAGCGAATGGGAACGCCACGCCCAGGGTGATGAGATCGTCTACGTGCTGGAAGGCGAAACCACGCTGGTGCTATTGATGGCGGATGTCGAAGAGAAATACCTGCTGCAGTCAGGAGAGTTTATTGTCGTGCCGCAAAACACCTGGCATCGATTCGAAACCCCGAATGGGGTCAAAGTCATGACTGCAACGCCCCAACCCACCGATCATAGCGTCACCCGTCCGACCTGAAGGCCATTTAATGGGCTACCCTTCCAGGACCTCCCAGCGCTGGTAGCATTGTTCCAGTTCCTTGGATGCTTCGTCCAACTCCCGCAGGGTTCGTTCCACAACCTGGGGGTCGCCGCGGTAAAAATCGCCTTCTGAAACCGTGGCGGTGAGTGTTGACTGGAGAGTTTCCAGTTCCTCGATTCGGGCCGGTAGCGCGGCCAGTTCCTGTTGCTCTCGGTAGCCCAGTTTCTTTTTGCTGGGTTTGGTTGTCACGGGCTCCACTGGTTCCGGGGCCACAGTTTCCGCCGGCTCGATCTTGTCCTCTATGGCTTCGGCAGGGGAGGATACAGGCCGCTGCCGCTCCCAATCGCTGTAACCACCAACGTATTCCTGTATTCGACCATCGCCCTCCAACGCCAGGGTGCTGGTGACCACGTTGTCCATAAACTGGCGATCATGACTGACCAGGATCAAAGTGCCGGCGAAATCCAACAGCATCTCCTCCACCAGTTCCAGGGTCTCGATATCAAGATCATTCGTGGGTTCGTCCATGACCAGAACGTTGGCGGGTTTGCTGAACAGCTTCGCCAACAGTACCCTGGCCCGCTCTCCGCCGGACAGGCTGCGAATGGGTGAGCGGGCACGCGCCGGTGCAAACAGGAAGTCGGAAAGATAGGAAATAACGTGGCGCTCACGACCTCCCACGGTAATTTTGTCCCGTCCCTCGCCAATGGCGTCCACCACCGTGGATTCCGGATCGACCTGGGTTCGGAGCTGATCGAACCAGGCCACCTTCAGGTTATGCCCCAACCGGATATGGCCACTGTCGGGTTGTTGCTCACCCAGCAGCAAACGGATCAACGTGGTTTTGCCGATGCCGTTGGGGCCGATCAGACCGATGCGATCACCGCGGAGTATGCGGGTGGAGAAGTCCCGCGCAATTATCTTGTCGCCCCAGGCGAAGGAGACATTTTTGGCCTCCATGACCAGTTTGCCGCTGTTGTCCGCCTGGTCGATGTTTAACTTGACCTTGCCTTGTTTTTCCCGCCGCTCCGCCCGTTCAGAGCGCATCCTGATCAGCGCCCGGACCCGGCCCTCGTTGCGGGTGCGGCGGGCCTGGATGCCCTTGCGAATCCAGACTTCCTCCCGGGCCAGCTTGCGATCGAATTCCGCATTCTGCCGGGCTTCCTGCTCATCCGCCGCGGCTTTGCGACGAAGGTAATCTTCATAGCTTCCCGTCCAGGCAGTTAAGGCGCCGCGGTCGAGATCCACGATCCGGTTGGCGACCCGCTTCAGGAAGGTGCGGTCGTGGGTAACGAACAGGACAGCGCCCTGGAACTGCAGTATCTGGTTTTCCAGCCATTCGATGGAGGCGATATCGAGATGGTTGGTGGGTTCATCCAGCAACAAGACCTGGGGTTCAGCCACCAGCGCCCTGGCCAGGGAGACCCGCCGCTGCCAGCCCCCGGAAAGTGTGGTGACAGCGTCATCCGCGGACAATCCCAGCCGGGAAAGAACTTTCTCCACCCGCTGACCGAGACGCCATCCATCCGCAGCGTCGATACGTTGTTGTATGGCGGCAATACGCTGCAGGCCGGCGTCCGTGGCGGCATCGTCCGCGATGATGGCGTGGTGATATTCCGCCAGGTCGGCGCCGATGCTGCCCAGCCCCTCCGCCACTATGTCGTAAATCGTCTCCGTGCCGCTCAGGCTGGGCGCCTGCTCCAGCATGGCGACCCGGATGCCCGGGTCGAAACGTAACTCGCCGTCATCCGGCCTCAGCCTGCCGCCGATAACCGAAAGCAAGGTGGATTTACCCTCGCCATTTCGACCGAGCAGTCCGATCCGTTCGCCCCGCTCGATAACCAGGTTGGCGTGGTCCAACAGCTTCTGTGCGCCGAAGGCGATCGAAACTTGGTTGAGTGAGACCAGGGGCATGGGGCGGAATACGCGAAGGGGTCGCGGATTCTAACCTGTAAGCCGATCAGGGAATCAGGGTGTATTTCTGTCGTTGGGGGATAACGCCACGAACGCCACCTTTGGGATTCTCCACATCGCCCTTGTACCTGGGAATGATATGGACGTGCAGATGCATGATGGACTGTCCGGCGTAATGCCCCACATTGATGCCGACATTGAATCCGTCTGGATTGTGTTCTTTGACGATCAAATCTCTCGCCTGCTGAACGACCTCCCATATGTCATGTCGTTCTGCTTCTGTGGCATCAAAGTAATCGGCAAAATGGCGATCCGGAATGACCAGCATATGGCCGGGGTTGGCGGGGTGGCGGTCCCAGCGGGCGACGCAGTATTCACCCTGGATGGCGGCTGGGCTGGGATAGGGGCGACAGAAACGGCAGTCGTCCCGGGAAAGTTCTGCTGGAGCGGTCGTACTGGACATATCGGTTGTTGAGGGTCATAACAGGCGCGTCCGCGATCATAGGGTCCGGCCGGACGGCCCGCAAGGCAAGTGGTTTTATGCCTCAATCAAATTCTTTGCGTTACTTATGCCCGGTGGTAAGCTGAAAACATGAGCAGCTACAGAGAAATGCCGTTTGTCGGCGCCGTTGTCCGCCTGTTGGCCGGCGAAGACAGCAGCCAATCCATTGTCAGTCAGGAAATTCAGGCAGTGGAAGCGTGTCTGGAGGGATTCCGCGAAGATGGTCATCAAGGCCTGACCCGTCCTGCCTGTTCCCGGTTCCCATATCTTTACGAGCGTGGCGCGGTAATTCGAAACACGCGTCAACTGACTCTGGTTTCCAGCGAGGAACTGCAATCAATTTCCAGTGCTATGGGCATCGAAGAATTGCCGGCTGCATGGCTGGGCGCCAACATGGAGCTGGCGGGAAT
>JAHQWE010000024.1 GCA_019633985.1 Acidiferrobacterales bacterium | reverse complement strand
GAGGCATTGTTGTGGTATATCGAAGGTTACGGCTCTATGCGTAAACCATTACGTATCCCGTTCAGCAAAGAAGAGATTATCTATTGCAATACGATGCTCTTCTTACCTGGTTGTCGTTTCCAAATCTCCAGGGCTCATTACTTTCATCTTATAAAACATCGCCCAGAATTTGCACCCGCGTCCATCTTAAATGATGAGTCTGCCTACCGGAACGAAATCTATAGATGGGTTAGTGAAATTGTAGTCGATCTCAATGCCGCTGATGTATTGGTTCCGGATGATTATATTAACTATCTCAAACAGATTCGATCGCCATGGAAAGATCGAAAATTCGCATTCAACGACTATTTTGAAATTCGTAGGCACAACGAGTCAAGCTGGCATGTGTTTTCGGCAGATAGTGCGGTTGAGCGTGGATTAATGTACTTGGTGGCTTGGTTAGAAACTGGTGGCAACCCGGGTTGCTTGCAATATATGCCAGAGAACGTCAGGGCAGAACTCTTTGAAACAAAAGGGTCGGAAGGGCTGACGTTTTTTGAAGAGTATGCGCTTGATTTACTTGAGGATGTATCCTTGGACGTTGTTCGAGCTCTTTATGATTCGATCATTGAATCACAAGGTGAATTATTGCTAACAGCTGGCTTCGATGTTGAACAGCTCACTTATTCTACTTGCGATAAAAACGGGAATAGGCGGCATTTTCCCTACAAGGCGTTATGTCAAAAAGTACAAGACCCCTGTGATCTTCAAGTTATTGGTCCATTCGGAAGTGCATCCGGGCTTGGCCAGGCCACACGTCTGTCCGTGCTGGCGATGCGTGAGGCGGGTCTTGATCCTCACCTGGTTAATTTTGATTTAGACAATCCCGCTCCCACTGGGTTTAGCACAGCTATGAAGAGTGGTGAGCCTAGGCAAGCCAGGGTAAACCTAGTTCATCTAAATGCAGAAGCTGCCCCGTTTGCAGCCGCTTATCTGCCTGATATTTTCAGCAATAGCTACAACATAGGTTATTTCTTCTGGGAGCTAGATACCCCGGCAAAATGTCATTCTCTAGCGCTGCAGATGTTTGATGAGGTTTGGGTGAGCACAGAGTATGGCGTGCAGCAATATTCAGCTAAATTCGACAATCCCGTCGTAAATGTCGGTATGACCTTCGAGGAGATTGATACGCCAAGTAAGCAAGAATGTCGAAAGCGCCTAAACGAGAAATTCTCTATTGATGAAGATGAAACTGTTTTTTTAGCAACATTTGACTCTTTTTCATTTGTTCAAAGAAAGAATCCAAAGGCAGTTATACGTTCTTTTTTAAAAGCCTTTCCCAAAGGTGACGAGCGCGTTCGTTTAATCATAAAAACACAAAATCGCCACTCTGTTCTGGATCCAAATCAACAAAAGATATGGAAGTCTATTGATCATTTAATTTCATTGGATTCAAGAATTCAGTTCGTTAATAAGACAATGACATATACTGATTTGCTTTGGTTTAAAAAAGCAGCCGACTGCTATGTGTCTTTACATCGATCTGAAGGATGGGGTTTTGGGATGATCGAATCAATGATGCTGGAAGTTCCTGTTATCGCTACGGGGTATTCCGGTAATTTGGAATTTTGTAAAGACGAGCATTGTTGGTTGGTGGATACAGATGAGATTTATTTGGAACATGATGATTATATTTTTGTTGTTCCGGGTCAGAAGTGGGGAGAGCCTAAAATCAGTCACGCCGCAGAATGCATGAAGAACGCACATCTGGATGAGAATATCAGGCTCAAAAAAGCCAGGATTGCCCGAGAATTTGTTCAAGATAAGTTCTCTCCATGTGCAATAGGTGAAAGGTATGCAAATCGATTGAAGTCAATTTATAAGCGTACAGGCAGTAGTTCGACTGTAGCTAAGGTTGCATAGCTGGTATTTCGGCCTTGGGGCAACTGTGGGGGATTCGATCTTGGGGATCGGCCTCGAGTAGTGCGTATTATCGTTCGAACAGGTAAAAGACCGCCGTTGCGATAACATCGTTTGCCACGATATAGACAGAGTAGTATTAAGAGAAGTTCATTAATTCATGGATAATTCAATCGCGCGATTAAACAGTTCGCCTCTTAGATACGTAGCTGGAATTAGTTGGCCGCGTAGTGGGCATCACCTGCTTGTCAGATTAATGTCTGATTATTTTGGTGTCACATTTAAGTATTGCGAATTTTATACTAAGAGCCTGGATTGTTGTAGGCAGTTTCCTTGCTCCCGTCCAACGTCAATAACCTTCTCTAAAAATCATGATTTTAACTTAGACATTAACCGTGATGCGAATGTACCTTGTTTGGTTCAGTATAGAAATTTCTATAATTCGGTTGTATCCGAATTTGAACTTCATGTGCGCGTAAGCGGTCAGGGGAGCGATACTAAAGAGGAATTTCATAAACACTCGATTGCCAAAGCAAAGCAGTTCAAGTTGTTTAAGGAAAAATGGATTGATGCAGAATCATCTGACAATATTTTGCTGGTACCGTATGAAGATCTTATTTCCAGTACAGAGGAGACGGCGGTGCGTTGCATCAGGTATTTTTCACCAGACCCTGAGATTGACTTAGATAAACTTAGATTGATTATCTCAACAGTGGATGGCGAAAAAGTCGAAAAAAGCAAAATATTAAAACTTTCAAATGTCGGTATACATCCTTCCAGAGACTATCGGCAATTCAGGTTTTACGATGAAAGTTGGTTTGCTGAAATTACAGAGATCTTGACCGCGTAGTAATCCTGGCCGATCACACGCGGATTTCATCCAAAGACGGAAGCAAATGCAGAAACTGACTTTCTTACCGTCAATCCTGCCGATCAGGCTGACCCGATTCAATTCAATCCGTCTATTGCGATTCAAGGGTAAAGCAATGCAGTAGCCGCACAAGCAATGTGACCAGCTGACTGCACATACCAAGGATGTGAAAAAAGTAAGGCTTATTCAGTGGGTTGGAAGTCATTTGACCTATCGCAAGTTTTCTTGTACGGTTTAGTCGGTCTTGTCCATTTTAAGAATGCACCGACTGAAAAAACAAAGGGAATTGAGAGATCGCAATAGCGCTACATCAGAAGGTGGCTGCGATACAGATGTGTTTTGTAACCTACGGATAGCATTGTATGTTTCCATTCTATGTTTTTTGCGCTATCTCGGCGCATTATCGTAAGTGGTCGCCCACGGTGAGTTCTTGGGAGTCATCTGCCAGATCGACAACTCCTGTTTTCAAATTCACTCAAACTTTAGTGTTTCTGCTCCTCATAGCGTCGACAGCTAGGGTGCTAGCGAGCGACGTCGCTCCGCCTGGTGTGATAACGCCTCTCAGCCCGTTAGTAAGTACTGATACTGCAACTCCAAGCTTCGAGTGGGAAGATTTAGGTGATGTCGATACCTATCGACTGAAAGTGATAAGCCCAGGCTCAAACCCTGTGTCGGTATACGAAAGCTACGAAAGTGGATCAATCTGTAGCGATGGAATATGTTCGGTGGTGCCGGCAGGCGTAGTAATAAATGAAGGTGATGAAAATTTTTGGCGAGTGCGGGCAGGCAACGCTGCGGGTTGGAATGTTTGGAGTAGCAAATGGTTTTTTGACTTTGATGCCTCCGCAGGCACCAATCTACCTGGTGTGATAACACCTCTAAGCCCATTAGTGAGTACCGATACTGCAACACCAAGCTTCGAGTGGGAAGATTTAGGTAATGCCGATACTTATCGATTGAGAGTGAAGAGCCCAGGCTCAAACCCTGTGTCGGTATATGAAAGCTACGAAAGTGGATCAATCTGTAGTGATGGAATATGTTCGGTGGTGCCGGCAGGCGTAGTAATAAATGAAGGTGATGAAAATTTTTGGCGAGTGCGGGCACGCAACGCTGCCGGTTGGAATGATTGGAGTAGTAGATGGTATTATGAGTTTGACAACGTAGCGCCGGACGCTCCGGCGAATTTAGTTGTCAACGACCGCACAAGTACGTCAATCACATTGATGTGGGATAGCGTGCAGGATCCTGATTTGGTGGGCTACAGAATCTCGCGTGATGGAAATTTAGTATTACAAACTGATTCCACCGTATTCACAAATAATAATCTTAGCCCAGATACTACATACAACTATGACGTGCGGGCAATTGACGACGCGGGAAACATATCAGATCCAGCAACTGTGATCATTAAGACAAAACCCGATTCAGGTGGTGATCAGTGCAATGAGCTAGATGACGGGCTGCTGAACTACTACACGTTTGACACTTTGTTAAATGGGCAATTCATAGATCAAACAGGGATTCAAGACGGAACCTTTGCGGATGTCACTCCAACGAATGGTCAGCTTAACAATGCAGTCGCTTTTACTGAGAACAGTAGTCTCTCATTGGGTAACTATTCACCCGCTGTAGCTAATGGTCTAACTATCTCTGCGTGGATTAAGCCGTTAAGTGGAGGGTCTTCCGAAGCTCGGTTTTTATCGAAAGCCACCGGCGTACAAGAGCAAGATCATCACATAATGATCGGTAGCTACCTCGAAGACAGGCTTCGTTTCAGACTTAAAGCGGGAGGAGTCACAAAGACATTGATATCTGCTCCCGGTGTACTGATCGACAATCAATGGAATTTTGTCACGTTTTCCTATGACCTACAATGGATGAGAATTTTTCTTAACGGTGACCAGATTGCACAGACTTCGAAAACCGGGTTGGTATCGACTGACAACTCCGTTCCAATGGCAATTGGTAATCAACCTTCACAAGCTGGTGATCGCCCGTTTGTAGGCGATATCGACGAGGTTCGAATATATGGGCGGGCCTTGAGCGACACCGAAATCGCTTCTTTGATGGACTTACATTCTGAGAGTTGTGGTACGGCTCTCTCAGCACCAAGTAGTCTTAATGCAACATTAGCTGATTCTGCGGTAGATCTTACCTGGTCATCTCCTGCATTGCCCGGGGCTGGAGTAGATTATTACGAAGTGGCTCGTGATGGCGTTTTAATAGCCGTGAATGTTAACGGCACTTTTTATAGTGATACAACTTTATCCAGCTACGGTATCTATCGATACACCGTCCGAGCAGTCGACGTTTTGGCAAATGTTTCAACGATGTCCGCGCCAGTGGTGATCGATACAATTGCCGCGATCGATAGCCAGCCTCCCTCTATGCCCACCAATCTGGATTCATCGGCCGTCACGTCGGCAGCCCTGACAATTAGTTGGGATGTTTCAATTGACTACGGGTTCTCAGGTTTGCAGGGGTATCGTATTTACAGGGATAATGTTCTACTAGCTACGGTCCCGAATAACGTATTTACAGATTCTGGTCTCATCGCAAGTACGTCTTATACTTATACGGTAGAGGCACTAGATAATGAAGGCAATGTTTCACCTGCTGCTGAGCTAGAGGTTGCAACCATAGCGGATGAAGTAGCACCGCCTCAACCGGTGAATTTGCAATTCGATACAATATTGTCCACCCGAATCTCTTTTAGTTGGGACGACGTAAGCGACATCGGGTCTGCAGGTTTAGCAGGTTACCTCATATACAAAAACGGGCAGCAAATTTTATTATCGGTACATGCCGAATTCACCGACGAATCTGTATCTGCAGAAGACGATGTCACTTATGAGGTTAGTGCCATAGACAATGCGGGCAACGAAAGCCCTGTTTCTGCTATAGCAATAACGGTTCCCAGTGATACTCAGACAAACGACAACTGGCCTTCAATTTCTGCTGGAGATTTACCCTTGGCAGGGGTTTTTTATGGCGTTCCCAGAGCTGGACATCAAACTGGGAACGCCTCAATTGGCAAAGATCATTCTCGCCGGTTCAGGGCAGAGAAAACCGGTTTTGTAAACGCTATTCGCTACCAAAACAGATTGCTCACGCAGCAAACAATCGATCAGCGCTGCGCAGCATTTGGCCCTCAATCGGTTTGGTGTCAGTGTATAGATGCCGGTCTTGATGAATTCACTTGTGGTTACGCACTTGGTAGTGCTTACCATGTTGGTAATGGCGGTGAGATTACTATCGAAATCAGGCCAGATGACGGAACCGACAACCACCATCCTGCAGAAACAGTTTTCGGAAAAACCAGCGACCCGTTTGTGCCAACTGATGATCAAGACACACCGAATGGGTTTCCTGTCTTGGAGCTTGAAAATCCAGTGCATCTAACCCAGGGGCTTCTTTATCACTTGGTCTACATTAATTCAAACCCGCCAACCACCTGCGCATTCTCAGCGGTTCCTCCAGTAGCTGCGTTTGATTGTCCTCGAGATCAAGGAGCTATCAGTCTTAACGGAACCTGGTATGGACAAATAGCTCCAACGACAGGAGTCAGCGCAGGTAAATGGGGGCCGTACTACGGAAATACTGGTGCGGGCAACCTTACGCGAAATTCAGGAGACTGGTCGGAAAAGCCCAATACCTTGTCATGGTTTGAGCTGCAATATGACGATGGCACTTGGGTCGGTGACAGATACGTCGGTGG
>JAHQWE010000023.1 GCA_019633985.1 Acidiferrobacterales bacterium | reverse complement strand
GTGAGTTTGAACCCACGGGTAAAACCATGGGTACGCGATGCTTCAATATCCAGAGTTGCACCACCCATCGAGGTCCAGGCTAATCCGGTCACGACACCCACACCAGAGATTCTGTCTTCGTCATTGAAAACCGGCTTCCCTAGATAGTTTTCGATATCTGCCGCTTTGACATGGACAGGCGTTTTCTTACGGCTACGCAAAATTTTCATAACTGCCTTACGAGCGATGGTACCTAATAGCTTTTCCAATCGGCGTACGCCTGCTTCACGTGCGTATTGTTCAATGATTTTGCGGATCGCCGCGGTATCCACCCGAAGCTGTCCTCTTGATTTTAAGCCAGCCTTTTTAAGCTGCTTGGGCAGCAGGTGCTTTCTGGCAATGGCAACTTTCTCCTCTGCTAAATAGCCGGATAAACGCATGGTCTCCATCCGATCCAGAAGCGGGCCAGGAATCGTATCAAGCTGATTTGCCGTACAGATAAACAACACTTTGGACAAATCAACTCGAACGTCCAGATAGTGATCCAGGAAATCTTTGTTTTGTTCCGGGTCAAGTACCTCCAATAAGGCCGATGCAGGATCTCCACGAAATGACGAACCGATTTTGTCTATTTCATCCAGCATAATCACCGGATTAGAAGTCTCAGCTTCCCTCAACGCCTGGATAAACTTCCCTGGCATAGCACCGATATACGTCCTGCGATGCCCTTTAATTTCAGACTCATCCTGCATACCGCCCAACGAGAATCGATAGAACTCTCGGTTCAGTGCCGACGCGACTGATCTGCCGAGAGAGGTCTTGCCGACACCCGGCGGCCCTACCAGCAAAATAATCGATCCAGCGATATCCCCTCGCATTTTCCCAACACCGATAAATTCGAGAATTCTGTCTTTGACTTCTTCAAGCCCTTCATGATCGCTGTTAAGAATCTTTTCAGCTTTCTTCAGATCTAGAGAGTCCTTGCTCTCCTTGCCCCAGGGTACTGTTGTCAGCCAATCAAGATAATTTCGGGTAACAGTGTATTCTGGAGACCCTCGCTCGAGAACTGACATTTTCTCAAGCTCTTCATCTATGCGCTTCGCTGCATGTTCTGGCACTTCGCAACTCTCCAGCCTTTCCATGTAGGTTTCTATTTCACTGGTACGATCATCTTTTGATATACCCAACTCCTTCTGGATAAACTTCAACTGTTCTCGTAAAAAAGCCTCCCGCTGATGTTGCGTAATTTCGCTTTCAACATGCTCACGAATATCGGTTTGAGCACGCGCAATTTCTACTTCCTTTTGCAGCAAGACCAGAGTCTTCTCCATGCGCTTCAACAAGTCGACCGTTTCAAGGATATCTTGAAGCTCATCTGCTCCCGACGTTGTCAGGCTCGCGCCAAAGTCAGCCAGCCTCGCAGATTCTCCTGGCCCGAAGAAATTTAGGAAGTTCTTCAATTCCTCGCCATACATGGGATTTAGAGGAAGAAGCTCTTTAATGATATTTACGATAGCAGTGGTATAAGCCTTGATTTCAACGCTGCCACTTTGCTTGGCATCCGGAAAGTAACTGACGTAGGCTGTAAATGGATTCTTCTTAGATGCCCAGCCATTAATTTGCACGCGCTGCATACCTGCTAACACAACATGTAGCTGGGCATCCTGCTGCTCCACCTGATGGATACGACAAACTGTTCCCATCGACTTGAAATCGGTATACCTCACCTTATCGGGCGCCACGCCGCCAGTGTAGACAACACCCACTACCGGGTTTCCTGATTCGAACAGTCGCTTAATGACCTCATTCCATTTTTTGGCGTCCATAATGATGGGCAATACCTGGCCAGGGAAGAATGGCTTTCTCTCCAGAGGTAGAATGAGTAGCTGGCCGGGAAGAACATCCTCGGGCCGTGCAAGATCCGTAATGACTTCAGCGTCTGTTACGGTGTTATCAGTTTTTTCAGCAGACATCGATTTCTTCGAAATTAATACCAATTCAAAGAATATGGCGAGGCTCGAGAAATTTACAAGACCGCCAATCTCAATTTGCCTAAGTCTGTTTTCCAGGGGTCAGATGCAGTCCTGATTTTCAAGTTTGCGAGCGATTCACGATATGCCCGTTTTCAATGGAAATGATGCGTCCCATGCGCTCAGCGAGTTTCAAATCATGGGTCACCACAATCAGGCTCGTTCCGAACTCTTCGTTAAGCTCAACAAGCAATTCATGTATCGAACCCGCAGTGATGGAATCCAGGTTTCCGGTGGGTTCGTCAGCCATAATACATCGTGGTTTTGCAACCATCGCACGTGCCAGAGCAGCACGCTGCCGCTCTCCACCGGATAATTCCCCTGGTTTATGACCAAGTCGGTTTCCTAGCCCCACTCGATCAAGAATTTCCGCCGCTTGTTGCATCGCTACCCCAGAATCGGTTCGGCGAATAAGGAGTGGCATCGCCACGTTTTCCTGCGCAGTAAATTCACCCAGCAGATGGTGAAATTGATACACAAAACCCAGCTTTTGATTGCGCAAGGTACCGCGGGCTTTTTGAGACAGGCGGTTGATGTCCTGATCACCAATAAGTACTGACCCAGTGGTCGGCTCGGATAGTCCGCCGAGAATGTGTAGCAAAGTAGTTTTGCCAGATCCAGAGGTGCCGACAATGGATACCAATTCTCCCTGCTCGACGGTTAGATCCACGTCAGACAATACGTTAACAGCCAGATTACCTTCTTGAAAGGTTTTGCTGATATTCCGGGCGACTACAATCGGTGCAGATGACTGTTCCATCAATCGTACCTCAGGGCTTCTGCGGGCTGCACACGCGACGCTTTCCAGGCTGGATAAATCGTGGCGAGAAATCCGAGTAGTAACGACACTACTACAACCCCAGTGACATCCTTCCATCGTAATTCTGCAGGGAAGTCTGAAATCAAATACACATTGGATGGAAACAATTCGGTATTGAAGAACTGTTCTATAGCCGGAATAATTGTCGCAATATTCAGCGCCGTTAATACACCGAGAACCGCGCCGATCAAGGTGCCGACCACTCCGATTACCGTGCCCTGAACCATAAAAACTTTCATCACACTTCCTGGGCTCATACCTAATGTTCGGAGTATCGCGACATCAGGTTGTTTATCGGTCACAATCATGACCAGGGTAGAGACAATATTGAATGCCGCCACCGCGATTATCAGCATCAAGACAATAAATACCACTCGTTTTTCTATTTCCAGGGCGCGAAAAAAATTGGCATGCTCCTGCGTCCAGTCTCTCACACGATACTGGTCCTGAAGCTCGCTGCGGAGCTGATAGCTCACTTGTCTTGCATCGTCAACATCATTCAACTTGAGACGTACACCACTGACCTGATCTTTTAGTCCCAGCAACCTTGCGGCATCCGCCATATGAATTAACGCAATTCCGCTGTCATATTCGTGCATATTGATTTTGAACAACCCGACAACAGTGAAACGCTTTAGCCGCGGCAGCAATCCAGCCGGAGTCACTTTTCCTTTAGGGGCAACCACTGTCACCTTTCCACCAAGCCCAACACCAAGAATGCGCGCCAGCGTATCTCCCAGAATAATGCCAAAATCCCCTTCTTTTAAAGCGTCGGGATTGCCTTCCACAATATGATCCAGCACACGTGACACATTACGTTCTTTCTCTGGAAGAATGCCACGCACCAGCGCGCCGGTTACCTTGCTGCCCTTGGTAATCATTCCCTGACCCAGCACAAACGGCGATTTCGCGACAATATCGCTATTGTTATCGAGACGGGCCGACAGCTCTTCCCAGTTGTCGAGTTCTCCCTGGTAGCCGGTCACTGTGACATGAGACACCACGAAAAGTATCCGATCTCTTAAATCCTTGTGAAAGCCGTTCATGATAGACATTACAGTGATTAATGCCCATACACCCAGCACCACGCCAATCATGGAAGTAGCGGAAATAAACGAAATGAAATGATTGCGTCGCTTGGCCCGCGTGTAACGCAGACCAATCAGCAATTCGAGAGGTTTGATCATCAGACCTCGTGCCGCATGTGCGGAAACAGTATGACATCGCGAATTGAAGGACTATCGGTCAACAACATTACCAGCCTGTCGATTCCAATTCCCTCTCCCGCGGTCGGCGGCATACCGTATTCCAATGCGCGAACATAGTCTGCATCGAAATGCATAGCTTCATCATCGCCCGCTTCTTTTTCCGCCACCTGTTTATGAAACCTCTCAGCCTGATCCTCTGCGTCATTCAGTTCGGAGAATCCGTTAGCGATTTCTCTTCCTGCGATAAAGAACTCAAACCGATCACTGACTTCGGCATTTTCATCATTGCGTCGGGACAGTGGAGAAACTTCTACTGGATAATCGGTGATAAACGTCGGAGATAAGAGTTGGTGTTCAACGGTTTCCTCAAAAATCTCTGTTTGTATTTTGCCTATGCCAAAACCGTCCTTGACCGCAATCTTCATCGTATCAGCAAGTTCTCGAATCGCAGCTAACGATAGCAACTGATCTTTGGACACATCAGGATTGAATTTGAGAATAGACTCCACCATCGTCATGCGTTCGAAGGGAGCAGCGAAATCAATCATTGTGCCCTGATATTCGACGCTTTGACTTCCCGTCACCACCTCGCAGGTGTAGCGAATCATTTGCTCGGTAAGGTCGATGAGATCATGAAAGTCTGCATACGCCCAGTAAAACTCAAGCATCGTAAATTCTGGATTGTGCCGTGCACTGACTCCCTCATTGCGAAAGTTACGATTAATCTCGAACACTCGTTCAAATCCACCCACGGTCAGTCGCTTCAAAAACAGCTCTGGCGCAATACGCATATATAGCGGCATATCCAATGCATTGTGATGGGTTTCAAACGGTCTGGCGACTGCACCTCCAGGAATCGGGTGCATCATCGGTGTTTCAACTTCGATAAAATCCCGCTCGATCATAAAGTCACGGATTGCCTGTATTGCTCTCGCGCGCTTTTTGAATACTTCCCGACTTTCTTCATTGACGATTAAGTCGACGTATCTCTGTCGATAACGGGTTTCCGAGTCAGTCAAACCGGCGTGCTTGTCAGGCAACGGTCTTAACGATTTAGTTAACAAGCGCACATCATTTGCCCTGACACTCAGCTCTCCAGTTTTAGTATGAAATAGCTCGCCTTCTGCGGCCACGATATCGCCGATGTCCCATTTCTTAAAACCGTCGTTGTAGACTCCTTCTGGAAGCGCATCTCTTTGAACATAAATCTGAATTCGTCCACTTCCATCCTGCAATGTTGCGAAGCTGGCCTTTCCCATAATGCGTTGCAGCATCATTCGTCCTACAACTTTCACATTGACGGGTTTTTCTGGAAGCGACTCGCCATATTTCTCATGGAGATCCAATGCCATCGAATCACGTCGAAAGTCATTTGGAAACGGATTGCCTTGTTGCCTTAAAGCCGCGAGCTTTTCGCGTCGCTGCTGAATCAGGTCACTTTCTTCTGTCATTGGGAAATCAACTAAAAAATAAATAGGGTGGGTGAGCAATGTCTGACCAGATTACAATCCAGCCTTGAGACTTGCTTCAATAAATTGGTTTAACGATCCGTCCAATACAGCTTGGGTATTCCCGGTTTCGACACCGGTTCGCAAATCCTTGATTCGAGATTGATCCAGTACGTATGAACGAATCTGGCTACCCCATCCGATATCAGATTTACTATCTTCAACTGTTTGGGACTGTTCGCGGCGCTTCTGCATTTCTGCTTCATACAACCTGGCTTTTAACATGTTCATCGCTTCTGCCTTGTTCCGATGTTGAGAGCGATCATTCTGGCATTGCACCACAATTCCAGAAGGGTTGTGAGTAATTCGAATTGCTGATTCAGTCCGATTGACGTGTTGTCCGCCTGCTCCACTTGCGCGATACGTATCGATTCGTAAATCTGCTGGATTAATTTCAATATCGAAACTATCGTCGATTTCCGGATACGCGTAGACCGACGCGAATGAAGTATGTCGACGGTTTCCAGAATCAAACGGGCTTTTTCTGACAAGGCGATGAACTCCGGTTTCTGTTCTCAGGTAACCGAATGCGTATTCGCCTGACATCTTGATTGTTGCGCTTTTAAGGCCAGCGACATCCCCTTCAGATCGCTCGATAATATCCAGTTTATAACCTTGGGCTTCCCCCCAGCGGGTATACATACGGAACAGCATTTCAGCCCAGTCCTGGGCCTCGGTGCCTCCTGACCCTGCCTGAATATCGACAAAAGCATTAGCACCATCCGCTTCTCCGCTGAACATTCGGCGAAACTCCATTTTCTCGATTGCAGCGATAATCTTGTCGACTTCCTTGGTCACCTCAGTGAGCGTCTCTTCATCCTCCTCCATTTCGGCGAGCTCAAGCAGCTCAATGGTGTCTGCGATGTCTTTCTGAAGATCATCCAGGCCGAGCACGACGACGGCCAAATTATTGCGTTCCTGCCCGAGAGCCTGCGCTTCATCCGGATTGTTCCAAAGATCCGGATCCTCCATTCGCAGATCTACCTCTTCTAACCGGTCTTTCTTGGCATCATAGTCAAAGATACCCCCTGAGCGCACTGACACGCTCACCGCTTGACTTCAGGGATTCAGTCAATTCATTTGGGATTTCCATGGATCAAAAGGCAGATTTTCGGGAGGCGCAGAATACCGAATTTCAACCTCGATTGACAGACAAAATGCGCCCAAGCCCTTATTTCATCGTTGTTTCTCAATGGAGATCGCTGGCTTAACCAAATGAAAGAGTGGGATCGATACCCACTGCACAATCATGGTAGCGACCGACGCCCATTTGGTCGCCGGAAACTATGAATAGTATGACGTCTAAGTCTTTCAGCCCCTCACTTCGTACTCAAGAACCTGAAGACGACTCCGCCCCATAAATTCAACGAATTGACATCCCACAGCACAATAGGTACATTCGCGGCCCCATCGAAATGCCGAGATGGCGGAATTGGTAGACGCGCTAGCTTCAGGTGCTAGTGGGGGAAACCCCGTGGAGGTTCAAGTCCTCTTCTCGGCACCATCAAACGGACTCCTCCAATCTAATCCGCTCTGTAATGCGTGGCGACTCAGCCGAAATTCTGATCAATCCATTTCACTCCGCCTGACCCAGCCCTACTTCGTGTCGTGCGATCATATCTCTTGATTCACTGAGGCTCTCTTCAACAAAGCGACGTTTCAGACTTCCTTTTAAATTAATTTTTTATTGAGATCCTGTTCGCCTAAAACCGTACGCGGAAGAACATCTTTGCAGGGAAGTCTCAAAAGACCCTCTGGTTAGCACCGACAATGAATTCGATTGTTGCAGCTCCAAGATATTTTTGTATACGGACTACACCCACTATTCGAACCGATAGTTCGACCAACATCGAAACAATCACGGCCTTGAGAGCGGTAAAGTGCGATCATCATATCAATTTCGATGACAGACACATGGAACTTTCACTCTGGTTTTTATTTATCGCCACTTTCACTTCTGCACTGGCTATTCCTGGCGCGAACGTCGGTTACGCCATCGCTCAATCAATGAATTATGGTGCCCGGTTCGGTGTGATCGCCTCCGCGGGGTTTGCGGTTGCTAGTGGACTGAATCTGATACTGGTAATGGCGGGTTTGGGATTGTTAATCAGCCAATTTGCTCACGTATTTGTTTATCTCAAGTGGGTCGGTGTCATGTACCTGCTTTATCTTGGCTACAAAGCATTTACCGCGCCAATCGCGAACCCGCAGTCACAGCATGAAGCTCGGAAATCCCATGTTTTTGGTTTTGCCGTTCTTGTTTCTCTATCAAACCCAAAAGTCGTATTAATGAACCTGATGCTATTGCCCCTCTTCCTGGATACCAGTCGCCCGATTCTTTGGCAAGGAACGATTATCGTGATAACCGGAATGGTTTTATCATTTCTCGTCTATTCAGCTTATGCACTTTTTGCTTCCAAACTGCTCTCCCATGTTAAAACCCGAACCGCCAATAAAATTGTGGGTACAGCCTATGTGGGAGCCGCACTCGCACTCACCAAAGTCGGGAAATGAACGTCATTTTGTGGGAGACAAAAACCACGTTTATCAGACAAATAGGAGGAGTTGTTAGGATTCAGGAAATCGCACCCTCCAGGGTGAGTAGAAAACGCTTCCGGTCAACACCTCCTGCATAACCACGCATTGAGCCGTCTTTTCCAATTACTCTGTGGCAAGGGATGACGATGGAAATCGGATTTCTGGCATTTGAGCTCGCCGCAGCTCGAACCGCTTTGGCGTTACCCGCTTTTGCCGCCAGTGATGCGTAATCCATTGTATGCCCTCTTTTTATGTTCCTCAGTTCTTGCCAAACTGCGCGCTGAAACTCGGTTCCCCCTGTAGAGACAGTCAGGCCCTCAAACGTTTCGGGTTGACCAGAAAAGTATCGATCTAACATCTGATGAATAGGCAGATTAGAATCCAACTTCTGAATCAGGAAGCGACCAAATCGTCTACTCAGTAGTTTTTCTCTCCTCTCGGAGTTTTGAGCGAAATCCAGATACACCAACGTTTCTTCGTCTAGCAGTATTTCAATATCGCCCACTGGGCTTTGATAATTTGTCGAAGTTAGTATCTTCATGATTTCAATTCCCGATTAGTTAAACCTTTTTTGCGCAAAGATGACGGTGGCTGTCCGTACAATTGTTGAATCGTGTGATTAAACTGCCGCACACTCTTAAAGCCAGACTTCATTGCTATTTCCGTCATCGTATAGTCAGTGTCTGAGATCAGTTTCTTTGCGGTGAGAACGCGCCTCGCGCGCGCCACCTGGGTGGGACTGGCGCCGACATACTTTGCAAAAAGACGCCGCAAGTGTCTTGAGCCGACACCCAATCTTTCCGAAAAATGTTCAACGTCATCCTGATCCAGAGCACCGTCCTCGATCAGCCTGAGCGCACGGGACACGGTAGTTTTTACCCCATTCCAGGCAGGACTATTGGGCGCAGTTTCCGGCCGGCATCTTAAACAGGGGCGAAATCCCGCCTCCAGAGCAGCGGCAGCAGACAAAAAGAAATGGCAGTTATGGGGTTTCGGCGTAATAGCCGGACAGATGGGTCTACAGAAGATCCCTGTCGATCTTACTGCGGTAAAAAAGCTCCCGTCATACTGCGGGTCGCGGCGTTTAACCGCGTGATAACAATGTTCGAAGTCGAGATCCATACTTGCGAGTATAGCGCTGCCATCACACTATACTCGCAAAAAACGGACGTCAATTTAGGCAGCGGCTAGCGCTGATTGTGGAACATCCGAATAGAGGGGAAAACGTTGGCATAGCTCGATAACACTTTGCTTTACCCGGGCAATCACCGTTTCGTCATCGATATTCTCAATGACATCACTCATCCAGCTGGCGATCAGCTTAGACTCCTCCACACCAAATCCGCGGGTAGTCATTGCAGGGGTGCCAATTCGCAGACCACTGGTGACGAACGGTGAACGTGGATCGTTTGGCACGGAGTTTTTGTTTACTGTGATATTGGCTCGACCTAACGCAGCGTCCGCATCTTTGCCGGTAATATCCTTACTAACAAGATCAAGAAGGAATAGATGGTTGTCTGTACCGCCTGAAACAATATCAAAACCTCGCGACTGGAAAACATCTACCATCGCCTTGGCATTGTCTAGCACGTTTTGCTGATATTGCTTAAAACCAGGCTCCATTGCTTCTTTAAATGCCACCGCTTTACCAGCAATGACGTGCATCAATGGACCGCCCTGGGTTCCTGGAAAAACTAGAGAATTCAGTTTTTTGGTAATTTCCTCATTCTTCTTGGCCAGAATGATACCGCCTCTTGGTCCGCGCAATGTTTTATGTGTTGTCGAAGTGACCACATCAGCAATTGGAACCGGATTCGGATAAAGTCCGGCAGCGACTAAGCCCGCGACATGTGCCATATCTACAAACAAGTAAGCTCCGACAGAATCCGCGATATCGCGGAAACGCTGCCAGTCCATAACTCTTGAATAGGCTGAGAAGCCGGCGATAATCATCTTCGGCTTGTGCTCTGCTGCCAACGCGGCTACCTGCTCGTAATCTACTTCACCAGTCTCTTCATTCAGCCCGTACTGAACCGCGTTATAAATTTTTCCAGAAAAATTTACGCTGGCACCGTGTGTCAAGTGTCCCCCATGAGCAAGACTCATACCAAGAATGGTATCTCCAGGATTTACCAACGCCATGAATACCGCGGCATTCGCAGACGAGCCGGAATGAGGCTGTACATTCGCGTAATCTGCGTCGAACAGTTTACATACCCGCTCAATTGCCAATGTTTCGGCGACATCCACAAACTCGCATCCGCCATAATAACGCTTCCCCGGATAGCCTTCTGCATACTTATTCGTAAGCTGCGACCCTTGAGCGGCCAGAACACGAGGGCTGGTAAAGTTTTCAGATGCGATCAGCTCGATATGATGTTCCTGGCGGTGAACTTCGTTTTCCATCGCTTCGGCCAACTCGGGATCAAAATCGCGGATAGACTGGTTTTTTTCAAACATGGCTTATTCTCGTAAGGTAAATATATTTTCGTAGCGAGAGAGGTCGGGTCTTCGAGGGCACAGGTTTCGAGGTCGAACCAATCGCTTAAATCTGAAACTCGGCAACCGATAGATAATACGCCATTCGGTTACCCCTGTATTCGTTCAAAAGGGACATTTGAGTTAAGGATTCACTATCCTTACGCAAAGTGTTTCTTTGGAACGGGCGAGAATATTACATACCGGATCAAGTCAGCAAGCCCTAAAAGTGCCGCATATTATTGATTTAAATAGACATATAAGCGAAAGAGAAATCGCGCAACCGAAGTAACCTCAGTTAGCTGCACTTCGCGGCAAGACCAAAAGCCTCCTGCTCATTAAACTGCTCCAGTTTCTTGCACCGATTGACCTGGAGACGCTGCAGCGATCTCACTCGCCAACCGCTCGCCCATCTGGGTAGTTTTTCCGCCACCGCTTCCGCCGACTCCGGCGTTAGGAATTTACCTAGCAGTACGAAGTACCATCGCTCTCCTCTAACTCTGGTGGAAAAAAGCTGCCCGCGCCCGTTGAGTGAACGGAACTGCGACCGCGCGCTGGACTGATTCTGCATGCTAAACAGTTGCAGCGTGTAACCTTTGGAGGAATCTTCAAATAACCAATTATTATCATTGGGTATGCCCGTTCCAACTAGTTGATTATCCCCAAGCGTCGGGACAACTGCCAACTCCTGAAGTTCTGCGTCCAGATAATTGGTCAGAAGTGAGTAGGACTGCTCTTGCCAGACCGCATTCTCGTCCTGGATATTCTCCGCCTGTTTCAAATCTTTTAGCGATACCCAGGCGGTAATTGATTCTGGTGCGACGACCCTGATTGCATCTCCGCGTTCATTAACTATCCTCACCACTTCTCCTGCTGGTAATAGACCCAGTATTCTCGTCTCGGCACTTCCGGGTGGCGTTGAAAGTGCTCGTACTCTGCTACCCTTAATCAACGCCTTCTCACCACCCTGAACAAGCGCTTCACTTCTTCTTATCCATACCGGCAATCCTCCTGGAATGATCACCTCTGCAAAACCGTTCTCCTCCCCCACTACATCCACCAGAGAGTTCAAGGGCAGCGTCGTGATCGCCGGCAAGCTGACAGAAGCGCCGGTCCTAACCGCAACGCCGCTCCGACTTGTTAGTTGAATCGTGCTCTGATTAGTACTTTCGAAGCCCGCTATGTTGGCAACAATTTCTGCACCTTCATCGTCATCATTTTCTTGATCATCATCATTTGAAGAACTCGGAATGGCGATGGCAATGTCAGGTTCCTGCGCTTTACCAGGATTCGGATTGTTATTACTTTCAGAATCCTCCGTGGTCGCGGACACGTTTTCAACAACGACGATCGATTTATCTAATTCGGAAACAATATCAATCACTTCTGTCTGGACCTCGGTTTTATCACCCTCAGATTCCACCGCATTCTCCACCGCAATCACCACTGAGTCACTCGCCGACTGTCCTCCAATCACACCCGCCTCAAGCACTTTTCCAGATTGAACTTCGTTTGCTTCAGCAATGACCTCCGCTGCATTCGCAACTTGCTCGGCAGCTTCCGAAACTTCTGGAGGTATCGATTCCGCAGTATCAATCACTACCCTTTGCGCTGGTAACTCAATCTCTTCGGAAGCAATATCTTGGAGTCCGATTGTTTTTTCTACTATCGCGTTTTCCTGGAGTAATTTATCGGATACAAGGGGCTCTACCTTCGCCACCGTAGCCAGAACTGATTCCGAGTTGAGGTCGATGTCGCTGATGTTTTCGTCAGTGGAATCAATCGCAGAAATACTCGACTGCTCCTCCGACGCGATACTGATTTCTCTTGAAGCGAGGGCATCTATCTTCAAACGTACCCTTTGTGTCTGCCACACCCTCGCAATTTCAGATGATTCTGCGTTGACTGTTTTCACTCCTAGCTCCTCGATCCACCCAGGAATTTTTTCTGGTAGCAAAACTCGCACCCATCTTGCTTGCTCTTCCAGAAGTAAAGCCTTCGCTCCCAGCGCGAGTTCTCCAATATCGTTGTTTGCCGTCGACTCTGTGGGATCAGCGCGAACTTTTGCCCCATCGCTGGTGATCTCTACCAGATCCTTGTTAATTTTCAACTGATCGCGTTTGACCCAACCAGGTACACCACCTGGCACTTCTACACGCAGCCAGTCGCGAGCGCTATCCACCACTCTTAACAGCACCCTGGCATCTATCCGAGTTACCACTGGAGAGAAAGCGTTAAATCTTGAATACATCAGCACAGGATTCTCTCCAACCAATACATATTCAGAACGCTCAACCAGCTCTTCGCTCGGCGGGGCTTGTTCGATAGCGGGAGTCGCGGCGTCGAGTACGATCGGTTGCTTGGCAGATTCTGCAACAGGCTGATCGACAAAATTGTCCTTTTGCTCATCAATAAATACTTGCGCGCGTTTGTTCCCTGCAATCGCCGCTTTTTCAATCCAGGCTTTAGCCGCCGGACGATTTTGATCGACCCCAATGCCGTAAAAAACCGCACGCCCATAATTGTACTGCGCAATCGCAAAACCCTGCTCCGCTGATTTCCTCCACCACTCGATTCCCTCGCGGATTCGTTCTACATCTCCTTTTTCTTCCAAAAGTAAATGACCTAAGTTGTACTGTGCTTCCGGATGCCCTTGTACTGCGGCTTTTTCGAACCAGAATAACGCTTCGCCTCGGTCGATAGAAACTCCTTTGCCTTCGATGTAGAGCACACCTACGTTGAACTGGGCATCGGCGGAGCCTTTGTAAGCATCTGCCAACCATAAGTTAGCAGCGCGCTCGAAATCGCCATCGGCAAACGCCTCAACACCAAGAGCATAATCTGAATCCCGCACCAGCTCCTCTGATTTTTGAGCCAGAAGTGGAGTGGTAAACGAGAAGAAAGCGAAACACACGACGAGATGGACCCATCTAACGCACATGCGGAGGGAGAAATTAATCAGGCTGGTTGTCAATATCACACCACTTTTCTAGAGGTTCGCGGAATTGTAACAACTACGCGGTGAATTCGTCTGCAAACTCATCAAAATGATTGTTTTCAATGGCGTTTCGAATGCGCTTCATGACCCGTTGATAATAGTGAACATTATGCAGCGAACATAACCGAGCTCCCAAAATCTCGTTTTTCTGATGCAAATGGCGTAAGTACGATCGAGAGTAATTCTGACAGGTGTTACAGCCGCAATGCGGATCCAGTGGTCTCGTATCCAGCCTGTGCTTGGCATTCCGTATTTTGACAATTCCCTCGGATGTGAACAGCCAGCCATTCCGCGCATTTCTGGTAGGCATCACACAATCAAACATATCTATACCGCGACGCACCCCTTCCACTAGATCTTTTGGTGTGCCAACACCCATCAAATAACGCGGGCGATCCGGGGGAAGACGACAGGCAACGTGATCAAGGACGTTGAGCATATCTTCTTTCGGTTCTCCAACAGACAACCCGCCTATCGCATAACCATCAAAACCAATCTTCGTCAGCATTTCCATCGATTTGATTCGAAGATCCGGATACATGCCACCTTGCACAATACCAAACAAGGCACCCGTGCCCTGGTAATGTGCCTTACATCGTTCGGCCCATCTTGCGGATAAAGTCATCGATTTTTCGGCTTCTTCTTTGCTACAAGGGTAAGCAGTACATTCATCGAAAATCATGACAATATCTGAACCCAGCGCTGTTTGTATGTCCATAGATTCTTCAGGGCCCAAAAAGACTTTACTGCCGTCAATTGGCGAACGAAATGTGACACCTTTCTCTTCCAGTTTTCGCAGTTCCGCCAGACTCCACACCTGAAAACCACCAGAGTCTGTGAGTATCGGCCCACTCCAGTTCATGAAATCATGAAGAGTGCCGTGGGCTTGGATTATCTCGGTGCCTGGCTGCAACATCAGGTGAAAAGTATTCCCCAAAATGATTTCTGCGCCTGTCCCTGCCACCTCCTCAGGGGTCAAAGCTTTGACGGTGGCACTGGTACCAACAGGCATAAATGCAGGAGTTTCAACTTCACCTCTGTTGAAGATGATTCGCCCCCTTCGTGCATTCGCTTGCTGCTTAATTAAATCGAATCGCATTTTAAAGTCTCTCTTCTCGGGAAAGCAGCATTGCGTCTCCATAGCTGAAGAAACGGAGCTCGTGTTCAACTGCATATTGATAGTACTTCATTACAGAGTCGTAGCCGGCAAACGCGGACACCAGCATTAGCAAGGTAGATTTAGGGAGATGAAAATTCGTGATCAGGCGGTCGATCACTTGGAACTCAAAGCCAGGCGTAATAAATATATCTGTTTCCCCGCGGTAAGGTTGTAGTTCTCCACTCAAGGCAGCGGTTTCTAGCGCCCTGACCACGGTGGTTCCCACAGCGATCACGCTGCCTCCTTGTGACTGCGTATGTGCGATAGATTCACAAGTTGCGGCAGTGACTTCGAGGGTTTCGGAATGCATTTTATGCTCTTCAATTTTCTCTGTTTGCACAGGCAGGAATGTACCTGCGCCCACGTGTAACGTGATCGAAGTCCAACCCACCCCTTTGTCTTTCAGTCTTTGCACCATGCCATGATCAAAATGTAATCCGGCGGTAGGCGCAGCTACTGCGCCCTCTTGACGGGAATACACGGTTTGGTATCGCTCTAGATCCTCCTGATCGGGCTGTCGTTTGATATACGGAGGTAACGGAATGCTGGCATAGTTTTGAAATACCGCTGCGGCCTGAATGTTAAATCGTAATTGGAAAAACCGGTCTTCCCTGGCTACCACCGTGGCCTCAAATCCTTCACCAATCAAGACCTGACCCAGCTGGATTCTTTTGTTAGCACGTAACTGAACTAAAGCCTCGTGATTGTCCAAGAATCGCTCTAACATGATTTCCACCTGGCCTCCGGAGGTTTTCCTAACAACAAGCCGCGCGGGAATTACTCGTGTGTCGTTGACCACGATTAAATCACCGGGTGAAACCAATTCCTCAAGTAAAGTAAAAGTAGAATGTTGCAGGTTACCGAGGCCATTACGATAGACCAATTGACTGGCAGATCGATCAGAACAGGGGTGCTGCGCTATTCTCTCAGGTGGAAGATGATAATCGAAATCGCTAAGCCGCATTCTTGTGGGATAAAGTCTAAAGACGGGGTAAAGTAGACGGCGATTCTAGGAGTTAGTCCCCCTGCGACACAAGCTGACAAGGAGGATGGCAACACATCGAAAACTTGTTTATCATTGGCCCCCGTGCCGGGGTGGCGAAATTGGTAGACGCGTTGGATTCAAAATCCAATTGGGGCAACTCAGTGTCGGTTCGAGTCCGACCCTCGGTACCATCCAGTTTGTTTGACTGGGTGATTATTCCACCATCTGTGACATTGCAGTAGAAGTCGTTGTCGACTCGTCTCATTTTGACAACACTTCCCATGCACTTCCTGCAGTAGTTACCCACTTCTTCAGATATTACGAAAATGGCAAAATGCTGGTATCTGCCACTTCTTTGTCTGTGGTGAATGTTTTTTAGAGACGTTAAAATGATACTCCGTTAATCCACTATGACCAAAGCCATGAACCCTAACGATCCGAAGCAGGCACGCCCAGGTGATACCGCCCCCATTTTGACCACTCCCGAAGCCGACCAGAATAGTGCCGGAGTTGCGATGATTGGCGAGACAGTTAAGATCCACGGAGATCTGAATGGTAAGGAAGATCTGGTGATCAATGGCACCGTAGAAGGCACTGTCGACTTCCGTGAAAACAATGTCATAGTTGGGGAGAAAGGCAAGGTCAACGCGAATATCACGGCTCGCAATATCACTATTGCTGGCGAGTTAAAGGGAGAGCTTCGCGGCAGCGAGCAAGTTTCGATTAAACCTTCAGGAAGAGTCACCGGAGATATTAGAGCGCCGAGAGTCGTGCTGAATGACGGCTGCCAGTTCAAAGGCCTGGTTGACATGGAAGATAAACCGATGAACCCCGGCGAACCGCGCAACCCTGTAGCCAAGCCGGCGGCGAAACCTTTTCCCGAGCGTCCTAACCCTACAACAGGTGGGCCGACGCTGGCACGACGTAAAATCTAATCCACAATTATTTGACTGGTAAAAGAATGGCAATTGAAGAAGGTAAAGCAGCTCCCGCATTTACACTCACAGATCAAAACGGTGAAAAAGTAGCCTTAAAAGACTTTAAAGGAAAAACCGTGGTGGTGTATTTTTATCCAAAAGATGACACCCCTGGATGTACTAAAGAGGCCTGTAGCTTTCGAGATAATCAAAAAGCGTTTGATTTGCTTGATACCGTTATTCTGGGGATCTCTCCAGACGCTGCTGAATCACACACCAAATTTATAGAAAAGTTTGATTTGCCTTTCACTCTTCTCTCGGATCCTGGCAAGAAGGTAATGGAAAAGTATGGCGCTTGGGGTGAAAAGATGATGTACGGTAAAAAGACTATTGGGGTAATCCGCTCTACAACTATTGTGGGACCGAATGGCAAGGTGTTAAAACATTGGAAAAAAGTACCAAAAGCTGCTGACCACCCAGAAAAGGTACTCGCTTTTCTACAAAGCTAACGCGATCATCTTAAAAGTTTCGCGCGACGGGGGTTCAACGTTAACGCATTGAGAATGACCGACATAGTGGTGAGTGCCATACAGGAAAAGCACTCTACATAGCCGCTTTTACCTGGTCTGCAATTTGATTGGTGAGTCGATCAACCTGATGATGATCGTTTCCTTCAATCATCACTCGTATCAGAGGTTCCGTGCCTGATGGACGAAGAACAATACGCCCATCAGCACCCAACTCTTTCTCCGCTGCTTTGGCGGCCTCAACAACCCCCTTCGAGGCCACTAGCTTCTTTGCATCCGCTCCCTCTACTCGCACATTGACCATCACTTGTGGAAAGAGTGTCATATCCGCTACCAATTCGGATAAGGGTTTTTGAGTTTCCAGCATCACCTCCAACACCTGCAACGCCGCAACAATGCCATCACCAGTGGTATTTTTATCCAGACAGATAATATGACCTGAATTCTCACCACCCAGCAACCAGTCGTGATTCACTAATACTTCATGCACAAAGCGATCACCAACATTGGTTCTTACAAAGGGAATTTCCAGACGCGCAAGTGCTTGCTCCAACCCCAGATTGGTCATTAATGTTCCTGCAACGCCGCCACCAAGCGTGTCTTGCTGCTTTCTGTATGTAGCGAGCAGATACAGAATGCGATCACCATCTACTACATCGCCATTTTCATCAATGAGCAATACCCTATCACCATCCCCATCCAAGGCAACTCCAATCTGACCGTTGCTCTCAATCACCGCCTCGCGAAGGGCATTTAGATGGGTGGAACCACAATCGGCATTGATGTTGAAACCATCGGGCTCGTTGGCGATAGTCAGTAAATCGGCTCCCAGCTCTTCAAACACTCGGGGAGCAACCTCGTATCCGGCGCCGTTGGCACAATCTGCTACCAGTTTTATCCCTGACAAATCCAGATTACTGGGAAATGTCGACTTACAAAATTCGATATATCGACCTTGCGCGTCCGAGAATCGTTCAGCTCGACCCAGTTCTGCAGATTTCACACAGGACATGGATTCAAGCATTTTCTGATCAATATCAGCGACAAGCGGGTCGTCGAGTTTGGTGCCCTCTGAAGAAAATATCTTGACACCATTATCATGAAAAGGATTGTGCGATGCGCTAATCACAACACCGGCACTCGCTCTTGCTGTCCGTGTGAGATAGGCGATCCCTGGCGTAGGCATCGGACCCAATAAACTGACGTTTACACCTGCAGCCGAGAAACCAGCTTCCAGAGCCGACTCCATCATATAACCTGATATCCGGGTGTCCTTACCGATCAGTACTTTGTTACCAACCCCCTTACTGCACAACACACATCCAGCAGCCCATCCGAGCTTCATCACGGTCTGGGGCGTAATTGGTTCGCTGCCAACTAGACCGCGAACGCCGTCAGTGCCGAACAGAGACATCAGCTAAAACAATCGGTCGCTCAATCTACCAAGCGCGGTCAGGTAGCTTCTGTTGGGTCTATTGGCAGATCCAGATCTTCTTCGGACAAACCCGTATCGGCTAGCGATTCTGAATGCCCTCCGCCTTTCGTGTTGTCTGACGAGGCTTTTGCATCTTCCGGCTGCCGAGGTTCTTGACCTAACATGATCTGTTCAATTTGGTCAGACTCGAGAGTTTCCCATTCAATCAGCTTCTGGGTCATCACCTCTAGCTTATCTTTATTTTCCTCGATAATTGCGCGAGCACGATCATATTGTTCAGTAATAATTCGCGTAATCTCTTCTTCAACTTTCTCGGAAGTCTGGGGGCTGAGAGCTCGATTTGGTCGGCCATACATATCGTGATTGTCTCGACCGTACAGTCTCGGACCTAGCGTTTCACTCATACCCCATTCAGTCACCATCGATTCCGCCGTGCTCGTCGCCATCTGCATATCGCCTGATGCACCGCTTGTGATCTGATCCATAAAGATTTCTTCAGCGATTCTGCCGCCCATGGAAACCGCAATTTGGGCAAGCAGTTTTTCTTTCTCATGACTGAGCTCATCATTCTCAGGCAGAAATTGGGTGGTACCAAGTGCTCTACCACGTGGAATAATCGTTACCTTCAGTATTGGGTCAACCAGGTTTCTAAGCACCCAACCAACTACTGTGTGACCGGATTCATGATAAGCAGTGTTGCGCAAATCCTCTTCTTTCATCACCATGGACCGACGCTCAGCACCCATCATGATTTTGTCTCTCGCCGCCCAGAACTCATCTTCGCCCACCAGTTTTTTCTTCAGCCTCGCCGTAAGAAGGGCGGCTTCATTCACAAGATTGGCAATTTGCGCACCGGAAAAACCTGGGGTACCTCTTGCGATCTCCCGCGCATCCACATCTTCGGCAACGGGTACCTTGCGCATGTGTACATTCAAAATCGCCTCTCGCCCTCGGATATCAGGCAACGGCACATTCACCTGTCGATCAAAACGACCAGGACGCAATAAAGCCGGATCAAGCACGTCAGGCCGGTTGGTAGCAGCAATTACGATCACACCTTCATTTTCTTCGAAACCATCCATTTCTACCAACAGCTGGTTCAAGGTCTGCTCCCGCTCGTCGTTTCCTCCACCGATACCAGCGCCGCGACTGCGACCTACTGCATCGATCTCATCTATGAAGATAATGCACGGGGCATTCTTCTTTGCCTGTTCGAACATGTCGCGAACGCGGGAAGCACCTACACCCACAAACATTTCTACAAAGTCCGAACCGGATATGGTGAAGAACGGCACTTTAGCTTCACCGGCAATGGCTTTTGCAAGCAGAGTCTTACCCGTACCAGGACTGCCCGTCATTAACACACCACGAGGAATCCGGCCTCCCAATTTATGAAATCGAGAGGGATCTCTCAGGAACTCGACCAGCTCGCCGACTTCCTCTTTTGCTTCATCAACGCCAGCCACGTCCTCAAATGTGACGTGATTTTTGTCTTCAGTGAGCATTTTCGCTTTGCTCTTCCCAAAACTCAGCGCGCCCCCTTTTCCGCCTCCCTGCATCTGCTTCATAAAGAAAATCCAGACACCAATCAGCAAAAGGATGGGAAACGAGCTGATCAACAGACTCATGAGGAGAGACGTACCTTCAGCTTGCTCTACCTTGATGCGAACTCCATTGGAATAAAGATCGTCAATGAGTTTGGGATCGTAAGGTGCAAAAACCGTAAAGCTCTGACTATCTTTGGTTTCACCTGTGATGGTATCTCCCGCTATTCTGACCGCTGCCACATTGCCCTGCTTTACTTCTGCAAGAAACGTGGAATAGTCGATTTCTGAACTACGGCCAGATTGACCGGTGGTGAAGTTGTCAAATACCGACATCAGTACCATGGCAATTACCAGCCACAGTAAAATATTTTTGGTCATGTTTGGCACTTATATTTCTCCAAATAACGGGCTCTGCCCAGTGTTGTCTTTTCAGACATTTTCGCTTCTATTTAGGAATGTTACACCATGTGCACCACTCTCTACCTGAACAATGCGTCTATATAAATAAATTGCAATGCTGAACGACTGAATTCCCTCTATTTGGCTACTTTAGCCGACTAGGGTTCAATCGTTTTTGCCAAGATACCCTGTGCAAAGGAGAAATATCTCCTTCGACTCTGAACGCGAAGCATCTGGCTTCATCACCTGAATCTGATTAAAAAGCGGTTTGGTCAGCTGTCTCATCTTCACGGCACTTTCACCTTCAAATAACTTGGTAAGCAAATTACCGCCCTGCTCCATCGCTGCCCCACAAAACGCCAATACCGATTCCTGGAGAGACTCAATTCTAGCCTGATCGGTCGATTTGATACCGGTAATATTGGGGGCCATATCCGACAAAACAAGATTCAGCAAACGCCCTTCCAGCACCCCTAAAACCTGCAGAATAATTTCGGGATCGGTGAAGTCTCCTTGAATAAATTGCACCCCAGGAATCTCTCGCATCGGCAGTAAGTCCACCGCGACAATTTGACCAGGCTGATTCAGTTTTTTTACCGCGTATTGCGACCAACTCCCTGGGGCGGCACCCAAATCTGCTATTCGGGAAGCTGGTTTGATTAAACCTACTTTATTGTCGATTTGCTCAAGTTTAAAAGCGGCCCGTGCACGAAATCCGCTTGCTCTGGCTTTTTTAACGAAGTGATCAGTTTCTTGCTTGTTAGCCCAGTTACTGGTTTTTCGTTTTCTTTTACTTTTATTCCGACTCATAGTGCATTAACGCGATAGAATCCGCTGCATGACAGCACTCACTCTTAAACAAAAAAAACATCTCAAAGGTTTGGCACATAATCTCAAACCGGTGGTGACCGTTGGACAGAAAGGTCTCCAAACCACGGTTTTGGATGAGATCGACCGCGCCTTGGCCCACCACGAATTGATCAAAATCAAGCTACCCGCCGGTGAACGCGACGCAAGAGCAGCGCTGCTGGATTCGATTTGTAGCCAGTCTCGAGCGGAACTGGTCACACTGATTGGACGTTCCGGGGTCATTTATCGCAATAGCGATGAAAACAATATCACGCTACCCTAATCGTCAAAAGAAAGCTTGTTCGCCCTTTCCATCTCATAATCGCTCAATCACAGCATCTGCGATTTCCTGTGTGCCCGAGGTGCCACCAAGATCTCCGGTCAATCGATCTTTCTCTTTGATTACATTGTTGATCGCTGAACGGATACGCTGCGCTGCTTCAGGTTGATCCAACTGATCTAGCATCATAGTAGCAGCGAGGGTCAGTGCAAAAGGATTGGCTATACCTTTACCTGCGATATCGGGTGCGGAGCCATGCACCGCCTCAAATATTGCTGCATCATCGCCAATATTTGCGCCAGGCGCCATGCCTAACCCCCCAACAAGTCCTGCACAGAGATCGGAAATAATATCGCCGAAGAGGTTCGTGGTGACGATCACATCAAATTGCTCTGGACGAACCACGAGTTGCATACAAGCGTTGTCCACACTTAACTCTGTGGTCTCCAGCTCATCATATTCTTCGCGAATGTCGCGGGAGACATCAAGGAACAACCCTGAAGTGGCTTTGAGAATGTTGGCCTTATGCACCACCGCAATTTTTTTTCGCCCTTGCCGCTTTGCCATATCGAAAGCGAATCGTAATACTCTCTCCGCCCCAACACGAGTTATCACGCTAACAGATTCAGCCCTTTCACCATCTTCGGATAGGGTCTGTTTCTCTTGAGAGTACATCCCTTCAGTATTCTCTCGCACCGTGATCAGATCGATATCTTGATATCTTGATTCTATGCCATCACGAGTCACTGCCGGTCTGACATTGGCGTACAGATCGAACTCTTTGCGTAACATCACGTTCAAGCTAGTGAAACCCTTGCCAATGGGGGTCGTTAGCGGTCCTTTCAAAGCGATACTGTTCGCCCTAATACTATCAAGGGTTTGCTCGGGAATTAATTCTTTTCCTGCCTCTATGGCAGTGAGCCCCGCCAATTGCATGTCATATTCTAAGTCTGCACCAACTGCATCGAGAACACGGAGAGTAGCTTTGGTAATTTCCGGTCCAATACCGTCGCCAGGTATCACTGTAATTGTTTGTTTGCTCATAGAGTCAGATTATTGGATTGAAGTGTTGCTATCGATCAAAGTTGCTATACGATTTACAACTTCGCTGAGGAGAAGAAAAGTGGCATTGCTACTTCCCTGCCCTGTTCCGGGTGGTTTGGTATGAGCATCGCTAAAATAAGCGAACAGGCAGCAAATGCAGTGCCCGTCAAGAATACCAGTTGTGGCGAGGTCAACCAAACCAGCCCCAACGCTGCCGGCAAGATAACCGCTGCGATATGGTTGATCGTAAACGCCACCCCCGCAGTAGAAGCAATCTCTTGTGGATCTGCGATTTTTTGAAAGTAGGTTTTAATGGCAATGGCAAGGGCAAAAAACAAATGATCTAACACGTACAGGATCGCTGCCAGCCCAGCATGGGTAACAAACGCATAGCTGGTAAAAATAATCATCAATCCAACATATTCAAAAATCAGCGATTGACGATCCCCCCACTTGAACACCATCTTTCCAATCAACGGAGCAAGCCAAATATTGATCGCGCAATTGATTAGAAACAACAGGGTTAGATTTGCCGCAGAGAAACCAAACTTCTCCACCATCATAAATCCCGCGAACACGATAAAAATCTGCCTGCGGGCTCCAGAAAAAAACACCAATGCATAGTAAAGCCAGTAGCGTTTGCGCAATATCAGTCGCTTATGTTGCTCATATTTGGAATGAAATTTGGGAAAACACACCCAGGCTATCAGCGCCAATAATACACTCGCGCCCCCGCCGGCTAGTAGAATCGAATGATAAGAAAGCGTAAAAAACTGCAACCCACCATAGATCAGCGCGAAAGCGATCAAAGATGTGAATGAACCAACCGCCAGCATTCGACCGAGTGCAATCGCTGTTCGATCTTTTTCTAGCCACTGTAGTGACAACGAATTCTGCAGGGTTTCATAGTAGTGAAATCCGAACGACATTAGCAAAGTTGTACAGTAAAGGCCCACGACGGTGGGTAGATACCCTGTCAACGCAGTACCAATACCCATTACGAGCAATGAAACCATCGCCAGACTCTGCTCACGAATGAAAATTAAAAAGAAGATAACCGCAAACGCGAGAAATCCCGGCACCTCACGAATGCTTTGCAAGATGCCGAATTCTTTTCCAGAAAAACCGGCAACTTCGATAGTGAAGTTGTTAATCATTGCCGACCAGGTAGCAAAAGAAAGTGGCACCGCGGAAGCCATCACCATCAGTAGCATTTCCGGCGATTTCAGATAAGCTTTTGATTCCTGAGTAAGCATACTTGCGCGTGGTAGATTAATCCTGGTAAGAACAAAGCGACTTGCGTTAAAACTGGCTGAGCTTCAGCGTCGAACTAGACCGATTGTATCTGCTATTTCTCCCTGAGTATGTAAATCCGCTTGGCGCTGAAACACTGGTACTGCGCTGAACAGCTTCGAGGAGGAGATACCGAGGAGATGCCAGGGGCGCATAAATGAAAAAAGCGCCAGAGGCGCTTAATTCTTTAACTGGTTGTCTACCCGAAGCGGGATAGATAGTTCCAATCTAGTCCTCGTCGTCTTCCTCGACGTCACTAGACAAATCTCGATCCACGAGCTGAACATACGCCATCGGTGCGTTGTCTCCAACTCGATGTCCACACTTTAAAATGCGTAGATAGCCTCCCGGTCTGGACTGAAAGTGAGGCCCAAGCTCGTCAAATAACTTGGACACCATCTCACGGTCGCGAAGTCGTGAGAATGCAAGCCTGCGGTTGGCAACACTAGGGGTTTTTGCCAGTGTAATCAAAGGCTCCGCAACTCGTCTCAGCTCTTTCGCTTTTGGAAGCGTTGTCTTAATTTGCTCATGCAGGAACAATGAGTTGGCCATATTAGCCAGCATCGCCTTGCGATGAGATGAGGTTCTATTGAGCTTACGCCCGGAAAGTCTGTGTCTCATTAGAGTCCACCCATACCAAAACCACCGGTTTCCTCTTCTTTCACAAGTGAGGCTGGCGGCCAATTTTCAAGTTTCACGCCCAAGACCAGATTTCGCTGTGCGAGGACATCCTTAATTTCTGTTAACGACTTCTTACCCAGATTAGGAGTTTTTAGAAGTTCTGTCTCAGTATGCTGTACCAAATCGCCAATGTAATAGATATTTTCAGCTTTCAAACAGTTGGCTGATCGAACGGTAAGTTCGAGATCATCTACTGGACGGATAAGGATTGGATCAATTTCGGGCTCTTCTTCCACCTTGCTTTGAATCATAGATTCTTCAAGGTTAACAAAAACAGAAATTTGATCATGTAAAATCGTTGCCGCACGTCGTACTGCTGTTTCCGGATCGATAGAGCCGTTTGATTCCACATCAAGTATTAGTCGATCCAGATCGGTGCGCTGTTCCACGCGAGCGTCTTCAACGCTATACGAAATCTTGTGAATCGGGCTAAATGAAGCGTCCAGCTGGATAACACCCACTGCTCGACTTTCATCGGTATCCTGCATACGGCTCTCTGCAGTTTCATATCCTCTACCACGACGCACGGTAATTTCCATTTCAATCGAACCATCTTTAGCCAGGGTAGCAATATGATGATCAGGATCTACAACCTCAACGTCATCGATCAATTCGATATCACCAGCGGTGACCGGGCCTGAACCCTTCTTTTTTACACTCAGAGTAGCTTCAGATCGAGTGTGCATGATCAGGGCAAGACCCTTTAAATTCATCAAAATATCCAACACGTCTTCCTGAACGCCTTCCAGCGCCGAATACTCGTGAAGAACACCTTCGATTCTGACTTCGGTAATCGCACAGCCAGGCATTGAAGACAACAAAATACGACGCAGCGCATTTCCAAGAGTGTGGCCAAAACCTCGCTCTAACGGTTCAATGGTGATCCGGGAATGCTTGTCATCGATATTCTTGGCTTCCACAAGTCGCGGTCGCAAAAATTCAATGGTGGGATCCTGCATATTTTTTCCTCGCAATAAGACGAAGTTAAACTAAAAATTCAAGCGCAGTCCAAATGAATAACGCTTACTGTCGGGGTAGTCACCCCAAATTTGTTGGCTGCATATCTAAGCAGCCAGCTGTTACTTGGAGTAAAGCGCCACCACCAGAGCTTCGTTGATATCTGGCGGTAGATCTGCTCGATCTGGTAACGACTTGAAAACCCCCTTGACGGCTTTCACATCAACCTCAACCCAGGGAACGATGCCAATTTGTTCGGCAATCTCCATAGCTGAAGTAATTCGCAGCTGCTTCTTCGATTTTTCAGTGATTTCGATTACATCGCCTGCCTTCACATTGTACGAAGCGATGTTTACTTTCTTGCCATTGACCATCACAGACTTATGGCTCACTAGCTGCCGACACTCGGCACGAGTAACGCCAAAACCCATTCGATAAACAACATTGTCTAGACGACTTTCCAGCAGTTGAAGAAGATTGAGACCAGTAGAACCGGATAAACGCGCAGCTTCGGCATAATAAGCACGAAACTGTTTCTCCAACACACCGTACATACGACGGAGTTTCTGTTTCTCGCGCAGCTGAGTACCATAGACAGTGGTGCGAGGTCGGCGACCTCCCGGTTTTACCCCAGGAGCGCGGTCAAATTTACACTTGGAATCAATGGTTCTTACGGGACTCTTGAGGAACAGATCTGTGCCCTCACGTCGCGCCAGTTTACAAGTTGGACCAATATATCTTGCCATAATGCTTTCCGAAGAATTGAACCAGGCTATTCAGGGAGCCTGGATTAAAATTTAATGTTCTGTAGTCCCGGTGCATCGTCAACCGGGACGGTATTTTTAACTGTGATTAGACTCGTCTTCTCTTTGGAGGACGGCAGCCGTTGTGTGGGATCGGGGTTATATCCGAGATCGCATGAATCTCCAGACCAAGCGCATTGAGTGCCCGAACAGCAGATTCTCTTCCAGGACCTGGTCCTTTCACTTTGACTTCCAGCTGTTTCACACCCATCTCCTGTGCTTTCTTACCACAGGACTCCGCAGCCATCTGGGCAGCGAATGGTGTGCTTTTACGAGAACCCTTAAAGCCAGAGTTACCAGCAGAAGCCCAGCAAAGTGTATCGCCATGACGATCAGAGATTGTCACAATCGTGTTGTTGAAAGTCGCGTGGATATGCGCGATACCTTCTGAAACGTTTTTTCTAACCTTGGCTTTCGCCCGGGTATTTTTTGTTGCGCCCTTGGCCATGATTTACCTACGATTATCTTTTAACTGCACGACGCGGACCTTTTCGGGTTCGCGCGTTGGTTTTGGTACGCTGACCGTTTACTGGTAAGCCACGACGATGACGATGTCCACGGTAGCATCCCAGATCCATCAATCGCTTGATGTTCATAGACACTTCTCTGCGAAGGTCACCTTCCACTTCATACTTTGCGGTCTCTGCACGCAGTTTTTCCGCTTGCTCTTCGGTAAGAGCTTGCACTTTGGTGTTACGAGGTACACCCGCTTCATCGCAAATTTTTTGTGCGCTTGTTCGACCAATGCCATAAATCGAGGTCAGTCCGATCTCGATATGCTTATGATTCGGCAGGTTAATTCCAGCAATTCGTGCCACGTTATCTTCTCAAAAAATGTTTATTAATCAATCAGCTGACTGAAATCGAAGGGCGCATATTCTAGCAAATTCAAATGCTTACCACAATCACCCGGTTTTTCAATCACTTCGGTATTTTCTAACCCTGCCGCTGTTTATGTCGAGGGTCACTGCAAATCACTCTCACCGTGCGATTTCGACGGATCACTTTGCAGTTTCTGCAAATTTTCTTCACGGAAGCTCTTACTTTCATCGCTTTTCTCCAGTTTTAACTGTTTTTGCCTGCCTGATTCCTGTTTAGCGTAAGCCGCCAGGGGTGCCAGTGAGGCTGGATTTTTTCAAGATGCTCTCATATTGTCGAGACATCAAATGTGACTGCACCTGAGAGATCAGATCCATGGTCACTACTACAATGATCAACAGTGAGGTACCACCGAAATAAAACGGTACGCTGTACTGAACGATCAAAAATTCGGGAATCAAGCAAACGACAGTAATGTAGATCGCGCCAACTAAAGTGAGTTTGGAAACGACACTATCAATGTATTTCGCACTTTGTGCACCTGGTCGAATTCCCGGGATAAATGCGCCGGACTTCTTCAGGTTATCTGCAATTTCGGTTGGGTTGAACACCATCGCTGTGTAGAAAAAGCAGAAGAAAATAATCATTCCACCATATACCAACGTGTACACCGGCTCCCCAGGCTGCAACTTGGTCGCCATATCGTTCAACCATCCCATTCCCTGCGCCTGCCCAAACCAACTACCAATACTCGCTGGAAACAGAATCAGGCTGGAAGCGAATATCGGTGGGATAACACCAGCCATATTGAGCTTAAGCGGCAGATGACTGCTTTGGCCAGCCATCATTTTCCGCCCTTGCTGTCGCTTTGCGTAATTGACCGTAATCCTTCGCTGGCCACGCTCTACAAAAACCACACAAAAAGTGATTGCGATGGCGCCAACAAAAAGACCCAGTACAAATAGGGGAGAGAACGCGCCAGTTCGCGCCAACTCTAATGTGCCGGTTACCGCTGAAGGCAAGCCTGCTACGATAGAAGCAAAGATGATCAGAGAAATCCCGTTACCAATACCTCTTTCAGTCACCTGCTCACCAAGCCAGACTAAAAACATAGTGCCCGCTACTAGACTTGCAGCACAAATGATCTTAAATCCAAGACCCGGAATTAAAATTACCTGGGAACCACCGACTTGCATACTCTCAATCGCCACCGAAATTCCGATTGCCTGAAACAAGCCCAGAATGACTGTACCGTATCGAGTGTACTGCGTAATCTTGCGTCTGCCTGCCTCTCCTTCTTTTTTCAATTGCTCCAGTTTTGGAACAATCGTTGTCATCATCTGAATGATGATAGACGATGAAATGTATGGCATTACGCCAAGCGCAAAAATCGATAGACGACTCAATGCGCCACCGGAGAACATGTTGAACACATCAACAATTGAACCTCGGGTTTGGGCAAACAGCTCAGCAATCGCATTGGAATCTACCCCAGGAACAGGGATATAAGTACCAATCCGATAGACGATGAGCGCCCCCAGAACAAACAAGATACGTTGTTTGAGCTCAGACATGCTGGCGATCATGCCAGCGGAAGGGGCGTTTTTCTTAGCCATTAGTTATCTACCGAACCACCCGCTTTTTCAATTGCTTCCCGAGCACCTTTGGTTGCACCCAGGCCTTTAACGGTAATCGCACGACTTATTTCGCCAGACAAAATGACTTTCGCACGATCGACATACAAACCAATTACACCCGCTTTCTGTAAACTTTTGAGATCTGCAACATCACCATCAACCATGGCCAACTCATTCAGTCGAATCTCGGCGGCATTTCGATTTACACGGCTGCTAAACCCCCGTTTAGGCAAGCGTCGCTGTAAAGGCATTTGACCACCTTCAAAACCGACTTTATGAAAACCGCCAGATCGGGACTTCTGCCCTTTCACACCGCGTCCGCAGGTTTTTCCCTGGCCCGCTGCAATACCCCGACCAACACGCTTTCCTGATACTCGGGCGCCGTCAGCGGGTTTGATTGAATTTAGTCGCATTGTCATTTAGCTATCTCTGTATGAATGTCAAAAAATAAGGGCCTGACTCAGACTTCCTTACAATCCAACATGTATTGAATTTTGTTAATCATTCCGCGGTTTTCCGGAGTATCGATTACTTCAACAGTGTGATGCATACGTCGCAGCCCAAGACCACGCGCACAGGCTTGATGCTTCTTCAGTCGGCCATTCATGCTGCGGACCAAAGTCACCTGTAATTTCTTTTGTTCTGCCATTGTCAGTATCTCTTGTCTCTATCTGATTTAGAGTTCTTTAACTTTCTTGCCACGCTTGGCCGCAACCTGCGTAGCGCTCCGCATACTTCGCAATCCGTCAATCGTGGCACGGGTTACATTGACCGGATTGGTAGTGCCGATCACTTTAGAGAGCACGTTCTCGAGGCCCAACACTTCAAATACTGCGCGCATCGTGCCGCCAGCAACGATACCGGTACCTTCTGATGCAGGACGCATCACCACCTGAGCGGCACCGTGGCGGCCGACGAGCGGATACGGAATCGTGTCACCTGATAACTGAACCTTAAACATGTTGCGTCTTGCGTCATCCATCGCTTTTTGAACCGCGATTGGCACTTCTCGAGCTTTTCCTCGGCCCATGCCAACACGCCCTTCTCCGTCACCCACAACGGTCAAAGCTGAGAAACCGAAAATTCGGCCGCCTTTGACGACTTTTGAAACTCGACGCACATTAATCAACTGCTCCTGGTAGTTGTCCTTACGTGCGTTATCGCGATCTTTTGGATTAGCCATGTTTGTCTATCTCTAAAATTTTAAACCGTTCTCACGTGCCGCTTCGGCGAAAGCCTTCACACGACCATGGTAACGAAAACCAGAACGGTCAAATGCAACCGCTTCAACACCAGCCGATACTGCTTTCTCAGCAAGTAGCTTGCCAACCGCCGATGCAGCTTCGACATTGCCGGTGTACTTTAATTCCTTACGCAGACCCGCATCCAGTGTAGAAGCAGAGGCCAACACATTCTCACTGGCAGCATCAATTACCTGTGCGTAAAAGTGCCGTGGAGTGCGGTGTACAGACAATCGGACTGCCTCCAGACCGGCGATTTTCGCGCGGGTCTTTCTGGCTCGTCTAAGTCGGGACGTTTTCTTGTCGCTCATTGTTACTTAATCTCTTCGGTATTCTGTCAGAACTCGTAATACTACGAATTACTTCTTCTTTGCCTGTTTACGCAGTACATATTCATCTGCATATCGGATTCCTTTGCCTTTGTAAGGCTCTGGTGGACGAAATTGTCTTATCTCCGCTGCCGCCTGGCCCAACACCTGCTTATCGGCACCCCGCAGAACGATTGTTGTCTGATTCGGTGTCTCTGCAGTCACACCCTCAGGTAACTCGTATTCCACTGGATGGGAAAAGCCTAGCGTTAAATTCAGCTTCTTGCCTTGCGCTGCTGCTCTGTAACCAACACCAATGATCGTCAATGTTTTTTCAAAACCGGTGCTGACGCCAGTAATGATGTTGTTGACCAGCGCCCGAGTGGTTCCCGACATCGCAATCAAGCGCTTTGCTTCTTTTGCGTTATCAGTAGTAACACTGACTTGAAGCGAGCCGTCGTCTTGAACCAGACCAATACCGGCCATCAGGTTCATGGCGAGCTCGCCCTTGGGACCTTTCGCTGAAAACTGGTCGCCGTTAATTTTCACCTCAACTCCAGTCGGTACTGAAATCGGTGCTTTTGCAATTCGTGACATGTCAAATTCTCCTCTACTGATACCGATTTAGAATACGGTACACAGTATTTCTCCACCCACACCACTTTCGCGGGCAGATTTATCAGTCATGATGCCGCGGGAAGTGGATACCAACGCCACTCCAAGGCCATCTCGTACTTTTGGAATATCGCTTGCACCCGCGTATACACGCCGTCCAGGCTTACTGATTCGTATAATTTCTTCTATGACAGGAGCGCCTTGAAAATACTTGAGTTCGATATCCAGCGTCTTAGTAGCACCTTCGCCGGCGGTTTTATAGCCCTTGATGTAACCCTCTTGCTTTAAAACTTCCGCGATGGAAGCTTTGGTGCGAGAAGCAGGCATTGAAATATCCGCTTTCTCGGCATGAAGACCATTACGAATTCGGGTCAACATGTCGGCGATTGGATCAGACATACTCATATTCTTTCTCCTCTTACCAGCTTGCCTTAACTACACCAGGCGCTTCGCCTCGCATAATCACTTCTCTAAGCTGGTTTCTGCACAAACCAAACTTTCGAAAATAACCATGTGGTCGGCCTGTCAAGGCACAACGATTGCGCTTGCGCACTTTCGCCGAATCACGCGGCAGCTTTTGTAGTGCAATCATTGCATCCCATTGATCTGCACCGCTGGTTTCTGCATCAACGATTTTCGCGCGCAAAGAAGCGCGTTTAGCAGCATGTTTCGCAGCAAGACGAGAACGCTTGTTCTCGCGAGCTATCATGGATTTCTTCGCCATAAGATTAGTTCTTCATCGGAAAGTTAAACGCTCGAAGAAGCGCACGTGCTTCATCGTCATTTGCCGCGCTGGTGGTAATACAGATATCCATACCGCGCAAAGCGTCAATGTTGTCGTAATCGATTTCAGGGAACACAATCTGCTCCTTTAAACCAAATGAATAGTTGCCTCGACCGTCAAAAGACTTAGCCGAAAGCCCACGAAAGTCACGAATTCTTGGAATCGCTACGGTAATCAAACGATCCAGGAATTCATACATACGCTCCCTGCGCAGCGTAACTTTGGCACCAATTGGCCAGCCTTCGCGAATTTTAAACGCTGCTTCGGATTTCTTTGCCTTAGTCACAACCGGCTTTTGTCCGGTAATTTTTTCAATATCTGCAGTAGCATTCTGCAATACGTTCTTGTTTGCCACAGCTTCACCCAAGCCCATATTCAATGTGATCTTGGTGATGCGCGGAATCTGCATTGCACTGCTGAATTTGAACTGCTCATTCAACTTCGGCGCGATTTCGCTCTTGTATAACTCTTCTAATCGACTCATGATTTATTTCGTCAAATACTGGTTTCAGTCAATCAACCCACCGCTTACGCGAGGTCAACCACTTCGCCATTTGATTTGAAGACCCGCACTTTGCGTCCGTCTTCCAATGTTTTAAAACCTACTCGATCTGCCTTGTCAGTTGCTGCGTTGTACAACGCGATATTGGACAGATGAATTGCGGCTTCTTGTTCGACAATCCCACCGGTTTCACCAGTATTGGGGTTGCCACGCTTGTGTTTTTTAACCAGGTTAACATTGTCAACATAAGCGCGATCATCTTTGGTCAGACTCAGTACGTTTCCACGCTTACCTTTGTCGCGACCGGCAATCACAATGACTTCGTCACCTTTTTTGATTCTTTGCATGTTGTTTATCTCTTAAACAGCAGTGTTTTTCGTTACGAACCCGAAACCCTATAAGACTTCGGGTGCAAGCGAAATAATTCGCATAAATTTTTCTGAACGCAACTCTCGGGTTACCGGGCCAAAAATTCGCGTCCCTACAGGTTGATTGTTTGCGTTCAGCAATACCGCGGCGTTACGATCAAAACGAATCAACGATCCGTCAGGGCGTCGTACGCCGCTTCGTGTTCGCACGATAACCGCGCTATATACATCACCTTTCTTAACCCGACTGTTTGGCAGCGCCTCTTTGATCGAGATCTTGATAATGTCGCCGATACCAGCGTAACGACGCTTCGATCCGCCTAGTACCTTGATACACATAACGCGCTTAGCGCCGCTGTTATCAGCTACTGACAGCATTGATTGCATCTGAATCATCGTCTACTCCTATACTGCTTTAGTGACAACTTCCACCAGACGCCAGCTTTTCTGCTTGGATATCGGGCGGCATTCTTCAATTCGTACCACATCACCTGCGCCGCACTCATTATTTTCATCATGAGCATGGAACTTGGTAGATCGGCGAATGTACTTTTTGTAAAGCGGGTGTTTAACCTGACGTTCAACCAATACTGTGATGGTTTTATCCATGGCCGCACTCACCACGTTGCCTTGCAACGAACGTGCAGATTTTTCAGTCTTGTCTGTCATCTTAGTTTCCGGCCTTCTCGGTCAATACGGTCTTGATACGCGCAATTTCTTTTTTCACAATTCCAAAGCGAGCTGGATTAGCCAGCTGTCCGGCACCGCGTTGCATGCGCAGGTTAAATTGTTCCTGACGGAGGTTAGTTAACTCCTCTTTTAATTCAGAGGCGCTTTTCGATCTCATTTCAGCGGCTTTCATTAACCTACCTGTCGTTGTGCAAAGGTTGTTTTAATGGGAAGCTTTGCACTAGCTAAACGAAATGCTTCTCGCGCCAACTCTTCTGGCACACCTTCGATTTCGTAAAGCATGGTGCCTGGTTGTACCAACGCTACCCAATACTCAGGGTTACCCTTTCCTTTACCCATTCGAACTTCGAGTGGTTTCTTGGAAATAGGCTTGTCAGGGAATATCCGAATCCAGATACGCCCACCTCTTTTTACATGGCGTGTAATCGCTCGACGAGCCGCTTCGATCTGACGCGCCGTTAAGCGACCACGGCCTGATGATTGAAGTCCGAATTCGCCGAAGCTCACACGGTTACCGCGAGTCGCCAGGCCGCGATTGCGACCCTTCATCTGCTTGCGGAATTTAGTTCTTTTTGGTTGAAGCATGATCAGTAAACCTCTCAGGCAGCCTCAGTTTTTTGCTCGGTGGTTTCAACAGGTTTCTCCTGTTCATACACCTCACCTTTGAAAATCCAAACCTTGACACCGATGATGCCGTAGGTTGTTAGCGCTTCGTGAACACCGTAGTCGATATCCGCTCTCAATGTGTGGAGCGGAACTCGTCCTTCGCGGTACCACTCAGTTCGGGCAATCTCAGCACCGTTCAGGCGACCTGACAGCATTACCTTCACTCCCTCAGCGCCTAAACGCATAGAGTTTTGAACCGCACGCTTCATCGCTCGTCGGAACATGATACGCTTTTCCAACTGCTGACAAATGTTTTCAGCGACCAGCTTGGCATCTAATTCTGGCTTACGAATTTCCTCTACAGCAACCTGTACCGGAGAGCCATTGAGCTTTGACAATTCCGAGCGAAGCTTTTCAATATCCTCACCCTTCTTTCCGATCACAATTCCTGGACGAGCAGTAAATATCGTTACATTCAGATTTTGAGCAGGTCGATCAATCATGATCTTACTGACCGCCGCATTGGAAAGTCGCTTTGTAATGTATTTTCTCAACTTCAGATCGCTCGCTAACGTGCCCGCATAATCCTTGCTGGATGCATACCACTTAGTATTAAAGTCTTTGGAAATACCAAGACGCATGCCATTTGGATGTACTTTTTGACCCATCTTGTTATCTCCTAGTTAGTGTTACGTGATTTCTTACGCGGCCGCTCTTCATCACTGACGCTGACAGTGATATGACAACTACGCTTCAAAATTCGAGTACCGCGGCCTTTTGCTCTAGCGCGAAAACGCTTTAAAGTGGGCGCTTCATCAACCATGATCTCGTTGATCCACAGCTCATCAATGTCAGCACCCTCATTGTGCTCAGCATTAGCGATAGCGGAATCCAACGTCTTACGTACGGGAAGCGCACCTTTCTTTGGACTGAACTGCAACAGCTCTAGCGCTTTTTCCACCGGCATTGAACGCACTTGATCAGCGACCAGTCGGCATTTTTGAGGCGAGAGACGGACGTACCTTGAAATTGATTTAGCTTGCATGACTATTTCGCCTTCTTTCCAGCTGTGTGACCACGGTAGGTACGAGTTGGCGCGAATTCACCCAACTTGTGTCCAACCATGTTCTCGTTAATCAGTATTGGCATATGCTGGCGTCCGTTGTGGACAGCAATCGTCAGGCCAACAAACTCCGGCATCACCATTGAACGTCGTGACCAGGTTTTGATTGGCTTTCGAGAATTCTCTTCCTTGGCTTTTTCAACCTTGGTCCAGAGATGATGATCCACAAAAGGACCCTTTTTAATAGAACGTGGCATAGTTATTTCTTCCTTCTACGAATAATCATTGAAGAAGTGCGTTTGTTAGAACGAGTACGATATCCCTTTGTTGGAACGCCCCACGGCGAAACCGGGTGACGACCACCTGATGTACGACCTTCACCACCACCATGTGGGTGATCTACAGGGTTCATAGCAACACCACGAACCGTCGGTCGAATACCGCGCCAGCGCTTCGCACCAGCCTTACCCAGCTTCTTCAGACTGTGCTCGGAGTTACCAACTTGACCGATAGTGGCTCGACAATCCAGCAGCACTTTGCGCATTTCACCAGATCGCAAACGAAGCTGAGCATAAGCCCCTTCCTTACCAATAAACTGGATTGAAGCACCAGCTGAGCGCGCCAGCTGGGCACCCTTGCCAGGTTTGAGTTCAACACAGTGCACAATGGTACCAACAGGAATATTGCGCAAAGGTAAACAGTTACCCGGGTTATATGGTGCACCAACACCGGACATTACAGAATCACCGGCTTTGATACCACGAGGCGCAATCATGTAACGATGCTCACCATCTTTATACACCAGCAAAGCGATATGCGCGCTTCGGTTCGGATCGTATTCAATATGCTTAACAAGAGCCGGCACCCCGTCCTTGTTACGCTTGAAATCAATTACACGATAATGTCGCTTGTGACCACCACCACGGTGACGCACCGTGATGCGACCTTCATTGTTGCGACCACTGATGGCTTTCTTTGCCTCAAGCAGTGGACCGTATGGCTTGCCTTTATGCAAGTCCTCGGTCACCACTTTCACCATACCGCGACGGCCTGGTGTAGTCGGTTTTTGTTTTGCTAATGCCATTTTTTACGCTCTTAAGCTAATATTCGTTTTACTGCCTTACGCGCCGGTCAATCCAAGAAAGTCAATATCGTGACCTTCCTGAAGACGCACATAGGCTTTCTTCCAGTTGTTGCGCTTGCCAGGGAAACGACCAAAACGTTTGACTTTTCCGCGTACGTTAACAACCTGTACTGTTTGTACTTTCACTTCGAACAGTTTCTCCACTGCTTTCTTGATCTCGGTTTTGGTCGCATCAGGCAATACTTCAAATACAATCTGATGATCTTTGTCCGCAGCAATCGTAGATTTTTCCGAAATTACCGGTCGCAAGATAACCTGAAACAAGCGCTCGTCTTTCACTGAGGTCACATTGCTCATTTGTATACTCCATCAATAATCTTGGCCGCATCTACGGTCATAATGATCTTTTCATAGCTAAGCAAACTCACTGGATCCACTTCACCGGTATTGATCACTTCAACCGAATTCAAATTACGAGCAGACAATTCGATATTGGCGTTATCTTCAGCCAGAACGATTAGCGCCTTGTCTGCATTCAGGTTAGACAACAGCGTTGTCATCTCCTTTGTCTTTGGTGCATCCATCGCGATGCTATCGACGACCACCAGGCGATCCTGCCGCGCGAGTTCTGACAAAATAGACCGCATAGCTGCGCGATACATTTTGCGATTAACTTTTTGTGAGTAATCCCGGGTGGATGCAGGAAATGCGCGTCCGCCGCCCCGGAAGATCGGGCTGGTAATGGTTCCTGCTCGAGCGCGACCGGTACCTTTCTGACGCCAGGGTTTCGCTCCCCCTCCCTTGACGGCTGAGCGATTTTTTTGACCCTTTGTTCCAGATCTTGCGGCCGCTTGATAGGCGACAACAACCTGGTGAATCAGTGGCTCGTTGTAATCAACGCCGAAGGCATCAGACAAGTCGATCTTGCCGGCTTCACCACCGCTGGATTTGTTAATTGATAACTGAACAGACATTGTTCGATTCTCTATAAATTGTTTCTACTGCGTTCGAAAGCGCTATTACCCAGCCGCTACTGCCGCTTTAACTGCGGGCCGAACGATGACATCCGACCCTTTTGAACCCGGTACCGAGCCACTCACCAAAAGCAAATTACGCTCGCTATCTACACGGACGATGTGCAAGTTTTGCTGTGATCGCTGCTTGGCACCAAGGTGTCCTGCCATTTTCTTGCCTTTAAAAACCTTGCCTGGATCCTGGTTTTGACCAATCGAACCAGGAAGACGGTGGGCTTTAGAGTTACCATGGGTCGCTCTACCGCCTTTGAAGTGATGCCGTTTCATTGCACCAGCAAAACCTTTACCAATTGTTTGCCCGGTTACATCTACTTCTTGACCTTCTGCAAAAATTTCGACAGTGAGATCGCTCCCCACTTCATTTTCAACTGGTTCTTCCAGGCGAAACTCCCAAACTCCTCGGCCTGGCTCAACGCCCGCTTTGGCAAAATGACCCTTCATTGGTTTGGTCACTCGATTAGCACGACGCTCGCCAACTGTGACCTGTAAAGCGTTGTAACCATCAGTTTCCTCTGTTCTCACCTGAGAAATACGGTTAGGCGTTACCTCAATCACAGTGACAGGTTGTGATACCCCTGCTTCTGTGAAAATACGGGTCATGCCGATTTTTTTTCCAATCAGTCCGATAGACATGGTTCTACTCTTTTTAGTTTCGGGCGTTAGTTGAGTTTGATTTCAACATCGACACCAGCCGCCAGATCCAGCTTCATCAATGCGTCAACCGTTTTATCGGTCGGCTCAACGATATCCAGAATCCGCTTATGGGTTCGAATTTCGAATTGGTCTCGCGCCTTCTTGTTAACATGGGGCGAACGCAGCAACGTGTATCTTTCGATTTTGGTTGGCAATGGAATGGGACCCATTACCATCGCGCCAGTACGACGCGCTGTATCGACAATTTCCAACGCCGAGCGATCGATCATCTTGTGATCAAAAGCCTTGAGGCTGATTCGAATTTTCTGATTTTCGACCTTCACGGATATATTCTCTAAGTGTCTGGTTTATTGAGCGAGGACTATAATTGCCGACTAAGCAAGAATCTTCGCCACCACGCCCGCACCTACTGTGCGACCGCCTTCACGGATTGCAAATCGAAGACCATCTTCCATCGCAATCGGTGCAATCATCTCTACCGTCATCTTCACGTTGTCACCCGGCATCACCATCTCTACACCATCTGGCAACTCGCACGCCCCTGTGACGTCCGTCGTCCGGAAGTAAAACTGCGGTCGATAACCGTTGAAGAAAGGTGTGTGACGACCGCCTTCTTCCTTCGACAGAATGTAAACCTCTGCCTCAAACTTCGTGTGCGGCGTAATCGATCCCGGCTTCGCCAAAACCTGACCGCGCTCCACTTCTTCACGCTTCGTACCACGCAGCAAAATACCTACGTTATCACCCGCCTGACCTTCATCAAGCAGCTTGCGGAACATCTCTACACCTGTACACGTCGTCTTCGCCGTATCCGTAATCCCCACAATCTCGATCTCTTCGCCCACCTTGATGATGCCGCGCTCTACTCGACCCGTCACCACCGTGCCACGACCAGATATAGAGAACACATCCTCTACCGGCATCAGGAAGTCTCCATCCACCGCTCGCTCTGGCTGAGGAATGTAGCTATCCAGCGCCTCGGCCAACTTCAGAATCGCGCCTTCACCAATCTCTGACGTATCGCCCTCCAACGCCTTCAGCGCAGAACCCGTCACGATCGGTGTGTCATCTCCCGGGAACTCATAGCTGTCCAACAGCTCTCGAACTTCCATCTCTACCAGCTCCAGCAGCTCTTCGTCGTCCACCATGTCTGCCTTGTTCAGGAAAACCACAATGTAAGGAACACCTACCTGGCGCGCGAGCAGAATGTGCTCTCGCGTCTGTGGCATCGGGCCGTCCGCTGCAGAGCAAACCAAAATCGCACCGTCCATCTGCGCCGCACCGGTGATCATGTTCTTCACATAATCAGCGTGGCCGGGGCAGTCAACATGGGCGTAGTGACGGCTCTCCGTCTCGTACTCTACGTGCGCTGTCGCAATCGTAATGCCGCGCTCGCGCTCTTCCGGCGCATTGTCGATGTTCGCAAAATCGATCGCTGCACCGCCAAACTTCTCCGACAGGACCTTCGTCATCGCCGCAGTTAACGTCGTCTTTCCGTGGTCTACGTGACCAATCGTGCCTACGTTTACGTGCGGTTTCGTTCTCTCAAATTTCTCTTTCGACATT